>JAEZBX010000124.1 GCA_023412765.1 Bacteroidota bacterium
TTGGTGTTCCAAATCCGGCTTTGCCGTTGTTCCATGATGCATCATTGAAAGCCGGTTTCTCCCATCCCTTGACAGGCGAATTGGTTACATACTTCCCATCCCACGCCTCATGCTTAGCATTAGGTACTACAGGTTGAAGTGGAATCTCTTCCTTCCCAAGAAAGCGATATGTTTTTCCGTCAACGCGGAGCGCACCGATCAAAGAATAGTTCTTTCCCGTCCAGTGCTTTACCGGAGAATCAAATAGCTGATCTGTAGTGGACCATGCACTCGTATATGGATCGATGGTAATCAACGGATAGGCTGGTGCGCGAAACGCGATACCTGTTTCTTCCTTCTGTTTTGGAGAATTTACCTGTGTACAGGAAGAAAAAACAATTCCAAAAACGAGTACAGCAAGCTTGTAGTTTATTCTATTCAGCATAAGGTGTATTTCGGTTAAATATATCTCAATTGATTGCATGAGCAAAAGTTTCCAGCACTAAAGATCAGATATGAGCAATTGCCAGACGACATCGCTGCAATAAGGAAAAATTAAATGCAGATAAGAGATATTATAGAGACGGGTATATTGCAGATAAGATCTTGCCCTCACCTGTCCTGTCGGCACGACAAAAATAAACAACTAAGCATTGGCCTCTTCAGGGATAGGTAAACGAATTTGGCCCTTTGGCTCCCTGGTTGTAAAACTTTTCTATTCGGTGCGCAAACTTTTAACAGGATTAGCCAACGCGGCTCGTATACTCTGGTAGCTTACCGTCGCCAAAGAGATAAATGCAACGATCAAAGCAGCGGCCCCCAGAGTCCAAATACCAATATCCACCCTATAGGAGAAATTCTGTAACCAATCGTTCATCACAAGCCAGCTTAAGGGAAGTGATAAAACTGTAGCAATCGCTACGAGCTTAAGGAAATGAAATGACAACCTATAGGCTATGTGTGAGGTGCTCGCGCCCATTACCTTTCTTATCCCAATTTCCCTGGAACGTCTTTCAGCGGTAAAGGTCGCTAACCCGAACAAGCCCAGACAGGCTATGATAATTGACAAAAGTGTGAACGTCATAAATATTCTTCCAAGGCGTAGTTCTGCGTGGTATGTATCATGGAACGAATCATCCATAAAATAATAGGTGAAAGGGTGCCCTGATGCGACCTTATTCCATAATTGTGCGATTCGCCCTATCGCATCGGGCAATTCTTCAGCGTTCAACCGGATCATCATTTTATCCGCGTTCTTACCCAGGACCAGAGCGAGTGCATCGATGTCGTTACGCAACGATTCAAAATGAAAGTTTTTCACTACACCGACCACAGTAAAATACTTCATATTCTCTTTGTCGGGGCGATGGAAATCATCGGTCATGCGAAGGCCAATTGCCGCTTGAGGCGTTGCAGCCAAAAGTTTTGCTAGAGACTCATTCAGAATTATTGCGGAAGAATCAGCGCCAAATTTCCGATCGAAGTTTCTGCCTGCTACCATTTGTAGGTTAAGGGTTGGAATGTAGTCATAGTCGACCATCCAATTTTCAATAATCATTGCTCGCTCCGATTCAAAATTCTCACTACCGATCGCACCCTCCAGAAAATAGGTTGTCCCACCACGGGCTGACGGGGTAGGCAAGTAACTGCTAAGCGAGACGTTGTCCACCGTCGCGATTCGTTTTATTTCGTTGCGCAGGGATTCTACCTGGTTTCCCACTGCCTTGACATCGTCGATTACGAGCACCTGGTCCTTTTGAAAACCAAGATCCTTTTGTCGGATATAATTCACCTGATTAAAAACCACCAACGTACTAACGATCAAAAAGAGTGACACGGAAAATTGAAATACTATCAGCGCATCCCGTACACGTCCGCCACCGACACCATCAACACCCCGTTTCAGTACGCGGGAAGGTACAAAGCGTGACATAAAAAGCGCTGGATAACTACCCGCAACTAAGCTGAGAACAATACCTGCTATCAAAAGTGACAACCAAAAAAGAGGGTTGGTAAAGGGCATACTAATTTCTTTCTCTGAAAGCTGATTGAACAACGGTAAGGCTACAGCAGAAATTCCTATAGAAAGTGCTAACGAAAGAAATGATGCCAAAGTAGACTCGGCGAGAAATTGTTTGATAATAGCAAAACGGCTGGAACCAAGTGTTTTTCGAATACCTACCTCCTTAGCCCTGGTAAGGGAATGCGCCGTCGTAAGGTTCATGAAATTTACGGATGCCAGCACGATAAGGAACAAACCAATGACTGCCATGATATATACATTTTCAATATCACTGTTGGGACTAAACTCGCCCTCGCGGTCAATCGAATGCAAATGAATGTCGGTTAGTGGCATTGAAGTGAACCGCATATAATCACCCGTTTCCCTATCGGTTGCCCGGGCATTTTCCAAAGTTAGTCCCGGTACAAAGGTCATTGCCCAGG
The DNA here is from genome assembly GCA_023412765.1 of Bacteroidota bacterium. Classification (GTDB taxonomy): domain Bacteria; phylum Bacteroidota; class Bacteroidia; order Cytophagales; family Cyclobacteriaceae; genus Chryseolinea. The sequence continues at coordinate 2,425 of JAEZBX010000124.1, forward strand.
GAATGAGATACTTGTCTCTAACCGTAGCAAGGAAACGATCGAGATCCTGGCCACGTGCATCCTGCCTGAGCTTGACGAATGTGGGGAAATACCACGTATTCCACGCCGTTGTTTTTTCGTCCTCATAGCTCGTAAGAGAAATGAATACACCGTGATTTCTGAGAAAGGAGTTGGTCGGCGGATCTTTCATTATTCCGGTGACAACAAGCGTCTTTTCATTATCCATTATGAGACTTTTGCCGATCGCGTCGACCGTGCCGAAGAGACGCTTGACAGCCGATTCTGTCAGCACCATAGTATTCGGTTCTTTTAACGCGGTGCGCGAATTACCTTCAAGCAGTTCCAGACCGAACATCATGAAAAACGAACTGTCAACGGCTGTTACGTTCCGCTCTTTATTGTTGAGTGACCCATCCGCTTGTCGCAGCATAACGCCAGCAACGTTGCGAAAGCGTGTTACCAATTCAACTGGTGGGCAGTCTTCTTTTAGCACAGCGGCCATAGGACCAGGTGCAGCAGCATACGCACTGGTTTCACCATTGGACCGATTGTCAATGTTGATGCGGTAAATACGACCGGCATCGGAAAACATTCGGTCAAAAGATAACTCATCGTATATGAAAAGCGCTATTAGGAGAGCGCCGCTAATTCCGATCGCCAAACCGCACGTGTTGAGAAAGGTAAGGAAAGGTTGCTTAGTGATATTCCGCATGGCAATCCTAAAATAGCTCCCGATCATGGTTTGTCGCCACATGAAAAGACGTTTCGTAGCAGGACGGGCATTCTGAAGTTCGTCGCGGGCAACATCGGTGATATCGCCGAATGCTTTGACTGCCCGTTCAAATGCTTCATTTTCCGGAACGCCGTCTGCGACCAGATCGTCCATGTGATCGCGAAGGTGAAGTTCCATTTCGCGTAATGAGCCGTCATCAAATGCACGATGACGTCTGAACTTTCTGAGCCATGCGCTCACTGCTTTCTCCCGATCGAACATAGGTTATATGTTAGTTGATTTGATATCCCAAAGTGCGTGTAGCACAGCCGTTACCTGCTGCCATTGTTGTTGCTCAATTATTAGAGCTTTCTTTCCGGCTTCAGTGATTTGATAATACTTTCTTGGCTTCGAACCTTCGTCCAGGGTCCAATCGGAACTGATCAGCCCTTCTTTCTCTAGTCGGTGCAATACAGGGTAAAGCATTCCGTCCGAATAGAGGATTTTGCCGCCTGACAACTCCCTGATTCTTTTGATTATGAGATAACCATATGAGCGCCCCCCTTTCAGAATTCCAAGTATCAGAGGCTTCGTCGAGGCAGCAGTTAGGTTCTTAGAAATCATTTTTGTGGCTGTTTTTGCGTTTTTTACATTCTAAAATACATATAATGTCAAAGTATGCGCAATATAAAGCATAGGGTTGCAGCAAGTCAATAGTATGCCGTGAATTAATTCTCGCGCACCAGGTCGCCTATGCGCTATCTATAGGTACGTTACATTTTAACACAGTCCGTGCAAATAATAGCGGTGTGCTCACTGATTGCTGCAAACGTACAATTGTACAGGAAGAACGCATGAGTGTGATGGGGATCCTTCGCTGCTGCGCATGACTAAACGTGTCTACGTAAGACACTAAACGTGGGGCCAAGGCTCAGGATGGATGGGATCAAAACTTACTCCATTAACTTTTCAGCCTTAATGTAGGTCAATGACGAATCAACTGCCGCGTACACATCCCCATCGTACTTATCCATCTCAAGGATATACCATTTTACCCCGATCTCTTTGCCTTTCTCAAACACCGACTTATAATCGATTTGACCTTTGCCAAGAGGGACCCAATTATTCGCAGGCATGTCGGGGGGCATAAAATCCGCACCTGTGAAGACGCCTGTCGATACGTGATTTGCCATATTTTTGATGTGAAGCAATTCCACACCATCTTTATATTGTTCCATGAACTTCACGGGGTCCTGACCGGCATAGGCAACCCAGAATATATCGGCCTCAAGACGAACACAAGCCTTGTCAATGCGGTCTACGAAACTATCGAAGAATGTTTTCTGACCTTCCATTGGCTGTAACTCATATCCGTGAATATGGTAGTAAAGCTGGAGGCCTGCAGCTTTCGCTTGTGGACATGCTTTCGTGAGGATGTCTGCTGCTTCATTCACCACCTCCAGTGTAACTGTATCTTCTTTTACAATCTTTAACCAGGCTATTCCAGTATATTGTGCTCCCAACTTTTTGGCTGTGTTAAGGATTACAGATGGATCTTTGCGCCAGTCATTCAGTTCGTTCCAGTGAAGAGCGAACATCTTTAATCCTGCAGCGTCAAGCTCTGATTTAAATTTATCCGGATCACCAACGATATAGGGAGCATCAAATCCTTCAACATAGTTGATGCCGAGGTCTTTGATTCTTTTTAATGTGCCAGGAACATCCTTTTCCAGGTCGTATCGAAATGTCCAAAGCTGTGCGGCAAGTCCGCCTTCAGTAGAGGTATCTGGGGTGGAATCTGTTGTCGGTTTTTTACAGTTTGTCATCAATACCAGGAAAGTTAATAAAAGATAGGCTGGCTTCATGGCGAGTTGATTTTTAAAACTAATATAGTCCGCGTAAAGTTATCGGGCATAACGTTGAGACATATCAATTTTAGCGGAGAAAAAAATGGCGTACCGGGAGGAATTAGCAGATCGGCTGAGGGGACGTCTTCAGTCTCTTAAAAATTTAAGGATTGAGGAAAAAAAAACGTTCTGCAGCCTTGCATACCTGGTGAATGGCAAGATGTGCGTAAATGTGAGTAGCGAGAATCTCATGTGCCGGTACGATCCCATCCTTGACCGCGAGATTGCAGAAAGAGTTGAGTTTGAGCCTATGATCATGCGAGGGCGACGACTAAGGGCTATTGTTATGTGACTGACGTGGGTTATAAGTCATACACTAAATTCGAATACTGGTTGAGGCTTTGCCTGGTTTTAATAAAAAGGCTAAGGGATCAAAAAAAGCAACAATAAAATAGAATGTCTTGAAATCACTGACCTGCAGAAAACCAATGGAGGATGCGGATCAACCATTTAGGGCACGAACAATACCACGTAAATTTTTCTTCGTGATTTAAGGTCATAATTGCATTTGCTGTGCTGCCAACAATTGGAGTGTGGTAAAAAACCAAAAACTTAAGTCATGAACAACAAAATTTTGTTCATACCACCCGCAGTACCTGGGCGGGATTGCTGAGCGATGCTTTATAAGCGTGATATCCTACGGTGAAGAAAGCAAGGAATTGCCACTAAAAGTCCTGAGATCAAAAAAATAACTGGACTCACATGCGACAAAGATCGCGAGGCAGGAAAAAGAAATCATTAAAACCCCTGTCTTTTCCTCTGATCTATGGAGCCTGTCGTATGAATCGTCAAGAAAAGAATACTTAAATGCACTCTCCGGGAAATCTGTTCCCATTCCTTTATAATAAATGCAAGCGCTTCTTTATAACTGATAACCGACAAGATGGTTTCAAAGAGTAGCTATCAGGCGATCTTATAGTTTGGTCCATGGGTATCGTCTACCCATTTAGTACGACTACCATATCGACATAATCCTGGTAAGCCTGGGATGAACGATCTTTTGAAGATCATATGTCACCATAATTTCATTCGTCCCGCTGCCGGTCATCTGTGCGTCGCCCGTAGGCATTTCGTAGGAATATCCAATTTGAAACTGCTTCATCCTGAAACCAACGTTAAGGGTATAGGCAAGCGACGCCCTGTAGCCAATTCCCATCCACGCCGTATTGTAAAAAACTCCTTTCACCTGTCCTTCGATTGTTTCTTTTAACTGATTATCGAAGCGGAACAATCCATTAAAAATAAGCCCCAATTTGTCGGACATAGCCCTTCGATATCCTCCCTGAACGATATAATGTATCTTGCTATTGTTTCTAAAAAAGTCATTCTTGTGTCCACCCAAACCACCGCGGATGTTTTGCATGGCATATCCTGCATAGAAGTCCTGACCACTCAACGCAAGGCCTATGTTAAAATCCAGCCGTCCCGACTTGCTGGTTTGGTTTAGATAACGCTGCAATGACGGATCACTCGCTTCTCCAGAAGTCAATTTACTTCCATCCAATGTTTGCGCGTGGAAAACGATTGCTCCTCCGGCCTGCAAGCGAACTTTTTCAGTGATGTTGACCATTGATCTGTAGCTGGCAAAAATCTGATTTTCGACAAATGGTCCGAATGTGTCATGAAGAATAGACAAGCCAACGCTATGCTGGATACCCGCTTTGGCAACCGGCTGGTCTCCCTCGGAAGTTGCATCGCCTCGGAAGTCCGCCAGGTTCACTTCACCGGAGATAAACATTGTTTTTGGAGCACCCTCAAACCCTGCCCACTGATTTCTGTAATAGGCCTTAACCATGGATCCTTTAAACCCGGTGAAGGCTGGATTATAATACTGCTGAAACATGGAGAAATTTGAAGCATGCTTTCGGCTTTGGCCTTGGGTACCGGAATAGACGATAAGCAGTAATGAAGCGAGTAATATATTTTTCACGTAGTAATTTTTTAAAGTTATGAATGAGTGATGGGAGTCCGGAATTCGTTCGGTGAACTATCACTTTATTATTTTACATTTATGAGAACACCTTTTTTTATGACATTCAAGTCGTTGATATGAATGATGTAGAAAAACGGTCCTTCTAAAACACTTCCTCCATTCGAACGACCATCCCATCCAAGCTCAGGGTTTGTTGTCTTGTACAACGGTACACCTGAGCGATCAAACACCTCTACGACAACATCATTGTAGTACCTGAGTTCCTTCGGAATCCATGTATCATTGATTCCATCTCCATTGGGTGAAAATGTATTGGGAATTTCAATATTGACCTGGTTATATCCCGTCTTTTCCAATGTGAAGACTGATTCTATCGTGTTACCATACGGGTCTGTGCTTCTAACACGGACTGTAAGTATCGTTATACCCGAGAGACCATGATTATCATTAAGATACAGTTTGTCCCCGTCAATAATGAACAGATTGTTGTTCTCGTCGCCCGCTCCTGCTACCAGTTCATACACAAGTTGTGTATCATCAGCATCGTCGGTTGTAAACTGTCCGATACTTTCCTCCACGGTGATTGAAGGATGGAATGAATGGCTGCTAAGCGCGATTGCTGTGGGCGCAATATTCTGGTTAACTACCACCGTTAGGGTAACGTCCATATTGCCGAGGTTGGTGGTACCGTCAGCCAAAATCAATTTTCCTGTCAGTTGGTACTCCCCTGCGACAATTCCGTCGTACCCGGCATTTTCCCATATTGCCTGGATCAGCGCTCTTTCGCCGGTGGAATAGATGACCTCCACGGTGGCCGGCAATTCTATTGCGTCAAAGCCGGTGCGTATCGGCACCTGGATGTCCACGGGTGTGGTGACGGAAACAATGTTCCTTGTTACCTTTATAATACTAGCAGAGGTCGTTTCACCTTTGTTTCCAGCTTCATCTTCAAGATAAAATGTCAGATTCAATTCACCATCGGGCAGACTACTCAAATCAAGTCCGTCAATGTTAAAAGATCCATTAACAACGGTAGCGCTACCCTGAATGGTTGATCCGTCATTTCCTACAATAGAATAATGGAATGTTGTACCCGGCTCAGCACCAAGAACCTGGAAAGAAATATCCTTCACGTTGGCCGCATTTACCTCCGGTACTTCAAATGTTACCTCATATCCGCCTGGCAATGTACCGTCGTACATGCGTTCAAAGCCTGTAAAGGAGTCGTTTCCATTGGTAGCGGCATCCACTAACAAATTTGATCCGATCTCAACGGCCACCTTTCCATCTATTGCGGCGACTACAGTAACAGCATATTCATTATCACTTACTTTGACAAAGGATGAAACACTACCATTATTAATTATAATATCATCGGCAGTAAATCCAGTAATCGCTTCACTAAACAACACTGCTAATTGAATTGGCCCATTGGTAGGATCAGCAGCATTGGATGTAACTGTAACGGAAGGTCGTGTGATGTCATATTCACGTATCAGAGAATCCGATTCCTTATTGCCATTCCCTGCGGCATCCTTCGCGCTATCGTCATCAATTGCAACCTTCACTTCGCCATCTGTCAAAGGCGTAATCAACACTGCGTATTCCGAGCCGCTTATAGCTTTGAAAGCGGAAGCAGATCCATTTGTTACCATTACATCTGAAATATCAAATCCTGTAACGTCTTCACTATACGTGAAAGTCACGAGATATGGTTGGTTGATCGCACCGGGAGCAGTTGTCGATAGCACCGCCGTAGGCAATGTGACATCGTATGTGCGTGATAAGGTTGTCGAAGCACTATTGCCATTTGTTGCAGCGTCGACGGCTACATCAACCGGTATTGAAACGCCTACCTCACCATCTATTGTTGGTGTAATGAGTGCAGTGTAATGCGTACCACTTATTGCTAGTAAGCCGGATGCACTACCATTGCTCACCTGAATATCTTCAATATCAAAACCGGTCACTACCTCACTGAATGTGATTGCAACGGTATAAGGCTCGTTAACTACACCGGGAGCTAAGGTGGACAGGGTTGCGGCCGGTTTCGTGGCATCATATTGACGCTTCAAAGTAGCTGAGGCTTCATTTCCATTGCCAGCAATATCAATTGCTTTATCCGGCACAAGCCGGATACTTACCTCCCCATCTGCCTGCGGGCTGACGGTGACCGTATACTCCATAGCGCTAATCGCACTAAAGGATGATGTGCTGCCATTCGTAACTGTAATATCATCTTCGCCGAATCCTGTGACCGCTTCGTTGAATAAAAACACGACATTGATGTCCTCGTTCGTCGGGTCTTGAGCCGTAGAAGACAACGTAACCGCAGGTTTGGTTGCATCGTAATTCCGGGTAAATACTGCAGAAGCCTCACTGCCGTTTGAGGCGGCGTCTACAGCAGCATTTAAAGGAACGCTGATTGTCACTTCGCCGTCCGATGATGGTGTAATCAGCACTGTGAAAGTTGAGGCATCCACAATCGTGAACAAAGAGGCAGTTCCATTTGTAACGTTCACGTCACTAAGGACAAATCCTGCAATATTCTCAGTAAATGCTACCGTAATTGTAAATGCTGCGTTAATATTTTCCGCTGCAACCGAAATTATAGATGCTGACGGACTGGTTATATCATATTCCTGGATCAGTTTGTTGGATGCAACGTTCCCATTTTGAGCAGCATCGGACGAAAGATTTTCGGCGAGCTCAACAGTTACATCACCTTCGGACGCCGGCGTAATGAGAGCGGCGTATTCATTACCGCTAATCGCCGTGAAAGCAGAAGCGCTTCCATTAATGACGGTGATATCCGCAATGTCAAAACCAGTTACCGACTCACTAAATGTAAAAGTCACATTGTATGATTGATTTATAACCGTTCCTGCCGTAGTGGATAATACTACCGTTGGTTTCGTGTGATCATGTAAATGATGTAGTGAATTGGATACTTCATTCTGGTTGCCAGCTGCGTCAACGGCGCTTCCTGCAGGTACCTCCACAGTCACGGCACCATCTGCTGCCGGAGTAATCAACAAAGTATATTCCAATGTGCTGTTCGCAACGAATGAAGATTTTGTTCCGTTGGACACGCTCACATCGGCTGCGTCAAAGGCTGTAACCGGCTCATCAAAGGTAATGGTAACCGTGTAGGGTTGGTTTCCTGGGTTAGCCGCAAGGGTCGATATGCTTACCTTGGGTTTTGTGCCATCATACTGCCGTGTTAATGCAGCAGATGCAGTGTTTGTATTACCTGCAACATCGGTAGCGACGTCAGCACCCACTTCGATTTTAACTTCTCCATCTGCATCAGGAGTTATAACGACTGTGTAAACGGTAGGGCTATTTATAATGAACGAAGATTTATTTCCATTGGTAACCGATATATCTCCCAGCGCAAATCCTGTAACGGATTCGCTAAACGTAAACGTAGTAGTGAAATCCTGGTTAGTTGGATTTGTTGCCGACGTGGTTAAAACAACAGTCGGTTTCGTCGCATCGTAGTGGCGAATAAGAATGGCAGAAGAGGCATTTCCTGTGCCTATTGCGTCTTCGCATACATCCGAAGCCAGGCTTATCCGAACCTCACCATCTGACGCCGGCGTAATAAGCACTGAATAAATTGAACTGCTTACCGTTGTAAAATCGGATTTAGTGCTGTTGGTTACGGAAATATCATTCACGTCGAAGCCTGTAACTGTTTCACTGAAAGTAAATGTTACTGTGAAAGGCTGATTAACGTGTGTCGATGCCGTTGTTGTAAGCGCAACAGTAGGGCGCGGATCAAACTGTAACGTTCTGGCATGCTTGATCTTAAGTTCCGGGTCATTGCCGTAACCACCGAACTCAACTACATAGCCTGAAAGAATACTTCCGGACCCCAGGTCATTCCACCTTCCATTCTGTGCGGAAAAAAGTTGCAAGTAATGCTCATTCCCGGAATTGTTAGGTTCATTTGGATTCCAGTTCATATACGAACCGTTCACACTTTGTGGCGATCCATTGTTAACAGATATCGGCGTACCTTTTTCAGGTCCAGTCACCCAATACCACTTTCCTTCCACTGCACTTTGATTTGCAAATGTACTGCTGCCCAACGCCGCATTGACATGAGTATAATCGTCTGACCCACCTACCCATCCATCGCTTTGAAGTTTTGATCTGATGAAATCATTTTCTTCCTGCGAGGTTATGGTAGCCAGATATCCTGTTAACCCAAACAAGGATTTGGTTGCCGCATTTGTTTTTGCATTGTTCCAATTCGTAGAGCCTGGAATATACTGGTAATAGTGAGGTTTGCCATCCACGGTAAGGCTAATGGCATCACCGATCATAAAATTGATCTCCCGGTCCCCCGTATTAACAGAAGCTGATGTAAAGGTGATGGCGCGGAAAATCGCTTGCCATGTTGCTGCATTTCCGGAGCCCGTAAAGCTCAACGTACCTGTTGTGCTATTGTATGCTTTTGTTATGCCTCCCGGTAATGCACCGGAATAGGCCAACACGTCGCCGGCTTGAAACCCAGACGCGATCGAAACCTTCGGATTGGTAATTGTTCCACTACCTGAAATTACAATTTGATCATCAATAACTGCATCCACAGGAAAATAGGCAGCCTTGTTAGTTGATGCCCCGAAAATTTCGTTTGGCAATGTAACTGTAATGGTGATTTTAGCCCTTTCGGATTCGCATCCGTCCAGCGTTTGCGTTACCCAGTGCTCCTGTGTTCCAACGGATGCGGTAGACGGCGTAGGTGCCATTGCCGAACCTGTTCCACCAGAAGCCACCAAATAATATAGCAAACCAGAGCCTGTAACATTTGCACTGAGACTCTGAGGCGTGGATGACAGCTCATAAATAGGGTTTACTATTGCCGGAGGCGGAGTGACATTGATCGTAAGCTTTGCGGCACTTGAAGTCGCCGTTGTTACACAGGTGGAAGAATTGACAACACACCGATATTCATAGCCCGTCAAACCTATTGTCGCATTCGCAACAGTGAGCGTATTGCTTTGTGAACCGGTGTACACCGCGTTGTCGGCCAGGTCGACAAACCCATTGCCCTCGTTTACCTGCCACTGGTAAGAAAGGCCGGCGCCACTGACTGTTACACCAAAAGTAGTACCTGTCAGGCTACAGATTGCCCGATCGATCGGCTGAGTTTGAAACTGGGGTTCAAGAGCCAGATCCTGGAAATCCTTTATACCATCATTATCACAATCGGCAACACCACCTTCCATGTTATCCGGTATTCCATCACCATCTGAATCGAGATCCCTGTAATCCGGAATTCCGTCACCATCGGTATCTTTATCAGGTGCCGATGTTGCCAACTCTGTACCATTGCTGATACCATCGCCGTCGCAATCCAACGAAGGGTCTATCGGTGTTGCACTGACCAGAGGCGAGTAAACATAGAAAAGTGTTCCCGATACATTTTGCTTATAATACGTACGGATATAATAATTCTTATACTCATTTTCCGGTGGGGCGTTGATCGTATAATTAAAGGTGACGTTGGTAAAATCTGTTCCAGCACCCGACCACAAACTTTGTTTTATAACATCTGCCCCTCCCACTGCGGGAAGACTATTTGTTACAGAATAAACCAACCCGTATTCCTCAACACAGGTTTGTGTCAAAGTCCCATCGATTGTCAGCAAGTCACCGCAAGAGCTTTGAGTTGTAACGGTTCCAATAAAGTTCGTTGGTGTGTAGATTAGTTCGAATGGGTTGGTGTAACTGACGGGGGTTTCAACAACTGAGGAAGTTGATGTAGAAGCCTTATAAATACCCGGGGACAATGGTTTTATAGGGCATACCAATGCTTCATACCACGTCGACGAATAGTTTCCTGCAGTGATTGCAACACTAAGGCTATATGTCTTACCGAAATTCTTATTGGTATTAAGCCAGCTTAACACTTGATTCTGAATACTAACATCATTGGCATATGAAACGGCCGTTACGTTCTTGTCAGCAAGGTTGATCCAATCCGTGAACCGTGCAAAATCACCATTGCTGGTGGTGAACCCCGCCGCATTGGTATATTGATATTGAACACCATTGACGTCAAATACGCCGTTTTGATCAAAATCAATATACATCCCAGCCTTTGCGGAGGCAGACAAGGAACCAGCACTTTCCCCATTGTGGTAGTGAAAAACAATCGCATACCAATGCCCGCATCCGTCATTCGCAATCCACACTCCGCCAGAGTGGCCGAAGGTCGAAAAGGGCAGAAAAAATATGCATAGTGCAATCAATCCCTTTATGACCCTAAATTCTAACAACTTTTTAAATCTGGTAAGAATACCATTCATACTACTTTTCCATTTAGTTAACTTTCAAAACTACAATTCTGTGAAGCGGCGGAAATCAGGACTAACCATGATTTTATAAAATTCCGGATAGCACTTTTAGGTAAGGGAAATCCCTTAAGTATTTGTGAAAATCAGAAGGCGTAAAGGATGTACTTTTTGTTAGCCTCTGGATAGTTTATCCATTGGGATAAATTGATTTTTTCGCAATGGCGGGTATTTCGGCGTTAAACTTCTTAGCTAACGTCGGTAACAAGGTGTGCAATAAATTCCGTACACCCCAACCGTTGCAAAAAAACACAGGTGTAGTGTGTCGTTCAATTCTCTTTATATGCGATAGGTCTATGAAACGAAAGCCACACGTACTATTTAAGTAGGTTTAGAAAGAAAACAATTTGGGAAAGGGTTGGGTTTCAACCCATGATAATGAGAGGAAGACAACTGCGTGGCTATTGTTACGTGAGCCCCCTTTTAATACCGTCATCCTGAGCATCGGCCTTTCGTCAGGTCCTTCAATGTGATGCCCGTTGCGTCAGGCATAACCCGCGAAGGATCCCCTGGACAGTCCCGGGCTATTTTATATACTGCCACCGTACTATAAAGAATACCATGCATCCTTCTCCCACGGGATCCTTCGCAGTTCACCTGCAAGGCCTACGCACCAGAACTTATGCTCAGGATGACGCCTCCGTAGGAAGGGACTTCACGACCAGGATTTCCTGTCTGAGTGTTAATGAATTCAATTAAAGTCTCGAGCTGCCAATCACCAATTTCACTGATTACTTGGCAAGGTGCTTCGAAATGAAACAAAAAGTAAGGATAAAATTAAAATGTGTTAGTGTGCTGCCATCATGGTGAGTAGAACTAGTGAAGATTGCTTTTTACCGCAGAGCACGCCGGGATGAATGCACGCAGAGTACGCAGAGTGTGCGTCTAAGACAAATCTCCGCTTAACTCCGATATGCAGTGGCATTCTCAGCGTTCTCCGCGTGTATTTCCTCCGTGTCCTCCGCGGTAAAAAAATAACCCTAGGTGGTAATGGATTCAGTTAAAGTCTCCAGGCCCGAATCAAAAATATCACGGATTACCTGCCGGCCCACTCCGTTTATATACCTGGATCGAATCACTGTTAACTCCAAAAATCAGTAAGTCGTCAATCGCAACGGAGCCCCTAACATCGCCACGCAGCTTCAATCCGGATTCCGCCTGTGACACGTACCTGAACTCCCCGTTGCTATTTCCGAGAAATAGCATTCCGTGGTTTGCATCGTACCTTCCAAACAGCACCCGAGTCTGTGTCAGATTACCGCTTAAAATAATATCATCAAAACCATCCCCATTAGCATCAGTCTTCAGAATTGAAAAAACCGGCGAAAATTGGGCCTGTAAAGGCAAATCGATCATTGTCAATTTTCCACCATCATTTCTCAACACCACGCTCTCCAACTTATCAGCGAAGAGCACAGGGACACTATCCCTAACCTCCGCAGGAAGAATATCTTCAATGGTTACTTTCCCATAATCCTTATAGTAAAAAATCTTCTTCCGCAATGAAGGAACCTGCGATAACAAATCGTCCAGGTACGGAGCAGGATAACTGACGCCTTCAATGTAGTAGGTTAGTATTGGATCAAGTGATCCGTTGTTGTCGATATCGCTATAGTACAATTTTGTGGGACTCTTCTCGTCGGCTCTTATTTGAGCATTAACTCCAAGGTTGCCTAATATGAAATCCAGGTCTCCATCATTATCAAAGTCTCCCGAAAGAATCCTATTCCACCATCCATGGTTCGGTTGCGATATAAACTCTTTTGATCGTTCAATAAATTTTCCAGAATCGTTAATAAAAACTTTCACGGGCGTCCACTCCCCTGCCATGATCAGATCTGGCCATTCATCACCGTTCAAGTCAGCCACAGCAGCATCTGAAATCATTCCCAAAACATTGCCGCCAACAAAATTCGTCGAAACATCGCGCATGTTCCCCTTGCCATCATTTTCAAACAAAAAGCTTGGTGGCGCCGTTGGATAACGACCAGAAATCAAACGACCTCCCACAAAAAGGTCCAAATCACCATCCTTGTCAAAGTCGATCGCCTTTACACAAGATTTAGCAACCTTGGATTCAGGAAGATTCTTTTTTACAAAATTTCCCGTGCCATCGTTGATGTATAATCTATCCTGCAAAGCCTCGTCTCCTTGAGCGAATTCATATCCTCCGCTAACCACATATAAATCCTGGTCGCCATCATTGTCAGCATCAAAAAATAACGCATCGACATCTTCACTTTCTAGATCTGATTCGATCTCCTCCGACTTCACAATCTGATACTTACCGGAACGATCTTGCTTTAATATCCTACCAGGATAACCCTTCGCCCCGCCCACGAAAAGATCGTCCAGGCCATCACCGTTAACATCGCCCGTTGCCAGGCACGGGCCAAAACGGGAAAGAAAATGAGGCATCAACGATTGTATTTTAAAATCGTTGAAGTCATTCTCCTGGTGTGCGATTTGAATCTTGTCTGATACAGGAATGTAGAAGGGGGTAATCGATTTCTTTTTTTCAATTATCTTCCCTCCCTCTTGCCTTACTGAAACTACCTCATTGATAGCAGTTGGTTCAACTACCTGCCGAGTACCATCTGGCCAAAGCACTACAATAGAATCTACCTTAGCCCGTTGTCCCAAACCAAAATGCATTATTTCATCCACGGTCGATTCATATCCCCTGGATGTATAATGTTCCCGAAATATCTTTAAGTCGCCGGAGTATACCTCAACCCGCGAGCCAATAGCCTGGACGTTAGGTGATTTTCCTTCCAAACGAACTTTTATATAATTGTTCTTTACCAGGTGCTCACTGTTGTTGCGGTAGATCGATGCAAAATCATTTACATTGTTTACAACCAAATCCAGATCACCATCATTATCAAGATCTGCATAAGCAGCTCCGGCCGAAATATTTTTCTTCTCCATTCCCCACTCCGCTGTTTTAGCAGTGAATGTCAGGTCGCCGTTATTTTTAAAGACAAAATTACTAAGCTCTGACGATGGCATTTTTGCAATAAGGTCCAGCATGGGAAGTTCCTTCCCTGTAGTCTGAACTTCCGCCTGGTAGCTGACCATGAATTTCATAAAATCCATATTGGTGTAGTCGCGGACATAACCATTCGTAACGAACAGATCCTTATTTCCATCATTGTCAAAATCGGCAAACAGAGGCGCCCAACTCCAGTCGGTATTTGAAATACCGGACAGACTTCCGACTTCGCTGAAAGTTCCATCACCATTATTGAGATGAAACATATTGCGCATGTATTGCCAGTAGAATCCAGCATCATGAAGGATCTTGAACTTGTCAAAATTCTCAGCACCGGCTGTCATTTTCAGACGCATATTATCCGGCGGCAGCATATCGAGCGTGATTAAGTCAGTATATCCGTCATTGTTCACATCCTCCATATCCGAGCCCATGGAAAACAAAGAGACGTGATCCATGCACTGCTCTAATTCGTTTTTGAATGTGCCGTCGCGTTGGTTTATATATAAATAGTCCTGTTCTTTGAAATCATTTGATACATATACATCTGGCCATCCGTCGTCATTGACATCGCCTACAGCGACTCCCAATCCGAAGCTGATGAAGTTTGATGCTATGCCAGCCTTTTCGCTGACATCGGTAAACACGTTGTTGTTGTTCTCGTATAATTTGCTCCCAAAATCTTTATCCACCCTGTTCCTAAGCCTTGTAAATTCATTGTCCACCTGGAAGTAGTGGATAGAATGGTTTAGAAGGAACATATCCAGATCTCCGTCTTTATCGTAATCAAAAAAAGCAGCGTGTGTTGAATATCCCGAATCGTCCAATCCATAGGAAGCAGCTTGCTCAGTGTAAGTATTGTTCTTGTTGTTGATGTAAAGGAGATTTTTTCTTTTTTCTGGGTCGGCTTCTCCAGAGCGACAGATATAGATATCTTTCCAGCCATCATTGTTGATATCCACCAACACAATGCCTGTATTCCAACCATCGTGATCACCAAGTCCCGAAGAGGTGGTAATGTCTTCGAAGACCATGTTACCTTTGTTTATATAAACTTTGTTACCCGTTTGATTTCCCGTAAAAATCAGATCGGCAAGTCCGTCGTTGTTCAAATCACCGGCAGCTACACCCCCGCCATTGTAAAAATAAATGTAACTAAGTACGTTTTTTTCTGCAGTCTCTACGAGATCATTTCTAAAGGTAATACCCGTTTCCTGCGAGGGCAGCTCAGTAAAAAGCGTTTGCTCTTTTTCTCTGCAGGTAAAAAAAACCAACAACAGTAGCAGACAAAGAAACTTAAGACCTGAATTTCTCATTAATACACATAAATGATGTTGAAAACTCATGAAGATAACTCCCTTTCCAGCTGTTCATATTTCTCCCGTATAGCATCCGAAGAAGTGCTATCGGAAAGCGCATTCAAAGATTGTCTTAATTCCTCGATCTCGCTGCCGACGAGCCATACTTTGTTTCTCATCACAGATTTATGCACGCTGTCGATCATTTTCTTCATATCGTCATCGGAGTATTCCAGCCAATTATCGCGTGTTGGCACGTAGCTCCTGGGTTGGAGGTAGTTATTCACGCATTCGAGATAAGCTCGCTTGATGGATGTGATACCATACTGTAAAGCAACATCAGAAGGATCATCTGATTGTTTTATCTCATTGGATAGCTTAAAAGCGGCCTCAGAAACATTCAGGTTAAATATTCTGATCTCCGATATTTCGCTGGCATAGTAATTCTTTTCAACTGTCGGTACATTGTAGATGTCCATCCAATAGTCATAGACAACACCAAACTCTACTATACGCCGCGCCTTTTCATTTCGAGAGATCAAGCTATCCTGCAAGAATGAAAGGTAGTCACGACTAATCATGCGCTCAAAAAGAAATCCCGATTTGTTGCTATCCCTAACCGGGAGCTGAAGTTGTCTCTCCCATTTTAATTTCCCTAATACGTTGTGAGCCTGAGAGTAGTCGGCCATTGTCCATTCCTTAGCAGGATCGGGTATTCCCAGTTCTATATATTCTTCAATTGTCAACGAATTATCTTCTGATCCATTCCCACAGGAACCACAAATGATGAAGAGCAAAATTAGAGAAACGTATTCTATAAACCTGTTGTCCATATTCACATGCCTGTACCCTAAGTGGACAATAATAAAAAAAAACACCGACCACCAGAACAGGCAGTCGGTGTTTTAAAATTCAATTCAATAGTTTAGAAGTTCGGTCCACCGGTATCCCACCATAAACGCGTACCAATTTCATCTGGTCCACCTAGCTTAGTCGTTGCATCTGCAACTCCAGCCGGGTTATTCTGACGTTCGCCATTTGTGAAAGGCATTCTTCTCAGGAAGTCGTTAGCAGGAATTACACCCCACGTAGCATCACTGTCATTCTTAGACACATAAGGAATCTTAGGATAACCTGTTCTGCGATGGTCAACCCAAATTTCAAGCGTATTGTGTATACTGGAGATCCATTTCTGAGTTAGAATCTTGTCAAGCTTTACTTCATTGCTTGCACCTTCATCCCACTTAACAGTTACCGTCATCCGATTTGCAAAATTATTTCTGGCATCTTTGGGATCAATATAATCCATTGGCAGGTCGGTGTCATTTTGCAAGTAATCATCTACACCACCTGCACCCCATTCTGTAAACGACGCGCGAATGCCATTCTCATAGTTCTCTTGTGCAGATCCAGCACCGGCCCATCCCCTTAAGGAAGCTTCCGCAAGAGTGAACAACACGTCGCTCGGCATCAGCATTCTGCGCTTGCCCCCAGCGTTGTTTCCTGCAGGATCAAATTGAGCATCGAGGTTAGAATAGGTGAGCCTGTCATCTTTCGCAACAAGGTATGCACCGCTCTGGATCCCTTTGTATGGGAAATCAGGGTGATCTGCGTAAAGGGAATTGTCAGTGGCCGGATCGAAGAACTTATCAACTCTGGGATCCCCATATCCTCCCAACACCGATTCCATTGCAGCGCCCATGCGCGTATCACCCCAGCCAAAAGCTATCCGGCCGGGTCTAAACGGACCCGCATACAAAGAAAGATACCAGCTGTCATCAAGAGTTGTGATCAATCCTCCGGGATCACTGATGGCTTTTTCACCTTGAGTTTTTGCAAGATCAGCATCCACTTTAGAAAGGCGCATTGCCAGGATCAGGCGCCAGCTATTGACCACCTTGATCCACTTATTTATATCTCCAGAATAACTTGCGTCAAACTTCGTTAGTCCTGTGTAGTCCTTATTTGCATTGAATACGGCAAGAATCTCATCGAGTTCGGTAAACCATGTGTTATAAAGCGTTTCCTCGCTATCGTACATTATATCCTGAGAAGGCGATCCATATTCGGAATAAATAATCGGTCCGTGGTAAGCCGACAGACGTGACGCTCCAATGACCCTGATCAATTTCGCCCACGACGCAAAAGCATCATAACCGCCTTCTTCAGCGATCTGAATAACCTGTCGTGCCGGTGCCATAATATTATTGTAGACACCGTTCCAATAAGGGTCACCCCATGTGATGTAGTACGTTGTGTTGTTACGATTACTAACGAAAGGTGTGGGCGTCCCAAGATGGCCTACAAATGACTCATGCGCAAGATTATGTGCGACCTGATCCTGAAAAATGTTGTTTAACATTGAGGGATAGAACGCCCCTACGTGGTTAAAATCCTGCTCCAGTGATTCCCCGGTTATTTGATAGGGGTTTGTATTCGTGCGTTCAAAATTGTCGGTACAGGCACTAAACATTAGTGCCAGCAGTGTATATCCTAAATATTTTCTCTTTTTCATAAACTCTCTCTATCAGAAGGTAACCTTTAAATTTAAGCCCATAGTACGTGTAGCCGGCAGGTTGAAGTTATCGAGCGACTGGCTATTCCTGTCTGTGCTCATTGCCAACTCAGGATCAAAAGGCGCTTCCATATGGAATATAAACAGGTTTTGTCCAACCAATGAAGCTGTCAAGCCCTTCACAAATTTTCCATTCATAGGGAAATTGTAGGAAAGTGCAAGCTGTGTAAGTCTCACGTTAGTACGATCGTAGACGTAAGCTTCACCAATACCATTCCGGTCGCCAATTGCGCGATACCAGGTTTCAGCATCGACACTGCTTACAGGTGCATCAGCTTGGACAGCATTGATCTTCACACCACCAGCATCTCGTGCATCTGCAGAACGTTTGCTAACGCCGGCACCATCCAGCATAGATTCTGTCTGGCTAAACGTTACACCTCCAAATTTCCCATTAACCATGAAGTTCAGGGAGAAATTACCATAAGAGAATGTGTTGCTCCATCCCAGAATCCAGTCAGGATTAAGATTTCCTGCATATTCAACCAAAGGTGTTTTCAAAGGTGCCCCTGTGCCGCCAAGCATTATGCGGCCTTGATCATCGCGCTGATACTTGTAAACATAAACGTCATTGATGGAACCACCTGCTTCGAATCGCGAATAGTAACCTTCAGATTCACCAGTCGTGATAGGTGAAGTCAGATCAGGGTGCGTTTCAACTACCTCGTTGATATTCTTTGAGAAGTTGACAGCCGTGTTC
>JAEZBX010000197.1 GCA_023412765.1 Bacteroidota bacterium
CGGATGTTTATAGTCATTCGATGGGATCTAAATTTGTGGTCATACCACCGACGTCCTTAAATTCTTCTTTTGATTTTGATCTGACGTTCAAGGAGGCGCTCAAAGAATATCGAGAACATCTTGTAGAACATCTTTTCATAGCTGCCACGCGCACATACTGTGGCGATGATCTGAAAATTTTGCATAGGATTTTCCAACTCTCCAGGCAACTTCTTATTCCGATGGTTGCTACAAACGATGTTCACTATCACCACCCTGTACGCCGTGAGTTGCAGGATGTGATAACCTGTATTCGCGAAAAATGCACTATACACGATGCAGGATTCAAGTTGTATCCTAATGCTGAAAGATTTCTTAAGGACGAAATAGAAATGATCAGGCTGTTTCGTCAGTACCCGGATGCCATTCAGTGTACTCAGCAAATTGCTAATGAATGCGAATTCTCACTTGACCAACTACACTATCAATACCCCCGTGAAATAACAAATGACGGACGATCTCCCCAGGAGGAACTCACGCAACTTGCGTGGAAGGGAGCACGTGAGATGTATGGTGAGCAAATTCCTAACAAAATACAATCAAATATTAGATACGAACTGGCATTCATTGAAGAGATGAATTATGCTGCTTACTTTCTCACTGTTTATGATCTGGTTCGTTATGCTCGCGAGAAAAAGATTCTTTGTCAGGGTCGTGGTTCAGCTGCCAACTCAACAGTCTGTTATTGTTTAGGGATAACTTCTGTGGATCCTTCCAAATTTGATCTTCTGTTTGAGCGTTTCATATCGTCCGCGAGAAATGAACCGCCAGATATAGATGTCGATTTTGAGCACGAACGTCGCGAGGAAGTAATTCAATACATCTATAATAAATATGGACGTGATCGTGCTGCCATTGTTGCAACGGTCACCCAACAACATCACAAAGGTGCCATCAGGGATGTGGGGAAAGCCATGGGTCTATCTGTTGATGTTATCAATATGTTGTCAGGGTCGATATGGGAGTTTACTGATGAGTGGATGCAAGGGAAACGTCTCGCAGAGCTTGGTTTGAATCCTAAGGATCAGAATCTGCAAAAGATCATGCAGCTAACGGGACAATATATCGGATTTCCCCGCCAGCTTGGACAGCACACGGGAGGCTTTGTCATCACACAAGACAAACTATCGGATCTTTGTCCCATCCTCAATGCACGAATGGAAGATCGCACCTGCATCGAATGGAATAAAGACGACATCGAAGCGCTTGGTTTCTTGAAGATTGATGTGTTAGCGCTTGGCATGCTGACCTGTATACGGAAAGCATTTGAGCTGGCAAAGAATCATTACAATTTGAACCTTACGCTAGCAAACATCCCTCAGGATGATCCAGTTGTTTACAAAATGATCAGTCATGCAGATACCATCGGTGTTTTTCAGATTGAGAGCAGGGCGCAGCAATCGATGTTACCGCGGTTGAGACCAAAATGTTTTTATGACCTTGTCATTGAAGTTGCTATCGTTCGTCCCGGACCGATTCAAGGCGATATGGTTCATCCCTACCTGAGACGGCGGAATGGTGAAGAACCCATAGATTATCCATCCAAAGAGCTGGAGGAAATTCTGGGTCGTACTCTAGGTGTACCGTTGTTCCAGGAGCAGGCGATGAAGATAGCCATTGTTGCAGCAGGTTTCACGCCGGCAGAGGCCGACGAGCTAAGGCGAAGCATGGCCACATTTAAGGCAAAAGGCGTAGTAGCTCACTTTGAAGAGAAGCTCATTGAAGGAATGCTCAAGAATGGTTATAAACTCGAATATGCGCAACGCGTCTTCAGGCAGCTCGAGGGATTTGGCAGTTATGGATTCCCGGAAAGCCATGCTGCAAGTTTCGCGCTTCTGGTTTATGTTTCTTCCTGGATTAAATGTTATTATCCTGATGTTTTTGCATGCGCCTTGCTCAACAGTTTGCCTATGGGTTTTTATCAACCTGCACAAATCGTTATTGATGCTCGAAAACATGGCGTGGAAGTTCGTCAGGCTGATATCAATTATTCATATTGGGATAATCAATTGGAGGAGAAAAATGGAAAATACTGTGTACTCCGGCTGGGTTTCAGGAATATCAAGGGGATGCACCAGGATGATGCTGACAAATTAGTCTCCGTAAGAACAGCACCATTCAAATGCATTGATGAATTACGTCAGGCCGATATTACAGACGCAGTTCTGGAGAAATTAGCAGATGCAGATGCCTTCCGGTCAATCGGACTTGACCGTCGTCATGCGTTATGGGAGGTTTCAACGAAAGATCGTCCAGCTGCGATATTTAAGGATCAACCTCAGAACGTAAATGATAAGGAGAGGGTAGATCTTCCGGAAATGTCATTGCCCGAGCATGTGTCTCATGATTATGTAACAACGTCACTATCTCTTAAAGCCCATCCCGTTAGCTTTGTAAGAGATCAGCTGAATAGCCTTAGGGTTGTGCCTGCCGCCTCACTAGGCAACGGACGAAATGGTGATACCGTTAGAGCAGCAGGCCTAATTCTCGTAAGGCAACGGCCCGGTACAGCCAGTGGTATATGCTTTGTGACTATCGAAGATGAAACGGGCTGTGCCAACCTGGTAGTATTCAGACAATTGTTTGATAAGTACAGAAAAGAAATACTTCAATCCAGCCTTTTGATGGTTGAGGGCAAGCTCCAGATAGAAGGTGAGGTAATTCATGTTATAGTCCAACGTTGCTTTAATCTTTCTAAGATGTTACGGGGTGTAGTAACCGTGAAAGAAGGCGGGTCTCTAGCTGCTATGTCGCGTGCCGATGAAAGAAGTGCACCTGTACCTGACGATAGACAGGACAGAGGATTATTGCAGAAGAAGATTTTCCCGGAGGGAAGGAATTTCAAATAGTTGAGGTTGCCATATGTTCTGCACTCTGCATTCTGCACTCATCACTCTTCATTCAAGTTCGAAGTTCTTCAATTAAGAACTTCAAACCTTAGAAGTTGAACTATCTGAGTGATGAATGCAGAGTGTAGAGTTTAGATTATTGGAGTGATGAATGCAGAGTGTAGAGTTTAGATCATTGGAGTGGTGAATGCAGAGTGCAGAGATTAGATTATTCGTGCAGAACCTAGATCGAAGCACCATTTCTGCATTCTACATTCTGCACTCATCACTCTTCACTCAAGATCGACTTTCTTTAATTAAGAACTTCAAACCTTAGAAGTTGAACTATCTGAGTGATGAATGCAGAGTGTAGAGTTTAGATTATTTGAGTGGTGAATGCAGAGTGCAGAGATTAGATTATCGTGCAGAAACCAGATTGAAGCACCATTTCTGCATTCTACATTCTGCACTCTGCACTCATCACTCTTCATTCAAGATCGACCTTCTTTAATTCGAACTTCAAACCTTAGAAGTTGAACTATCTGAGTGACGAATGCAGAGTGTAGAGTTTAGATTATTGGTGATGAATGCAGAGTTTAGAGTTTTTTCTCGCAGCATTTTAAGGGTGTCAGTCCTTTGAAGTCGTATTTTGTGCTATGGCGCTATCATTTAATGCAATCTTAAGGTATATTGATGGTTCACCCGGAATGAATATCCAGGAACATTAACCAATAACATCATTATGCGTAAAAATATAGGATCGATCGTGATCGCCTTGCAAATCCTTGTTTTTCTTCCGGGCTGCACGACAAGAAAGGACTCCAGTTTAAACCAACCTGATCTACAATCAAGATCTGCAAAGATCATCGAGGTTAATGGCTATAAATTCAAGGACCTTAACAAGAACGGGGAACTAGATATTTACGAGGATTGGCGGTTGTCGCCCGAGAAACGGAGTCAGGATCTTGTTTCAAAAATGTCGTTGGAAGAAAAGGTTGGGTTTATGCTCATCAGTACGACGCGTATGAAAAACGACCGTGCGTTTGAAAGAGCCAATAGCAATGAGCCGATTACGAGTGATTTTAATGAGGACGACCTTGTTCAAAATAACAACATTTTTACGCGGCAACCCTTGCCCTATCCTATGATGTCGGCTGCAGGGACTACGAAAGGTGTGACCCAATTTCATTTACGCCATTTCATATTGAGAGCGAACGTACAGGCGCGAACAATTGCAGAGTGGTCGAACAAGCTACAGGCATTGTGTGAAAGTACGCCTCTGGGAATTCCTGCGATAGTAGCATCAAACCCTCGCAATCATATTACTAAAGATGTTGCTATTGGTACGAGTGTGGGCACGACAGCATTTTCAGTATGGCCAGGCGAATTGGGATTGTCGGCTATGCGGGATCTTGAATTGACACGCGAGTTTGCAGACATTGCCCGTCAGGAGTGGAGAGCGGTGGGGTTGAGAAAAGGATATATGTACATGGCAGATTTGTCGACCGAACCGCGGTGGCAACGCATCGAAGGAACATTTGGCGAAAATGCTGAATGGACTGCAAAGATGATGAGCGAAGTAGTGCTTGGCTTTCAGGGTGACAGTCTTTCAAATTCTTCAGTGGCGTTGACAACGAAACACTTCCCGGGTGGCGGTGCGGGTGAGGGCGGACAGGATCCACATTTTCCCTGGGGGAAGAACGAAGTCTTTCCCGGAGGTATGTTTGAAAAAAATCTGATACCATTTAAGGCCGCAATAGAAGCAGGGACTTCTGCGATAATGCCATATTATTCCAAACCTGTTGACACGAAATATGAACCTATCGCGTATGCGTATAATCGAGGGGTAATTCACGATTTGCTGCGGGTCGAACTCGGGTTCAAAGGAATTATCAATTCTGATACGGGTCCGATCGAAATGATGCCGTGGGGTGCTGAAGACCTTTCAATAACCGAACGTTACAAGAGAACATTGGAAGCAGGTGTCAACCTGTTTTCGGGCACCGCTGACCCCGCGAATCTTCTGGAAACTGTAAAAAGTGGAATGGTGAATATGGATGTCATCGATAATTCGGTTACCCTTCTCTTAAATGAAAAATTCAGATTGGGGCTTTTTGAAAACCCATATGTCGATGAAGATGCGGCCGGGAAAATTGCAGGAAGCGCTACTTTTAAGGAAAAAGCAGATCTGGCGTTGCGCAAGTCAATCGTATTACTAAGAAATAAATCAAACACTCTTCCTCTCAAACCTAAAACAAAAGTTTATTTCGAATTACATCAAAAGAAATATGGCGAGGGATCTTCAGGCGCAGGCGAAGTGTACGTAAACACCCATACTCAACCAGACCTGGAGTTTGTAAATCGCCCTGATGAGGCTGACGTTATTCTTTTATGGGTGCGGCCAACAGGCATGCCGTTGTTCAATTCAACGGGTTCGCCGCTTAGTGTTTCGTTATCGAAAAACGCTGTTGACGTTAAATACATCAACCAATTAACTGCTAGAAAACCTACGGTACTGGTGGTTAATTACACCAACCCCTGGGTAATAGATGAAATTTATAACAGCCAGACGGACCGTAATTTTGTAGGTGTGATCGCTACGTTCGGAACCACCGTAGAAGCATTGCTTGATGTAGTCTCCGGGAAATTCAATCCATCCGGAAAAATGCCTTTTACGACACCGTCTTCAGATGAGGCTGTAACAAGTCAGAAAGAAGATGTGCCTGGCTACCTGGAGGGTGACGCCTATGCATTGTTTAATTATGATGAAGGATTGAGCTATTAATTTACCATTTAAGTGCACGAGGACTTTAGAGGTTGTATATACTGGTCCGTGATGCCATTTACGTGCGTAAAAATAATGTGATAAAATTTGACTTAGCATGAGCCGTGACTTTTATTTCTTCGGAAAAGCCTTCCTGGGGCTCTCAGTACATTGTGCGCTGTTACAAGCAATTCTATTTTTCTTTGTTGGAAGTGGGATTCATGCGGTAAATTCTTTTCCAGCTTGGTTTCTTGTAGCCACTCTTGTAAATGTGGCCAGCTCACTTTACTTATTAACGTATCTTTTTCGCAAAGGATATCTCGCGGCATTCGCAGCAGCAATAGTTGTCGTAATTTCTGCGGTCTTCTATGCCGTTGTTGTCTTTTCGATAAGTCTTCTCATAGACTATGCCTTGCCAGCTGCATATATGGTTACGGGTAGCGGCACTGTTTACGCTTTCGCTTTACTATTCTCGGATGCCCGCAAGAGAATATGGCTGAAATCTATTGGACTAGTTTTGCTTGCAGCAAATACATTGTACATCGTGATTTTCGTCTTAATGCGAGACTCACCCAAAATGCTGATTGATGGCGTTGCATTAACGGTTAGTCAATTTGCATCATTGCTCACGAGTTTCATACCTGTTGGCTACATCATGAATTTTCGGGATGAGGAGAAAGAATTACAGGACGACAATGTTATTGTCACTAGTTCGAAGACTGGAGATAGTTTCCTCGCTGTTGGATTTCTGATGGCTTTAGTTGGTTCTGGATTTTTTGGGTTCAGTCTTGTTACAGAAGGAATGCGTCACGGAGTCGCCACATTGCAGGCAAGGAAGATGTCGCAGCAATTCGAAGCTCGGACATATGTTAGCGCGAATGGGGAGTCGATGTCGTATCGTCTGTTGAGACCGTTGGATTACGACAGCACAAAGAAATATCCATTAGCTGTATGCCTCCATGGCGGAGCAGGCTGGGGTAATGATAACATAAAACAATTTGATGGATCATTAGAAGCTCAAATTCTTTCTACGCCTGAGAACAGAAAAAAATACACCGCGTTTTTGTTCGTTCCGCAGTGCCCTCCCGGAACGAGTTGGGGTGGAGTTCCCGGTCTTAAAAACGTCGATTCCCTTGTCTTTGAAATCATGGATTCGCTGGAACGCGAATTTTCAATTGATACCCATAGGCGATACGTCATGGGACACTCGCTAGGCGGTTATGGTACCTGGTATTTTATTGGCACGCGGCCTGAGATGTTTGCTGCCGCTATTCCATCAGCAGGATTTGGAGACCCAAGCTTCGGAAAACTAATTGCAGATGTTCCTGTTTGGGCGTTCCACGGAAGGCTCGATAGAAATGTTTCCGTAAACGGATCCCGCGACATCATAGAAGCAATGAGACAAGCTGGAGGCAATCCGAGGTATACAGAGTATCCTGAGATTGGCCACGGCACCTGGAATTCTATGAAGAATAATCCGGAGTTGATGGATTGGTTGTTTACACAGCGACGGGAAAAGGAGAATAACGAATAATTAATAATCCTACTTTTTCAACTTCCATTTAACTTTCTGAGATGTGTTTTCTTCGCTTTTTGAAACGAATTTTGTACTTCGTCGCCTAGCGCAGCAGTAATTTGTCGTGACTTGGCTCCCCAGCCGCATGGCTGCGCTTTTGGATTTGCAACTGAATTTTAGCCACACATCCCCCACCAGGCCAAAGCTAAAATTAGGTTGCAATCCAAAAGCTGGAAGAACAGTCTTGCTACTTCTCGACCCTTCCTTACAGTTCTCTTAACTTGACAAAGCAGGAATAACGAATAACGAATATTGAATAGCGAAGTCGCACATCTACACGTCAACACATCAACACGTCAACACCCCAACACGCTCTATTTTTCTCCGGTGATCTTAACCAACAGTCCCGGACCTTCGCTCACTGCATAAATAAATCCATCTGGGCTCTCTTCTACATCTCTGAAACGGCCCATATTCTGGAGGAGCTGTTCCTCTGTAACGTATTTTGTTCCATTGAGTTGAACGCGGGCGATGTGTTTAAAGGCGAGTGCCGTAACAAGAATATTCCCTTTCCAACTTGGATATTTATTACTGGTGACAATCGTTATCCCGCATGGCGCTATAGAAGGAACCCAATAACGGGTAGGATTGGTGATGCCAGGTAACTCTTTGTCTTTAGTTAAA
The DNA here is from genome assembly GCA_023412765.1 of Bacteroidota bacterium. GTDB lineage: Bacteria > Bacteroidota > Bacteroidia > Cytophagales > Cyclobacteriaceae > Chryseolinea. Next base: position 7,832 of record JAEZBX010000197.1, read on the forward strand.
ATCGTCCCATCATAGTTGATACCATAAGATGTTTTCGGCCATCCGTAATTCTTTCCCTTCTCAATCAGGTTAAGCTCATCGCCTCCTTTAGGTCCATGTTCTGCTGCCCACAGCCTTCCCGTTGTTTTATCGTATACCATTCCTTGCGGATTGCGGTGACCATAACTCCATATCGATCCTTTCGCACCTTTTTGGTTAACGAAGGGATTGTCAGATGGTACTTTCCCATCATCGTGTAAGCGATGGATTTTTCCATGATCATTGTCCAACTCCTGCACTTTATGCTGAGTTCCTCTTTCACCAACACTGAAAAACATAAAATTATCTTTGTCAAATACTATCCGTGATCCGAAATGATAATTAGCAGGTATGTAGGGCTTCGCGGTAAAAAGCTCCTCGAGGTTTGTTACCTGGTTTCCATTCAATTTGAACCTGGAGATTGCCGTAGTGGCGCCGCCTTCGACGGGTTTGGAATAGGCGATGTATATCCATTTGTTCTGCGCATAATTGGGATGCAACGTGATGTCTAACAGACCACCCTGACCTTTGGCGAACACTTTCGGAACGCCGGACAGTTTTTCGCCTGTGTATTTATCATCTTTGAAAACAAGTATTTCACCTGCGCGTTCAGTCACAAGAAGGCGCCCGTCAGGCAGCCATGCTATTCCCCAGGGATTTTTGAAATCACTGTATAAGGTTTCAACTGGCACCTTCGAAGTCTGAGGAACTACCGACGTAGATTCATATGGATTCGGATTGCCAGGTTTTTCAAAGGCGATTGTTAGCAGCGATAGAACTGAGACAAGGAGGATAAAAGAATAGATTTTCATGGTTGTATTTTGGTCTACAATAATCGGAATTTTATTTCAAATTAAGATTAGCATTTGACGTACGGCATATTGCGGCGTATTATTTGCAGTTTCGTACTGCTGAAAAGGATGTCCTCAACAAATTGATGCGACGAATGCCGGTCAGTTGGAGGGAAGGCTTTTGACCTGAACAATAAAGGTTGATCCCTTTCCATATTCAGATTTTACTGACAGGTTGCCATGGATTTTTAACGTTGCTTCTCGTGCTATATACAAGCCGAGGCCCGAACCTTTTGATTGCTCGTTTCCTCTGTAAAACATCTTAAATATTTTATCTTGTTGTTCGGGACGGATACCTATACCGTTGTCTTCAATTTGGATCAAAAGGTCGCCGCCTTGTCTTTTTGATGTCACCCGAACAGTTGGCTTATGTCCTGCCTGATCCTTTTGGAAGGTCAGCGCATTCGACAACAAATTATTCATGATGATTTTTATCCGACTTTTGTCTTGCCAGACCTCAGGCTCCATGAGTTCATATTGAACTTCTATATTTTTGTTAGTGGTGTATTTGAGATTTTCTAGTATTTCGGCGCAGAGTTCTTTGATTTGGATACGCTCGATCGAAATCTTAGTCCGTGTGTTGCGCGAATAATCAAGGATCTCTGAAATAAAATCTTCAAGTTTCAATACACTTTTTTCTATCATAGTAAGAAGATTCTCGCGCTCCGGGGAATAATTGTCCAGCTTACTGATGTTTACCAGCCCAAGAATTGATTTAAGCGGTGCGCTTAAATCGTGCGATACACTGTAGACAAACCGATCGAGTTCTTCATTTGCTTGCTTGAGTTGTTTGTTTTGAATCATGAGTTTCGATTCGGCAATTTTTACATCACTGATGACACGCCCGGTTATCACTGCGAACACAAAGAGAAAACCCGCACCCAATAGAATATCACTTACGCTGTTGTAATCGCCGACTGCATTTTTCCCAATCGTAACAAAAAATTTTGGAACGACATACGTAATCAAAAGAATAAACAAGTTGGTAAAAATCGCCGGCCCAAATCCATAGCGAATGGCAACAAAGAGTGAAAAGCACCCATAGATATACCAGTACTCAACAAAATCGAGTAGAAAAGCAAGAATGAGAATGCTTAGAAAAATGCCGGACAGTTCCAACACATGGCTTCTGCTGAGTTTACGTGGTATGGGTATCATCTCGTGGCTTTGATACAAAAAACCTTTCCTCTGCACATATGGAGTAAGGTAGAACAAAGCTGGTAATGTAAGGCAGAGCGTCATTGTGATCTCACTAAGCAAATTACTTTTAACGTAACCCCAGAACGTGTGTGCCGGTTGGCTACCCGCCCAAACCAATAGCGATTGCAGTAGAAGCGTTTCGACCACCGCCGGAATCAATGCGCCGAAAGCCATGAAAGCCGATGTATTGTTGATATCGGGCAGCCAATACTTGCCGCGATATACAACCCTGAACAAAAACCAGGACAGGAAGGCAAAAAGAGTTTCGGGTATCGCAAATACAAACCACAGCGGCCATTGTTCCACAGGATTTCCCCACAAGTAGGATGTACTAGCGGAATTTATGAACACCACCGGAATAACATACTTGGGGCCCACCCAATGAATAAGGATAAGGGATAAAGCTGTGGGTAAATAATAATCGGAAACAGCGAAATCGTGACGCGCTAGCAGCGAGAGGTGGCTGCCAGCGTGGATAATTAGGAACACCACCAGGTACGTTAAACCAATGTTTAGTGATTTGCTTTTGAACTGGCTTCCGGCAGATAAGGATGATTCAAGGGTGTTCATAGTGGACGCCTCCGAAAAGTTGAATACTCTAATATAAAAATTTACTCGGTGTCACACAGAATCTAGCGGAGCCAATCCTTGATATGGTAGCAATCAGTGCCCTTCCAATACTAATTTGAAATTATTTTCATCTTGATTGGAAGGACAAAACTTGATGATTTTAGGGTAAACTGTTGCAAATATTTTCGGCCACGGTCGAAAACATGCGCATTTAAATTCATAGCTTAGAATTGCCAGCGCCATCATGAATGGAGTGCAACGTTCTGGCAATTCACAATTCGAAAATCCGATTTATGGACAGAAGGGAGTTTATCCAACAATCTGCAATGCTTGTATTGGGAGTAAGTGCATTCGGAACAATACGTCTGAGCAACGGCCAATATGTTGCCGATAGTCCTACTACTACAGATATCCTGGGACCTTTCTACAGACCGGGTGCACCACTTAGAACCGACATTAATCCATCAGGATACACTGGCAAAATTTTACACTTTTATGGCACCATCTACCGGTCTGATGGGACACCTTTTGATAATTGCAGTGTAGAGATATGGCAATGCGACGAAAACCGTAATTACGATAACACCTCGGATGAATTTCGTTACAGGGGCAGGCAGGTCACCAAAGCGGATGGTAAGTATGACTTCATCACTGCTATACCAGTGCCTTACCCTGCTGGCGAATCGGGCGACGTTTGGCGTCCGGCGCATATCCATATGGTTGTAAAAGGGGATGGCCAGCAAGATCTTATAACACAAGTGTATTTTACAAATGATCCGTACTTAAAAACTGATGGCTCATCTGCGTCACCACAAGCACAAAACCGGATTTTAACAGTCTCAAAGAAATCAGAAACTGAAGACGAGTTACGATTTGACATACTACTGCAAAAGGAGTTTAAGCTCGATGATGTTACAATGAGACGCCTTAGCGGAATTTATACAATGTCGGATAAGTCATTGATGGAATTTTATCAGGTCGGTGACCTTTTATACATGAAATGGAATGGTCAAATCCGTGAAGCTTTGGGTTATCGAGGTAATAATGAATTCGCGGCGGGCGGCCATGGTCGAACGACAGCGATCTTCGAAAGGCAACCATCGGGTGAATTTCATGTAAAGGTTAATTTTTTCAGATTGGCCGATCGAGTTGATATCGTACTGGATGGTGTAAAGCGATTCAGCTACTGACAAGTTATTGCAACGCCCTACTTTGTTAAGTTGGAGAAGGAATAAAGAATAGGGATAGTTATGAGAGGTATAAGGTATAGGGTATAAGGACTGTCTATGCCTGACTGACGTTGACCGTTTTAAGAGTTTTAAATCTACTCATTTACTGTTGTTATTATTATAGTCATTAGCAGGAATGTGGGTAACTCGCCTCGAGTTATCCACATTCCTGCGTTTTTTCTTTTTTTGTTACTTTTTTTCTTTTTTGATTCATGTGGATAAAATTTTTACGCTGCTTGCTGGGAAAATTCAAATTGATTGGGTGAAATATTTCCAAGGGACTGATGAGGTTTTACTTGGTTGTAATTTGTTACTGCTCGGAGAGTCATAGCCTGCAAGTCTGGGAAAGTAGTGGGTCCGTAGCCAACTAAGTAATCGTTCTTAATAATGCCATTGATTCGCTCTGCGTGGGCGTTTTCATAGGGCGTCTCGCACATACTATTTCGAATTTTGAATTGCCCCGTTAAGTTCAGCCATTCTTTACAGTAGTATTGACCCCCTCCATCAGAATGAAGAATCAATCCTGGATTTACTTTTCGCTTCCTTAACGCCATCTTCAATGCGGGTATTGTTGTTGCTTCTGTCGAAAGATTTCCGGAGACTGAGAAACCTACAATTACCCGAGAATACAAATCGAGAATAAAGGTCAAATAATAAAACTTTTCTCGGATTCGATAATAGGTGATATCGCTCACCCAGATTTGGTTGATATCCGTCAACTCGATTTGCTGTATCAAGTTTTCAAAACGTGTGACGCCAAGGGAATTGGTTGTGCGATGATAGGAACGTTTAACAGAAACTTTGAAGCCATTTTCGAAGCAGAATGCCTCAAAACGATCTCGCCCCAAATGTGCAGGTTTTATTAACCGATACATCTGACGAGAAGACATTCTGGGATGGTCTTTTCGAATTTGTTTCACCAATACAAGAAGCTGTTCCATTTCTTCCAGGAGTAATAAATGACGATTGAGTTTTTGGTGGAACGATTGTTTGCTGATTCTGAGGGCTCTAAACAATGCATTCAATTTTACTTTGTGGATTTCTCGCTCGACCCAGTACCAGAGGAGTGCTTGCCAGAAGATTTTTTTTTAATATCTACACCATATTGCTTCTCGGCTATATCAATCATCTTTTCCTGAAAATCCAGCTTTATCTGCTTCTCGCCAATGATTCGTTCCAGCTCTTTGATTTGGTCTTTCAAGGCTAATATCTTTCTGCTATCGCTTTTTGCTTCAACCACCTGTTTAACACCTTTCTTTCGCATTCTAGAATATTTATAAATCCATTTATATACCGCCGCCGAGCTTACCTCATATTCCCGACAAATCTCCGCGATGGTGCTTAAATTACGCTCAATCTCAGAAACCTTTTTCCGCTTAAAATCTTCATCAAAGTACCGATTAATTCTTTCTCGTTTTGTGAGTTTTTCATAGTCCTTTAAATTTGCCATAGCCGTGTTTTTTTAAGTTTTCAACTCAAAAAAACGGTCAACTTATTTCAGGCAAGGACAGACACTCGAAGGTTTCGTTTCTTCTTATCAAATTATCAACCGAGTCGGTTGCAAAGGAATAGGAAGTTAGGTACTGCAATAGGGGTTTAGCCCCATTTTCCAACGACTATGTAATGGCCGGGTTCACTTGCTGACAATAATCAATCTTCACGTTAGCAATCATCATTTCTTTTTCGGCAAGCTTACTGCAGCTTACGCAAAAGATAAAGGCAATGAGAGCCATTCAAAAATTCTTACCGAATCCGCGCCATACTGAGATACATAGGATATTTGTGAACGCCAAACCTGATGTTGCATGGGATGCGGCAAGGCATTTCGACATGTCGGACATCCTCTGGATCAGATTACTATTCGATATCAGAACATTGCCGAATGTATTTGGGGAACAACCAAGGAGCAGGCGTCACGGACTGGGCGTCGATGATATCACGAAATCTGATACAGGTTTTATTATTCTTCAAGAGAATCCGGGTAGGGAGGTAGTCATTGGTTCGATTGGAAAATTCTGGCATTTGAAGATTCCATTTGAAAAGGTTACGCCGGAGAAATATTGCGTTTTTCAACGACCAGGCTTTGGAAAGATTGCCTGGGGCATTGCAGTGGAACCTTTTCTTGATGGTAGTACCATCGCGATTGAATTGCGGACTTCAGCAACTGATGATGTCAGTTGGAAAAAGCTACGGCGATACTACGGTTTCATCGGGATTGGATCGAAACTTATTCGGGCATCTGTAGTGAGAAATCTTGAAGCCAAACTAGGCAAGATGCAATTACCGGAAAACGAGAGCAGTGCGTTGCCAGGCGATGACATCATTGCTGACGCAAAGCATCAATTGACTTTTCGTCAGGATGTAGAGGCACCGGTTTCGGTGGTATGGAGCTACTTGATGCAGGTGGGATGTGATCGTGCCGGGTGGTACAGTATTGATTCGTTAGATCACGGTGGTGTGCCGAGTATTGACCACCTTGTGGAGGGATGGGAGAGAAGGCAGGTGGGAGATAAACTATCTGCAACGCTGCGGGGTGATGAGTTTTTCAATGTATATGATGTTGAATTAGAAAAACATTTCATTATCGGTGGGCAAACACAACGTGCCGGCGGACCATTTGCCATGACGTGGGCCTTCATACTTGAACCTATCGGTGACGATGCGACCCGATTGATTACGCGGGCACGGATGAAGTCATCCCCAAAGTGGCTTGAGCTTGCTATGGGAAAAATCGTTTACCCGCCGGTACATGGACTGATGTCTCGCGTACAATTGAACAACATCAGGAAATTAGCGGAACGGGATGCGCGATCCAGGCGACCAGAACCTAGTACTATTGTGTTGCCTTAGATTGATTTTTTTGAGTGCCGCTATTAATATCTTATTGTTTCGGCAGGATTTTTCAATTTCGACCGGTCAGCAATTGATTTGGGTATCGTTATCAAAAGATGGGCGATTTCCAGTAAATTTCCGTTCGAAACCAATATCAAGTGCGGTTCAAAAAGTATTTTGTCAAGGCGATCAACAAACATTTTTCTTCCGATGCTTCATCCGTTGTTAGGGAAGTTGATGAACGATTCAAAGTACTTTCCATCGATACGCAATTTGCATTGCGGTCGAGAAATCCCATCGACAGGCGCCTGGAATTTACTGCTTATTTCCTTGCTCTGATCCAAACATTGGAAGGAAAAAAACTATCCTTCGAAGAAATTAAGAACATCTGCCTTGAAATTACCTACGACTATGTTATGCCGAAAAATTTTTTTCAGAGATGGATGAAAAAGCTTCCTGCGAAACTGATCGGCACCAGCATAGCAAAACCTTTAACAACGATTTTCCATTCAAAAGTCAGCAAGTTGGGGCATCCTGACGGATTTCGCGCAACTGTAATCACCGATAAGGACTTGACTTATGGTCTGGGATATGGCTTTGACATTCTCGAATGCGGAATTTGTAAACTTTTTCAAAAACATAATGCATATAAGTATGCATCCATTCTTTGTGAAGTCGATAAAGTGACATCGAATCTGGCGGGATTAGAATTGATCAGGAATAGCACTATTGCCTACGGCGCCGAGAAATGTGACTTTAGGTTCAAACGGATTTCTTAAAGTTCAAGGTTTGAGGTTTGAGGTTGAAGTTTCGACCTGAAAGAGCTGCACTACTTATTCCTTACTCCTTATTCCTTATTATTCATACCTTATACCTTATACCTTTTTCATAAGATAAAAAAGTATGAAATAAGGGAATAGCAAGGAACCACACCACATTTGGCTACGTCTAATTCTTTGTGTATGTTAGACACAATAACTAATGAAATCCATGACTTCCAGACGAAATTTCCTAAAGACATCTGCGGCGACTATTGCGGCCGTTGCAACATCTAATCCTTTGTTAGCTGACCTGACTAAAAAGAAAAAGGCAGTAGGTATTCAATTGTTTACGATTCCCGCCCTGGTGGCCAATGATTTCAAAGGCACATTAACCAAGCTTGCAAATATTGGGTATAAGGAGATCGAATTTTTCGGTCCGTATGAATTTAGCGCAAAGCAAACAATCGAAGAATGGAACAAAGTTGCACCGATGTTAGGCATTACAAAAAATGCATTCTACGGGTATAGCCCATCCGATGTGAAGAAAATTTTGAAAGACTTGGGACTAACAACACCGTCCGTCCATTTGGATCTCATAAC
>JAEZBX010000244.1 GCA_023412765.1 Bacteroidota bacterium
GCTATAGATAGGTGCCGTAGTCGGGCCATGAGCACCCAGGATCTGATACACAGGCTTCTGGAGTATCACACCCATCAGGTCGAACATTGCAAAATCAAAATGAAAAGTATCCAAACCGGACGCCAACCCACTTTGCGGAGTAATGATGTCAACGACCCTTTTTCCAATGATTGTTGAAAGTGACTCTTTAGCCTTCTGTTCGGACATACCCCAGCCTTCAGCACCCTGATCTGTTCTCACTCTAAGAATTGTCGTCTTATTATACTGACCATGGACATCCTTTGTACCATTTCGCCCAACAAGCCTTGGCCAATGAAAGTCTAGCGTAATGATATCGGCTTTTGCAATCTTATGCTTTGCCAATTCAGGGTATTGGTCGGTCGCAAAGGCGACGGATAAGTGGTCTTTCAACAATAACCCTCCGGCTATTGCTCCGACTGTTTTTACAAAGGAGCTTCTTTTCATAGGGATGCTTTTTTTAATAAGAAATCAGCAGTCTTACCTACTGGACAATGTAACTTTTACCAATCTAAGGCAATTTTACGCACATTTAAACACTATCCTGGCAAAAGATAATTAGCTTCTCGCCACACAATATGGCTAGCGTAAAAGCCTATCATTTTTTTGGATTTCGATTCGTTCTACAAAAGAAAAAACCCTTCATGTTCGAATGAATCCGCCAATTCTCTGTCATTTTACGAACTTGGCTTGCACTCAAATTTTCCAATTCCAAACGCGGCAACGTAACCCTATAGGCTATCAATGAATTTTATTCAAAAAAAAAATATTTTCTCTAGTCCGGTTACCTTTTGATGATGCAAGATTTACTCAATTCAAATAGCTCACGCTATCGCTACATGCATATCGAGCATATTTTCTGAAAATGGCGTTGTAGAATAAATTTCCCACTGGCAGTATTCATCGATTGAACGGCCGGATTCTAAGTGTAAACGGACGCGTTACGAAAGTAATCTTCCAAGTCGTCAGGTGTCAGGTAATGCAAAATTTTCAACTGTTTCCTCTCCCCATTTAATACAGATTTGCCGCGGGTTATCTCGCAGATTTGCCCCATTTTTTAACTACTGAAAACTAAATCAAATGAAAAAGAAACTGTATCACGGTGTATTGCTCGCGTTGATGATAGGGATGTCGCCGTTGGTAAATGCCCAGTCCACGGATGAAGAAGATCTTTATTCGCTGACATTGGAAGAGTTGATGAATATCCCCATTAACTCCGCTTCGAAAAAAAATGAAACCTTGTTTGACGCCCCATTGTCAAGCTACACAATTACCCGCGCTGATATACTTCAGGCAGGATCAACATCGATTATGGAAGCGCTGCGCCTCGCTCCAGGTGTTATCGTTAGAGAAGAGACCAATGGAAACTATGACATACATATCCGAGGCTTTGATAACATTCTTCGGACGACTGGTGTGGTTGACAAAAATAATAACACTACGCTGGTTATGATCGACAATCGTCCTGTCTTTAATCACAACCTCGGGGGAACAGCCTGGGAGACGCTTCCTGTTGATATTAATGATGTAGAACGAATTGAAATTGTAAGAGGGCCATCAGCACCGCTGTTCGGGCCAAATGCCGTTACCGGCGTCATCAACATTATTACAAAAAAGGTTACGAAGGACAAATTTGCCTATGCAACCCTGCAATATGGAACAGAAAACACGATGATAGGTCAGGCAAGTTTTGGTAAACAGGTGACAGATCAATTATCCCTTGCTGTTTCAGGTAACTTTCAGGAGAAAGATCGTTTCCAAACAGAATACTTTAACACCTTGACAGGTGAGTATGAAGATCTTTCCGCTGATGCTGCTCAAAATAAGAGGTATCCACACATGAACCGCGCGGTACAGAAATGGGGTGCCAATGCGTTTGCAAACTATCGCTCCGGCAAGCATGTTGATTTGGATTTTACGCTGGGATTGCAGCAATCAGATGCCCAAAAAGCATTGGTCGCACCCCTGAATGTTCCACTTACGACAAACATTTCGAAGACCGGATATGCTAACCTGGCGGCAAAAATTTACGGTCTCGCTGTCCGCACGTCCTACCTCTCCGGAAAAGACGAGCTGAATGTGGGAGCTACGCCGAACGGTTATGAGTATAATACTTTTGATTTCAACGCTGAATATGCTTTCAAAATAGCTGAAAAAATAATGGTAACGCCTGGGCTGGCATATCAAAATGTAACCTACAGCGACGAGGGTTACACCGTACCGGGCGATAAACGCACAGGCTACCTGAACGGTAACCACTCCATTGGCACAACGGCAGCTTTCGTCCGTGCTGATATCAACATTACTAAAAACTGGCGCTTTCTTACTGCACTCCGCGGTGATAAATTCTCTAAGCCGGATAAAACAACTTTCGCATACGAGTTTGCGTCTACTTATAAAATAGGTACTTCACACCTTGTGCGCGTGGCAATTACAAGATCAAACACAGGATCATTTATAGCGCAGAATTCTGCCAACTATGATAATGAAGTCGCACCGGGATATATCATCAGCGTTCGGGCAAACAAAGACTACGATCTTCTTACTATTACCATGGCCGAACTCGGTTACAGGGTGAAAATGAATAAGTGGTTGCAACTTGATTTCGATTTCTTCCGGCAGACTGGAAGTAATTTCGGAGCGTACCTTATTCACGAGCTGGCGCCAACACCGCCGTTCCCTGCTTTCACGCCTACTGCCATGCGGTATGAAAATATCCCAACAGAAGCTGTGCAGACGGGTGGAACAGTTTCTATGAACATAGTGCCCAGTGAAAAACTACAGTTCAAACCCTTCATTACCATCCAGGAAACAGAAGTTAAGAATTTGCCCGATGCATTTGTGTCAACTGAAATTATGCCGGTTCAAACATACAGCAATAGCAAACATAAAAACACTCCTTCATATTATGGTGGATTCTTGATGACGTACAAGTTCACAGAAAAGATCTACTTGAATGCGAACGGATATTACTTTGCATCTCATACTCAGTATGACGCAACCGACCCCACCGGCGCTGGTGAACAGTCAAACATCAAAGGAAAAATCCTGTTGAACGCGAAATTCAATTATATGCCAATGGAAAAGTTTAATGTATTTCTGAACGCCAGAAATATTTTGAACGAAGATAGCAGAGAATTCTTCGGCACAGATAGAACAGGAAGCATGTATTTGATTGGTGCCTCCTTTTCGATCAACTAACGAACACCATTTTCAACAAAAGCCTGCAACGCATTCGTTGCAGGTTTTTTTTTATCAAAACATATAGGAATTAACTCAGCTTATACCAAGCGTACGAAGAAATCCCTAATTACTCCGGTGAAAGAGAGTCTGACAGGATGGAATAGAATATCAATAGTATTTGGGCCAATCACCTTTTCACAATAAAACTACTAACAAATTAGTATATATACTAACCTTTTAGTAGTTTGGTCGTATAATGAATATGACCATGAAACAACTCACAAAAGCAGAAGACCAAATTATGCAGATTGTATGGCGGCTAAAGGCTGTTTTCATACGCGACATAATTGAGGAACTTCCCGAGCCAAAGCCACACTACAACACCGTTGCGACTATTGTCAAAATTCTCGTTAAGAAAGGTTTTCTCAAGTCGGAACTTATTGGTAACACCCATCAATACAGCGCCGTCATCAGTTTTGAAAGCTATCGCAAAGCGCACCTTAGCAATATCAAGAAAAATTACTTTGGCAACTCACTTCCAAACCTGATAACATATTTCGCCAAAGAAGAAAAGCTTAGCGAATCGGAAGTCAAAGAGCTTATTAGAATAATTAAGTCACCCAAAAAATAACGTTATGTTCGCGTTACTTCTGAAAGCATCCCTGATAGTCGCTGTCTTATTGGCGTTCTATAAGCTCTTCCTGGAAAAAGAAAGCTTCTTTACGACCAATCGATTCTACTTGATCGCGACTATTCTGCTCACTTTTTTGCTTCCTTTTATCTCATTACCTGAACTCATCAACGACCAGGGAATCGTATCCACCATTATTGAGCAAACAGATACAAACGATTCACCGGCCTTCTCTCAGAGTTCGGCCATCAACGCTAACGATGATGTATCTGTAGCGCCGAATGCGGTATCCTCTTCACCGAAGGGAGGACTACTCGTATGGTTATCGAGGCTATACTATTTCGGAGTAGCGATATTCTCACTGAATCTAATTCTACAAATAGCCAACCTGTTGGTTAGGGTTCGAAAGAGTGCAAATAAAATTGAGGATTCGGATGCTGTGATCATCGACAAGGCTCCAGGAGAATCGCCATGTTCTTTCTTCCACTATGTATTTATCAATCCCGGTGACTATGATTATGATACATACGAACAGATCCTGAACCATGAGAAAATACACGTAAGAAAGTTACACGCAATCGACCTATTGATGGCTGAAGTTGCTATCATTTTACTTTGGTTTAATCCAGCGGTGTGGATACTGAAGAAGGAAATCGAAAAGAATATCGAATACGAGACCGACGAACTCATGATGCAGGATGATGCGATCGAAAAGGAAAAATATCAGATGAACCTTATTTCAATCGCGACCAAGGCAAAGCCCCTCGCCATTACCACGAATTATAATCAATCAATGATTAAGCAAAGAATTCTTCGAATGAATTCTAAAAAATCTAATGCCTTCGGTTATTTGAAATATGCATTCATACTTCCTTTGGTGATCACCATGCTCCTCACAATTAATAAACCTCTGTCATCCATTGCTGGCGACGCGCCAACTGGTTTAACTGAAAGGACTGGAGACCAGGATCCTCAAAATGCAGACGGAAGTTGCAGAGAATTATTACGAGCCGTGAAAAACGATGATGTTGAGAAAGTAAAAGAGTTGCTCAAAACCATTGACCCTGATTGTTCATACCGCGGAGATGGCGAACCACGTTCACCGTTGGTAGCCGCGGCGCGAGCAGGTAACCTGGCTATTGGTCAACTTCTTGTCGATGCTAACGCAGATGTAGAATACCATGCAACGGGCGATGAGACACCGCTGATGGCCGCAGCTGCTCGTGGTGATCTTGCTTTCGTAAAGTATTTGGTATCAAAGAGTGCTGATGTTAATAGAAAATTAGGCGGGGACGGAACAGCGCTACTGGTAGCATCCAGGCAAGGACGCCTGGAGACAGTGAAGTTTTTGATTTCCGCAGGTGCAGATGTTAATGCACAGATCAGCGGTGATGGCACGGCACTTATATGCGCAGTGCGCAATAATCATTACGAAGTTTCTAAAGTATTACTGGAGAACGGCGCAGATCCCTATCAAAATTCTCCTGGAGACGAATACGCGATGTATCATGCCCGGTCGTCAAACAACAAAGCAATGATAGACCTGCTGAAACAATACGACAAGGAAAATTAATCCTTCCTGTACACTGAGCAAATTACCACCACATCTTATTTCGATGCTACGAAACTATTTGACAACAGCGCTACGATCTCTGAGGAGAAACAGTGGATATACATTTATTAATGTTTTTGGACTTGTCATTGGTATTGCTTTTAGCTGCATGCTTTACCTATACGTTAGCCATGAATTGACGTACGACACATTCCATGAGAAATCTGATCGCACTTTTCGAATAATTACACTTGATAAGCGCGATCCCGAGAAAGTGCGACACTATGGCGTGGCTGCTGCACCTCTTGGTCCTGAACTCGTGAATAACAATCCACAGGTAGAACAATCAGTACGTCTATATCGATTTGTGGGACAGGTTTTGTTCAAGATTGGCGGCGAAAATTTCCAGGAACGCAACTGGTACGCGGCAGATCCAAACTTTTTTGATGTCTTCGATTTCAAATTTGTAAGCGGTGATCGCGCGACCGCACTCCAAAAACCTTTTTCAGTAGTATTGACAGAATCAACTGCAAAAAAATACTTCGGGCAGAAGGATCCAGTTGGTGAGTTGATCGAGGACACAAGCTTCGGCTCAGTAACCGTGACAGCAGTTATCGAGGATCAACCTACAAATTCTCACCTTCAATTTGACCTGTTGTTCTCTCAAATCCGATCAGACGATGCGTGGAAGAATTACGTAAATAGCTGGGAAAATTTTGGCGCTTTTACCTACGTCGTTTTGAACGAAGAAGGCTCCTTTGAGGGCATTCAAAATAAAATTCCTGAGATGGAGAAGAAGTGGTTATCAAAATTTGACGGCGGCGTTGGCATCGACTTTCAATCAATCGGGGATATATACTTAAAGTCTGACAAAATTGAAGATGGAACGGAATATTCTCACGGGCGAATGTCCGACATTTACATCTTTTCCTCGATGGGACTATTTCTCCTGATCATTGCCTGTGTCAACTATATCAACCTGGCGACTTCAAAGGCAATGGTACGCTCTCGTGAAATCGGTGTGCGGAAAGTGGTTGGTGCGAAAAAAGGGCAACTCGTCACGCAATTCCTGATGGAATCTTTTATCATCACTTTCGTTTCGGCAATAGTCGCCTTACTGGTAATGGATTTGTGCTTTCCGCTGTTCAACACGATTACAGGCAAGCAATTTGATGTCACCTGGAACAACCTGAGTTATTTTTTAACGCCCCTATTATCGATCGCTGTTATAATTGGGTTGTTGTCCGGTGCTTATCCGGCATTTTATCTTTCAAAATTAAATCCTGTTTCCTCTCTGCGCGGAAAAGCAGTTGCTTCGTCACATACCACAGGGCTGCGAACAACACTCGTAGTATTCCAATTTGTTCTTACCATTGTTATGATCGTTTCTACCCTGGTGATTGGCCGGCAGTTGCAATTCATAGCCACAAAAGATATTGGCTTCAATAAAGAGCGATTAATGGTTGTCGATATTAATAGTGGAGATGTCCGTCATCAGTTTCGGACAGTCAAGCACGAATTCTCACAAATTCCAGGGGTGCAGCGAGTTGCTGTTTCTTCGCGTGTTCCGGGCGAATGGAAGAATATCGCGCAAGTATATGTAACTCCGACAGCGAGTAGCCATGGCGTTATGGATTCTTTACAATCTTATTTTATGGGCTTTGATGAAGACATGCTTGCTACTTATCAAATTGATTTAATTTCAGGAAGATTCTTTAGCCCTGAAAGTGATTCCAGTCAAATTGTTATCAATGAGTCGGCCGTGAAAGCCCTACGACTTGATGAGCCAATTGGGTCAGTGCTAAAGATTGGCTCAGGTGATGATCACTTCAATACCATTGTCGTTGGAGTGGTAAAAGATTTCAATTTTCAATCATTACACCAAAAGGTGGCTCCGATAATCATTGGAACCTGGAATAATCCTATCCAGTCAATAGACTATTTCACCTTAAAGCTAAGCGGCAATGCTGAAGATGTAATCAAAGCTGCTAGTAAGGTCCATGAAAAATTTGACCAGCGAAGCCCGATAGAGTATCACTTCCTCGACGAACAACTTGAGAGCTATTACAATGCGGAAAAACGATCGGGAATGCTTTTCAAACTAGGCGGCGCCTTAAGTATTTTTATAGCCTGTCTTGGACTATTTGGACTTTCTACCTACACCATTCAACGTCGTACAAAAGAACTGGGCATTCGGAAAGTGCTTGGAGCAAGCGGCGCAAATTTATTTATACTCCTATCATCGACCTTCGCCAAACAAGTGGGAATTGCGTTCGTGATCGCAACACCTATGGCCTATTATGTAATGGGTGAATGGCTGAATATTTTCGAATATAGAATATCACTTGGCGCGAGCATCTTTCTTTTATCAGGGGTAATTGCGCTGTTTATTGCCCTTGTGACAATAAGTTACAGAACATTAAAGGCAGCGCGAGCGAATCCTGTTTCATCCTTACGCCAGGATTGAACGATCCAAAAATTTAAGATCATCAGTGCTGGCTACCTCGTGCACCCTTTCGGGAGTGCTTCTTCGATCAAGTATCGAAGAGATAGCCATAAGACAGCCATCGATGTCGACATTGTTTGTATCAAGTGACAGGCTACCGTTATGATAAGGCGCGTAACGTTTTTGATTCGTGACTGAAAAGAGTCCAACAGTAGGTGTCTGTACAGAACTTGCAAGGTGCATTATTCCACTATCCGCGCCAATAAACAAAGCGCTGTTTGCAATTACTGACCCGATTTGTCGAACATCTGTACTATAAAAAGATGTAAGCTGGGGCAGCCCGGCTGTTTTGTGAAGCGGAAGAAT
>JAEZBX010000323.1 GCA_023412765.1 Bacteroidota bacterium
TACCTGATCAATGGTGAAATGAAAATCTGGTCAGGTAGCCTTAACCCGGTTCTTAGTCCGGTGTTTTTAGGTCAGGGTTCGGACCTTAAACAAGAAATCATTGGCAGTACTCCTCTTCTGACATCGAAAGAGTCACTTGAAGCATTAGAGGCCGCAACAAATGCATACGATCTCGGGAAAGGACTTTGGCCCACCATGAGCGTAACCGAACGCATCGACCACGTTGAAAATTTTCTCGCGGCTATGAGGACACAGAGGGATGAGGTTGTAAAGTTGCTGATGTGGGAGATTGGAAAGACACTAAAAGATTCTCAGCGTGAGTTTGACCGCACGTGCGATTATATTGTTGAGACGATAAAGGCGTACAAAGAGCTTGATAGAAATTCCGCCAAGTTTGTGGATGAACAGGGATTTATGGCACAAATAAGGCGCGTGCCTTTAGGCGTATCGTTGTGCATGGGGCCGTACAATTATCCACTGAACGAAACCTTCACCACGCTGATCCCCGCTTTGATTATGGGAAATACGGTTGTTTTTAAACCTGCAAAATACGGAGTGCTTCTCATTCGTCCGTTGTTGGATGCGTTTGCAAAAAGCTTTCCCGCAGGTGTGATCAACATAATTTATGGGCGCGGTAGGGAGACCGTTGGCGCATTAATGGAGACAGGAAAGGTCGATGTGTTCGCCTTTATCGGCACCAACAAGGGAGCAAATGAATTGAAACGATTGCATCCCAAGCCGCATCGCTTAAAAGCAATTTTAGGTCTGGATGCAAAAAATCCTGCAATAGTATTGCCCGACGCAGATCTTGATAACGCAGTCTCGGAGTGTATAGCGGGAGCATTATCCTTTAACGGGCAACGTTGTACGGCCCTTAAGATTTTGTTTGTTCACGAAAGCATTGTGCAGGAATTCATTAAACGGTTTAATGATAGCATTTCGCGATTAAAACCGGGGATGCCATGGGAGGAAGGTGTTTCCTTAACGCCACTACCTGAGCCGGGTAAGGTTGAATATCTTGATGGTCTGGTGAGAGACGCCATCGCGCATGGCGCCAGCGTTGTCAACGAAAATGGTGGAACGTTTCAGCATACTTTTTTCTATCCTGCTGTGGTCTATCCCGTCAATGATAAAATGAGATTATATTCCGAAGAGCAATTCGGCCCCGTAGTACCTATTGTTCCATTCTCGTCTGATGACAAGCCGATCGACTATGTTGTTAATTCAAATTTCGGACAGCAGGTTAGTATTTTCGGCACTGATTCCAAACGCCTTGCAAGAATTATGGATGCATTTGTCAACCAGGTGGGCCGTATCAACCTGAATACCCAGAGTCAGCGTGGTCCCGATACCTTTCCCTTCAACGGACGGAAAGATTCTGCCGAAGGTACGTTGTCAATAGCCGATGCGTTGCGCGTGTTTTCGATCCGGACATTGGTATCCATAAAAAGTACCGAAGCAAACAAGCAAATACTGAGCACCATCATTCGCAATCGCGAATCTGCCTTCCTGAGCACAGATTATATTTTGTAGATGTAATCTTATAAAAATGAAGCACGTTTCAATTCGCGTATATGGGAAAGTTCAGGGTGTTTTTTTCAGAGCATCAACCAAAGAAACTGCGGACGAGCTAGGTATTAATGGTAGTGTCAGAAACGAACATGATGGTAGTGTTTCAATTGAAGCCGAGGGGGACGATGAAACCCTTGATAAATTTATTGAATGGTGCAAGAAAGGTCCGCGGTTGGCCTCCGTTCATCGATGTGACGTGATGGAGGGCGAATTTCGGGGCTTCCGAGGATTCGTTGTTGTGAGGTAGTGGGAGAGAAAGGTATAGGGTATTAATAGTTAATCGTTATCCGTTAATAGTTAATCGTGGGTGTGGGAGTGGGTGTGCGCCAGATTTACACGTAATGCTTATATCCCGGCGAGCTTCATCGATAGACTACCTGCACAATTTTGGATATCAGAAACAAATAACTATTAACGGATAACTATTAACGAATACCGATCAGTGCCGGATTCCGCACTCCTTACAAAACTTCATCTTCTTCGCGGGGCGCTTTTTCGGTGGACGTTTATGACCAAAGTATGAGGGATCAGAATACTGCGGTGTCATGAGCATTTTTTCATTCTTTCTGCGAACCTTCACTAACGCCTCCATTCGTTCGTAATACGCTCGTTCTGCATTGTAGGTCGGCCCTTTTGTTTCCGCTCGCTTGCGAGCCTCCTTCGGAAGATGGCGCTCCCTGGGCAATGGATCTACAGATGACGGACCCAATTCCGACTCGGCAGAATTTCGGTTTTTTCTTTTTTGTGCATAAGAAACCGAAACCAACAACACCAAAAATAATGACAGTAGTACTCTCATTGCTCTTCTGTAAAAGTAAAACTATTTAACGGATGAAATATTGCCTTACTACTCTAATTGCCTGTTGATAACACTTCCAATGGGAAATATTCCCTGCAAAGGTACATTTTATCTGATCTTTGGTTTTTGCATCGCCTGCTGACGCCTATACATCCATGGCGGCACCGGGTTTTGCTGCTGCCAGAGGCCTCGCCCTTTTCGCTGTGCCCAGGTTCGGTAAGGCTCCAGGTCCGCCATCGGATCTTTCTCCGCAGTCCATGCTAATCCTTCCTTGAGCAATTCTATGCGTACATCCGTACGATCCTCGATTGCTACTATCGCAAGCACGTTACCAAAAGAATCCTTACCCTTGATTTCCAATGAGACCTGCCGGCTTAGTACCATTTCCTCGAGATATTTCCTCGCCTCCAATCCAAAACTCTGGCCGAGTTCAGGACTGTCAATACCATATAACAAGATTTTTAAATTTCTTTTGTCACTGGTCACTACCTCAATAGTGTTTCCATCGAGGACTTTGGTCACCTTCGCATTGATGATGTTGTTGGCATCGACATCTCGCAAAATCAACAACCCGAACACAACTAACGACAACAATTTCATTTTATTGAATATCCCCTCAAATTCCTCATTACAAAAATGCAATGGAATTGCCTTAGCCAAATTATCCATAGCTTTTTCTCCTTTCGTGTGTAAGATCGAAATGAAACTTTAGCTGATTCCAGCAAAAAGCTCACCACAGAAAAAAATTTGGTGCATACACAATAAAGGAAACGATAAATAAGTTTGCTGCTAACGGAGTGGGTACTGCTATCTTAATAGTTATCCGTTAATTCTACTTTGTCAGGTTAGACAAAAGGAATAGGGAATAGGGAATAAGGTGAACCCTTTGTCAATCGCACCCTTATACCCTATACCCTATACCTTATAATACACTTATCCCCTATACCGTATTCCCTATTCCTTATTTTTTGAAACCTCCAAACCAAGACAAACTCGGACTATTTATTACCGCAGTATTTGTCGATCTGAAAGCGCGCCTTCGCGTCGCCAAATTCTACAGCCTTCCTCCAATCAAAACATGCCTTCGCGTTTTCCTTCAATTGATAGTAAAAATTTCCGCGTTGCTTATAGTACATCGCATTCTTCGGTTCAATACGTATAGCCTCATCCATGTCTGAAACGCCGGCTCCTATATCATCAAGTTGCGATTTGCATGTCGCGCGATTGTAATATGCAAGTCCGTCCTCTGGATTCAATTGAATTACCTTATTGTAGTCAAGCATCGCCCCTTCATAGTCTTCAATACTTTCCTTAACCAACGCTCTGTTAAAATGTGCATCTACATTTTTTGGATCCAAATCCAGGGCTTTGTTAAGGGATGTGACTGCAGACTTCACATCCTCCAGCGCGATGTAGGCCCGACCTCGGTTCAGGTATAGGGCTACCGTAGTTTCACCAGATTTTTCAGCATTCTCGAAATCAGTTAATGCACCCGAGAAGTCGTCTTCCTCCATGCGCATCAGCCCTCGTTTGTAGAACACCTCTTTATCTTTTATACCTGCTTCAATTAGCTTGTCGTAGTAGTCGCGGGCAGGTGGAAATTTTTGAAGATTGTAATAACTATTCCCTAGCCAGCGAAACAATTCTGGATCTGGCTTTTCTGAAAGTTGTTCAACTTCCCTGAAGTCCCTGATCGCTTCTTCATACTTCTTAGTGATGTAATAAGCTTGTCCACGGTTGTCGTAGGCTTTGGTATATGTTTTACGCAAATTGATGGCTATTCCGAAATCCGCAATAGCAGCAGAATAATCTTCAAGCTTGAAATATGCTTTGCCTCGGTTGTTAAACAACACAGGATCCTGAAGGTCCAATGCTGCAGCTTGCGTATAGTCTTGAATAGCAGGATTAAAATCGTTGCTGATAAATCGCGCATCCCCGCGGTGAAAATAGGCCAGGGCATATTTAGGATCCTTTTCAATAGCCAGTGAAAAGTCCTTGATGGCTTCATCAAATTTTTTAGTTTCATACCGACAGGATCCGCGCATATCGTAAGCGTTAGCAGTCGAAATGCCTGAGTTGATAGCCTTATCCAAATCGGAGAATGCACCCGCATAGTCTTTCGTCATGAAACGTGCTGTGCCTCGCTTCAAAAAAAGATCTGCATCTGACAGCCCTGATTCAATTGCCTTGCTCAGGTCTGGAATGGCTTTCTCGAATTCTTTCAATTCTACATAGGAACCGCCGCGCGCCGAATACACGTTGATGTCTTTTGCGCCAGCTTCGACTGCCTTCGTGAGCGCCTCTACAGATCCTTTGTAGTCATTGGTATGGTAGCGGGAGACTCCTAACATTGAAAAATCTTCCCCCTCAGCTTCATTGCGTGTAACGACGATTGCTAAATCTGCGATGGCATCAGGATATGCCTTCAGTTGATAACGTGCGGCTGCCCGGTTCTTCAAGGCCTGTGTATAGTCTGATTTTATCCCAATAGCTCTGTCGAAATCAGCTATGGATTCTTTGACCATGCGAAGGTTAAGTTTCGCCTTACCACGATTGTTATAGATAATCTCGTCATTCGCACCAAGGGAAACTGCTTTGTCATACGCTTCGATCGCGCCCTGGAAATTTCCTTCCTTAAACCGGGCATTGCCCAACGGAGAATAAACATCTTTATTCTTGCTGCCCAGGGACAATGCTTTTTCAAGATGAGGCAGAGCTTCTTTTTCTTTTTGCAAAGCAATGTATGACAGTCCGAGCGCTTCATAAATGCCGACATCAGCCTTGCCTCCCTGAACAAATTTTTCAAGGTCACCAACAGCAACGTTGAATTGTTTCATGTTGTAGTAAGACAATCCACGTTTTAGATAAAGGTCAGCCTCTTTTTCACCGTTGGTTTCCGCTGCGCTCAACGCTTCGATTGTGGCCTTGTGGTCATTCGCTTCGAACTTTAAATAACCTGAGTAAAGATGAACCTTGCTGTCTTTTACACCGCCTTGTAAAGCCTTATCGAGGTTAGTGCGAGCCACATCGTTTTTTCCAAGAATATAATACGAGATCCCCAGCATCTTCGACACCTCCACTGTCTCGGATTCGGCTTTCGAAGCCTCAAGGTCTGCAATGGCTCCCGCATGATCCTTCGTCATGTACTTTGCAGTTCCGCGATTTAACAATGCTTTGCTGTATCCGGAATTAAGTTGAATTGCTTTATCAAAATCAGCAATTGATCCAGCGATATCGTTGGTATTGAATTTTGCTTTACCACGATTGTTAAAAAGAACAGCGTCGTTTACACCACCCTTCACAGCATTATCATAATGCGATATGGCGGATGCAAAATCGTTTTTTAAAAACTTCAGATCTCCAAGGTTCTTAAGCGCTTCGCCATCATTTGCTCCCATCGCGATGGCTTTCTCCAGGTCTTTTTCAGCATTGGTAAAATCTTTCTGAAAAAATTCTGCATTCCCCTTAAAAAGATAGGCTTCCTTAGACGTTACCCCTGCATTGATCGCGCGACTCAGTGATTCAATGGCTCCACTATATTCCTTGCTTTTATATTGACAAATTCCCAGATGGTTGAACACGTCTTTATCTGAGACGCCCATTGACACGGCAGCCGACAGTGCCTTAATCGTCTCATCACAGTTTCCCACTTGCGCATGACTCAGTCCAAGTATGCGGAATACTTCCTTATCACGAACATTTTTTTGAACTGCTTTGTCCAACGCCTCAGCTGCACCTTTGTAGTCTTGCAACATGTACTTTGCAACGCCTACTTTCTGATGGATATCTGCGTCGTTTCTACCTGACGCCAGCAACTTTTCAAAGTCAGTTACACTTCCTTTCCAGTCTTCAATTTGATATTTAGCTTCTGCGCGGTTTTCAAGTGCCTTGTCGTATGCAGAATTTACCTCGAGGGCTTTGTCAAAATCCGCTATGGCGCCTTTGTAATCTTTTAAGTTAAACTTTGCCTTCCCCCGATTGTTATACAGTATCGCATCATTGTCAGCTACACCTTGAGATGCCTTATCGTAATAGTTAATTGCCTCGCGATAATTTTCTGATCTGAATTTACAATTGCCAAGGTTGACCAAAGTTTCGTACTGGTTCGCGCCTAAACTCACCGCTTTGTCAAGGTCGGTCAATGCACCATCGTAGTCGTTAAGATTGTATTTTGTGTTGCCTCTGTATTCAAACAGTTCCGCCGTGTTGATTCGCGCCTTTACGGCATCATCTAAATCTTGTTTCGCCTTCACATACTCTTTCAAATGATAATAAGCGACGCCGCGTTTTACATACACCTCTTTGTTTGCGTACCCTGAATTTATAAGTTGTGTAAGCTGTACAGATGCGTCGTTATAGTCAGCTGCACTTAGTTTTTTCAAGGCCGATTGCCATTGAACCTGCTGTAGTGAATCTGTATTTTGGGCGAATGAATATGAAGCAAAAAAAATAAATCCTGCCAGGAACTTTATCCTCATAGATACACAAAAATGATGGACAGTAAATTTATCAAATCCATCCTGGAATGGGGAATCCGGGCGGCAGTCCCGACGTTCAGACCTTGTAAGAAATCAGAGGTTTAGTAACAAAATTGCGCTTGTTGTATCAGCTTTTAACAACGTTACCCGCTACCTGCATGGTTTCCAGCGTGGGACTTTGTTTCCCGCCCCGTGGCTCGACCGTAACAGCAAAAGTAGCAACACCGGCCTGAACCGCTTTCATTTTCAATAAACCGTCAAAATTTGCGTCAAACACCCCAGCATCGATCGGTTTACCATCAATAATTGCCCACAATTGGTATTGATTTTCACTTGCAAGGTCCTTCATTTGCTGAATGCTGAGGTAAACTTCTTGCGTGCTTTCATTCCAATAAACGGAAGCAAGCGCGTCAGGCGCATTTGGAGTTCCTTTCATCACAACCCTGTTGAATGCAGGATTATTGACAATATTTAAGTCTTTTTCAATTTGGTCCAGCCTCTCATTAACGGTATTGTAGTCTTGCGCTACACGTTGATTTTGAGCAATCAATTCCGACAGATTACTTTCAGTTATTTTCCATTTATTCCAGTAGTCAAACGCTAGGTATGAACTTATCAATGCTATAGCAACTGCTGCTGCGGCCGCAAACTTCCATACCGATACATCGCTTTTGCTGCGGCTAATATCGACCACATTCGAAGTTGGTTTCTGATCCTCAAGTGATGCAAACAATTTTGTTTTAACCGAAGCACTCGGCTGAATCGCAGCTTTCATCAGAAGTTGTTCCTGCGCTTCCTCGATTAACTCAAGTTCTTTCTTAAGCTGAGGATATTGCAAAAGGTTGCTTTCAACTTCAGCACGTTCCTGCTCTGAAAGTTCACCCAGCGCGTAAGCTTCCAGGATACCTGACGATATGTACTCTTCTACATTCAATGTATTTTCAACAAATTTCTTAACTCAATCATTGCTAGCCGCATTCGAGTCTTTACAGTACCCAATGGCAAATTAAATTCCTCCGCCATTTCCGCCTGGGTATAACCTTTTAAGTAATGCTGATCGATAACGAACCGCTGTTCTTCGGGAAGACGTTTTAAAAGCTCCTGCAACCCAATCGTCTCTACCTTGGTCTCCAGGTATTCACTTTTATCCACTCTACTTACGAGAGTTTCAATATCGTCAGTTTTTTTTCCTTTACTAAATTCTTTTGAGCGCGTCTTATCGATCGCCTGATTTCTCGCAATATTGAGCAACCAGGTAAATAATTTTCCCTTGGCCGGATCGTAAGTTTCAATTCGATCCCAAACTTTCAAGAAAACATCCTGAAGAATTTCTTCTGCAAGTTCCTCCTTTTTTATAATTCTTGAAATCACCCCAAGAAGTGCACCGGAATAATGATCATACAAATATTCGAATGCGCTTCTGTCCTTGCGTTGCAGCGCAGCAACAAGCTCTTCTTCCGATGTATGTTTATAGCCAGTCAGGGTGTTGACGGTTTCAGATACGAAAGTATAAAAATCAGATCGTCAAATTTCCGCTTCATGAAAAATTTATGCAGTTATAAAATCCGGCTTGCACAAACATCTCGTAAGTGGTCAAAACAAAACAATGATCGTTATGAGATTAAAGTTCAACCTTCGAAAAATTATGCTGGCGATGCTCACAATAGTTGTGTGCGCTGCCTCTTACCTGATTGCTGCCGACCATATTGACGCGCCCGCAGTCACAGGAACCGGATCGGACATCACCGACGTCTATGCTTTCCAAAGTCCCGCAAATGCCGACAACATCGTGTTTGTCGTTAACGTACAGGGATTACTCGCTCCTTCTGCCACGGCTGCTGCTTCCTTTGATGAAGAGGTCATGATAGAAATCAACATCGATAACTCTGCCACCAAAGACAACATAGAAGATCTCGTGATCCAGGCAGCGTTCGACGATGGCAAGGTAAAAGTTTATGGCCCCGAGGCACCCATTCAAAAAGGTTTGACCAGCACGTTGCTAAAGTCTGCACCAATCGAAGCTGCCGTCTCTTCTTATGGAGCGAATCCATCGATGGGAGAAAGAAATGGAATTAAAGTGTTTGCCGGTCCACGCGACGATCCATTCTTTTTTGATCTCAATCAATATAAAGCCATCATTGGAGGAACAGCAACAAGCTTTAATAATCCTGGTACGGATGCATTCGCTGGAACAAATGTTCTCGCCCTTGTGGTCGAAGTGCCCAAAGCAATGCTAGGCTCCGGCTCCATTAATATCTGGGCCACCTCAAATCGTGAAATGTAAACCTTGAAAATTATAAAAATGAAAATCATATTAAAATACCTTTCGATGGTTGTATACCTTGGATTGACTATCACATTTGTTTCGTGCGATGATGATGATGACAACGATATGCCTATCAACATCACTTATGAACAAGAAGATCAAATGGCGCGGCCAGCAATTAATACGGTCTTTGTTTCTTCAGGAGAAAAGGACGTGTTTAACACTACGACTCCTGCAAATCAGGGTGCAGCGTTTGCAAGCAAATTTAATGACAGGTTGCTGGCGTTGAATCCTGGTTATACTACCAATCTTCTTGGCCTTGATGCGACCACTTTTACTGGTGTACTTGCTACCGATGTATTAACAGTTTCGCTGACTTCGCCAACAACGTTCTACGATGGTACCAACGTATTGACTGGGCGAAAACTTGAAGACGATGTAATCACTGTTGAATTGATCCTGCTTTTTGGCGGGCCCGACGCTATGTCGAATCCTGGTTTGACAGACGATCATGTAGATGCTAATGACAAAGACTTCTCAGCATCCTTTCCCTATCTGGCCTCTCCACACTAAACCTGACCTATGCTCGTGTCTTTACAGTTTACCTGTGGAGACGCGAGCCACTTAACAATATACAGCCATGAAAATACTTCCCTTCATCTATTTGATTCTTATCCTGACCGCATGCCAAAAGCAAAGACAGCCCGTCGCACATTTTGATGACTATGGCAAATACCTAACCAACGGCCTATTGGTCGACCAGGATGCCATACACAAGGAACTTAAATTTTGGAATGAGCGGCGCCTGAAAAATC
Source organism: Bacteroidota bacterium (assembly GCA_023412765.1). GTDB lineage: Bacteria > Bacteroidota > Bacteroidia > Cytophagales > Cyclobacteriaceae > Chryseolinea. The sequence continues at coordinate 9,931 of JAEZBX010000323.1, forward strand.
CCAACGACGAGAATTCTCTTTTGAAAATGGCGGGACTCTATGCGGAGGTGTTCAGAACCTCGGGCTCAATTGCCTATATTCAGCTTTCCGATAGTTTGTACACACTCGTGTTGAAACAGTACCCCGAAGGCAATGTTGAAGTTTTACAAAGCCTTGCGATGAACGCAATTGCACAGCACAGATTTGTAGATGCGAAAAATTACGCAGAAGAGGCAGTCAGTCTGAAAGATAAACAGGCAGCATCATTACTAATTCTCGCCGATGTCTGTTTAGAGATCGGCGATTATGCCAAAGCGAATAATATATTGGCTCAGTTCAAAAATAAAAACTCGTTCGCTTACCTTATCAGGAAAGCAAAAGCCAAAGACCACGAAGGCAAAGGCGACAGTGCAATTGCCTGTATGGAAAAGGCGTATGCAAGAATAAAGGGAAACAAGGTTCTGGCACAGTGGGCTCTTTCAAACCTGGGAGATATGTATGGGCATGCAGGAAAAGTAGAAGCTGCTTACAAGAACTATCTTGAGGTGCTTCGCATAAATCCATCGCATGACCACGCCCTTAAAGGCATTGCCTGGATCTGTTTGTCGCACGATGGCAATTTTCGAGATGCAAAAAAAATAATCAACGCTATGGCCACAGTTGGATTCCAGCCCGAATTACAATTATGGCTATCCACGATTGCTGAAATGGAAAACAATGAATTCCAAAAGAAGCAACACCTCAACAATTTCAGATCATTGGTTTCATCTCAAGATTACAAAGCGATGTACAGCAAGTATCTCGCATTAGTCGAGGCAGAAGAGTTTAACCCATCAACCGCTGTAGCAATAGCAGAAATAGAAATTAAAAATCGGCCGACACCAGATTCGTTTGATCTGCTTGCCTGGGCATATTATCAGCAGGAGAATTTGGAGAAAGCACTGGACATTGCTAAGCACCGGGTAAAAGACAAAACATTTGAACCGCTCGCCATTTATCATTTGGGCATGATCTACTTGGCGAATGGCGACCGTTCCATGGCGAAAAAATACCTGACTAAATCCCTTGATAGCGAATTTGAGCTTGGCCCTTCCATTAGGCGAAGAATAAATTTGACGTTGCAGGATTTATGAATGTCTTAAGGATATACACCCCTGCAACCTGTAACCGTCCATCTTGGACAAGATCCCATGAAGTAGTCCGTGTTTCGGAAATAACCCACAATAACTATTTTTGCGACCGATCATGAAATCACTAATTTGTACGCTTTTCATATTAGCTATATCCCTAACCGGGTTTGCACAAGGTATCATCACCGGAAAAGCTACCGATGAGAATAATAAAGCCCTTCCAGGGGCTCATATTGTGCTGGAAGAAACCGGCGATGTCGGGATAGCCGACGCGATGGGCTATTTCAGAATAAACAATGTCGAGCCGGGGACCTACACCATCAAAGTGTCTTTCATCGGATATGAAACCATTAGCCAGACCGTTGAGGTAAGCAAAACTTCACGGACTTATATCGAGGTAAAGTTAAAACCGGGTAACATAAATTTGAGCGATCTCGTCGTTAGTTCCAGCGCCCAACAACCTTTTAATACGCTTACTCCTGTTGATATTCAGCTACGCCCTACCAACACTTCACAGGACATTCTGCGGATAATTCCGGGATTGTTTATTGCGCAGCACGCTGGAGGAGGAAAGGCAGAACAGATATTCTTGCGCGGATTTGATATCGATCATGGTACAGACCTCAACCTGGAAGTTGATGGTCTTCCTGTAAACATGGTGTCGCATGCACATGGACAGGGTTATGCAGATTTACATTTTGTTGTTCCGGAGTTTATCAACTATGTCGATTTTAATAAGGGTCCTTACTACGCGGACAAGGGCGATTTCACAACAGCCGGATTTGTTGATTTTCAAACGAAGAATGTATTAGATGAAAACTTCGCTAAAGTTGAGGGAGGTCAATTTGGAACCTTTAGAACCGTAGCCGGGGTCAACTTGTTTTCCCAATCAAACGAGCACACAACCGGATACATTGGAACTGAGTTTTTTCGAACAGATGGATTTGTAGAAAGTCCGCAGGATTTTAACCGCCTGAATATTGTGACAAAGATTTCGAGGCGTTCAAACAATGACAACTTTTCAGCAGGTGCATCTTACTTCACGAGCAAATGGGATGCGTCAGGCCAAATCCCAAATCGGGGAGTAACTACAGGGTTAATAACAAGGTTTGGATCCATAGACGATACTGAAGGAGGAGAAACGAACCGATTCAACATATTTCTTAAGCACAATCATCAGTTCGAAAATGGGGCATATTTCAATCACCAGGCATATGCAATCCATTATGGATTCGACCTGTTCTCAAATTTCACTTTTTATCTGACTGATCCCGAAAATGGGGATCAGATCCAACAAAAGGAATCCAGAATGATCTATGGTTATAAAGCAAATTATTCTACCACTAGACAATTTCTGGGTAAAGAAATAATTACAGATGTCGGTGCAGGTGTGCGACTTGATGACGTCGACGACGTTTCGCTGTCGCGTTCCGTAAGACGCAAGTTCCTGAATTATGAGCAACGGGGCGATGTTCGCGAAACTAACATAAATGGGTTCATTGATGAAACACTTATACTGTCTGATCAGTGGTCGGTGAACGCTGCATTGCGTTTCGACTACCTTCATTTCCAGTACGACAATTTTTTAACGGGCAACAAGAATTCTGTGGGGAAGGGTATTGCAAGTCCAAAACTAAACATCAATTATCAACTGAATAAGAACACACAATTGTTTATAAAGACTGGAATGGGATTTCATTCAAACGATGCCCGCGTTGTCACAGCACAGACCAGCAATGAAATTTTGCCTCGGGCATACGGTGTAGATCTGGGTGTCAACACAAAGGTAACGGATAGGCTATTTGTGCATGCGGCGATCTGGGGCCTTGACCTTGATCAGGAATTTGTCTACGTTGGAGATGAAGGTATCGTGGAACCCAGCGGTAGAACGAGACGGGCTGGCATCGATTTGTCGGTAAGATATGAACTAGCGCGGGGATTATTTTTGGATGGGGATTTCAATGTAACCAGGCCCAAAGCGAGGGATGAAGCTGAGGGACAAAATTACATCCCTCTCGCACCGACATTTTCAACTATCGGAGGTATTTCATACGAAATGTCAAACGGATTCAACGCCGCATTGCGTTACCGTTACATCGGCGACCGTGCGGCAAATGAGGACAAAAGTGTGATCGCCAAAGGTTATTTCCTTGCTGACGCAGTTTTAAATTATCGGAAACAAAAATTTGAGATTGGCTTATCAGCGGAAAACCTATTTAATATTGATTGGAATGAAGCACAATTCAATACCGAGTCCAGGTTGATTGGAGAAACGGATCCAGTATCAGAAATTCACTTTACACCAGGCACCCCGTTGTTTGTTAAAATGAAAGTCGCCTTCTTTTTCTAATGTTATCAAGCAACTTACTCCTACTTTATTAAGGTGGAAAAGGGAATAGGGAATAAGGTGAGGTATAAGGTATAGCGTATAAGGTATAGGGTATAAGGTATAGGGGCGCATCGAAGTTGCTACGATATTCAATCGAGCGCACACCCACTCCGACGCCCACAATTAACTAATCTTACTTTGTCAGCTTACACATTTACATAGTAAAGGATGGATAAAATACAGGATCACAACGGTAACAAAGGCTCCACGACGGGCAAGACGTGAGAACTGCGTCGTGTTGGTCGTACCTCTCTTTGTAGTCTTTGTGACGGATTTATTTAAGAAGTAGATTAACTGGCTCCACTAGGAGCCTCCTGTTTGTAGCACAATCCGCGGATGGGAACGCAGGCTCCGCTAGGAGCCTCCTAAAAATTTCATTTTTTATCGATGCCGTTGTTCAAAGCGTATCTCGTTAAGACCGCTCATTTCTCATTTGTTGTACAATGTTCCTTGTTCGTTGTTCTTTTCGGATCAACCGAATATGATTCGAACGATGACAAAGCAGGATTACTTATTAACGATCAATAACAGATCGAGGGCATTGGACGGGTCTTCCACAACGAGGTAATCATCATGGTGAATGTTTGTAACCAGGCGGTTATCATTCGTTTGAAGTTTATTTCTGTTCCATCGATTCAAAATTTCGTACGGAATCCTCAAGACAGAAGCCGGCAGCCTATACTGTAAATTGAAGATATCGAATCGAGTTATTCGATTTACAGATCGCTTATTTTGTTCATAGTAATCCATGACTTTTTCGTTGCCGGTGATACCTTTTAATTCGACCTTGCGAAAAATTGTGGCTGCTAACGACTTCAACTGGTCTGGCAAATATTCGCGTATATGCCAGGGGTTCCTCGATAATGACATTCTCCGGTTTGGCGTAGTGATCAATGCAACTCCACCCGGCCTGAGCACCCTATGAATTTCTTTCAGGAATAATACATCATCTTCAATGTGCTCAATAACCTGGAAGCTCACAATAGTATCGTATGAATTGTCACGCAGTTCCTTAAACGGCGGAATATTCATACTTATGAATTTGGCTGAGGGAAATTTCATTTGTAGATCCTTCATCACATCCCCCAATTTATCCACGGCTGTGAATGTCCCGGCTTGCTCTAACAATACCGAAACACCTCTTCCTTCGCCGCAGCCGACTTCCAAAACATCGCCGTGAACATAATCACGCGCAATAATATAAGCTTTGAACAACCTTTGATGAATGGGGTTATCAGAACTAATTTGTTCACTCGTTATTTCGGTAGTGAAAACTTTGGCCATATGGACAGCAAATTAATAATTTGAAGTAAACAAATACGAGGGTAGTCAGGTGGGCCAATAAACATCCGTTTCCGGATAATGTTTGCCAATTATCCTAAAAACTAAAGAAACCTTCTATTAAGCATATCCTGCGCAATGATCAGGCGTTATGAAGAGAAAACACTTACAACCACCAAAGCCCATTGAAAGCATTGCTGGTAGTTTTAAAAAACCTTACTATTTTCACACACACATGAAGTACCTCTCTATCCTTTTACTGCTATCAATAAATGCCTACGCTCAGCCGTTAAGGGATATCAACTACAATTATCTCTACAATCCCATCGAGTCTTTTCAGTTTTCACTTGAAGCCATTAGAACAGCCGATGGTTGGACTGCATTCTACCACCTGGAGCTGCGCGACACAACGCACGACATCAATCAGTTCACGATCAATTGGGAACTAAGGAACGACCTCAGCGACCAAACTGGTAATGCCGTTAATGAAGGCAACGTGACCGTCAATACCATAGTTGATGCCATGCAGGGAAGCGTACACATCGATGTTGCAACGGAGCCCCGATACCTCACCGCCAAAGTAGTTAACCAGGCAGTAAAGAGAGCCTGGATTTTCAGCAAAATTCTTCACCCTAATTATCCTGCAAACGGGTATGTAATGTCCGGTAACACACCTATTCTCCACCCTTATGTGGCATTGGATGAACAAGTAACATTGATGGGTGAGGGAGACCAAAAAGTGATTTCATATTATAGCGATAATTTCCCAGCGGCTATTCCTGGATTTTCGACGGGCGCCGGGCGGGTTTCAAAAGCGATGTTGGTAGACTCAACCTTCAGACACAACCTTTCAAATCCTATCACTTTTACTAAGACCGGACTTTATCTCGTTCAGAGCGATACAAATTCTACTGAAGGATTTGCCTTTCGGGTTGAAGATGATTATCCGCGGCTGGCGAAAATTGAGAGCCTGGCCGATCCCCTGATTTATGTTTGCACCAAGCAGGAATTTGAACGCATTAAGGAAGCAAAGGGAGATAAACGTGCTTTCGACCGCGTGATACTTTCCATTACACAAAATCAGGAGCGGGCGCGGAATTTTATGCGAAGTTATTTTAGGCGTGTAGAGCTGGCCAATCATTACTTCACTTCTTACAAAGAAGGATGGAAAACAGATCGCGGCATGATCTATATTATTTTTGGTTTGCCCGATCAGGTATACAAATTTACTGATAGGGAAGTGTGGAGTTACAAGAACACCATGTACAAAATAACTTTTGAGTTTGTCAGATCGAGCACTTTGTTCGATCCCGAAAACTTTGTTCTTGTCCGTGAAAAGAAGTTTCAGGAAACGTGGTATGAAGTTATAGATCTTTGGAGAAACGCCCGGTTCTGATAAACCGACAGGATGGCAATCCCTACCCCGACCACTACTGCATTATATGTTATCGCTACCCCTATCGGAAATCTGGGTGATATAACTTTCCGCGCAGTAGAAATATTAAAATCAGTGGATCTGGTGCTTGCGGAAGATACGCGTACGTCTGGTATTCTATTGAAGCACTATGGTATCTCCCGGCCATTGCAAAGCTTTCATAATTTTAATGAGCATAAGATTGTTGGAAATCTTGTAGAACGTTTGAAGAAAGGCGAACGGATGGCATTAATTTCAGATGCTGGTACGCCAGGCATCTCCGACCCGGGTTTTTTAATTGTAAGAGCCTGCGTACAGGCGGGCCTGAAGGTTGAATGTCCTCCCGGCGCAACGGCATTAATACCTGCACTGGTGAAATCCGGGCTGCCATCTGACAGATTTGTGTTCGAAGGATTTCTTCCACTGAAAAAGGGTAGACAAAGTCTTTTGAAGCAACTTGCCGAAGAGGAACGAACTATGATATTTTATGAATCACCTTACCGGTTAGCTAAAACTCTCCAACAATTTGTTGAGTATTTTGGGAGCGATCGTCAGGCATCCGTTTCACGGGAACTAACAAAGATATTTGAAGAAACTCGCAACGGTACGCTTGAAGAACTTGCAGCACATTTTAAAAATGAAGTTAAGGGCGAAATAGTAATTGTCGTGGGCGGAAAACCTAAATGATATGAATTTCTTTTTTCAACTGGGAAAAAATTCGGTGAGGCTTTTTATTCTAGCCCAGTTGCTTCTTTTGCTGGCGTTTGCATTTCGCGATTTCCCAATATTTATTTTTTTTGCAATAGCCCCGCTGTTTGCCTTGATTGATAATCCCACTGGTCTTAAAGATTTCTATTTGCCCTTTATAGTTGCCATCGGCACGGCACTGGTATTTTATTTTACGATGCAGGAAAGTATGCAACCCAGCAGCGTGCTGTCATGGGGCGTTTACTTTTGTTTGCTTGCGGCCGTGTTTGCTATCTATGTTCTTCTAAAAAGGTGGCGGCCACTCACCATAAATAAGTTCGCATTGATCACATTTATTTTAGCCATGGAATACATTTTCCTGAAATTGTCTGGCGACCTTAACCCCGTTTTTTTAGCTGACCTATTACAGAACAAAACTAGTTGGACGAGGTGGAATGTCCACACAGGTTATACGGGTGCAACGCTTTGGATCCTGGTTGTAAATCTGGTGGTTTATCAAGCGCTGTTCATACCGAAAAAAATCAACTGGATTCTTTGTGCTTTCGCATTGTTACTTATCATACTGCCCATATTGTACTCATACAACATCAGCGGGATTCCCATCACAAAACTGGACGTTACCGGCCTTTACAACCATGACGTTACCGGCAATTCCGTATATTCTCAGCGCGGCGAATTAATATCGCGAACCGGTGCATGGGTTTCAGCGTTGATCATTATCTTCACCCTTGTAAAGGGACTGACTAAAAAAGTATCAAGATGAATCTAAAGGAAATTGAAAAAAGTGTGATCGATGTTTGTCTTGAGGTTGGTCAATTTATACGACACGAAGGAGCGAATTTCGACCATGCACGCGTTGAACAAAAAGATGGTTTCAATAACCTTGTTTCGTATGTCGATAAGGAAGCGGAAAGAAGATTGGTAACTGTTTTCAAAAAACTTATACCGGAAGCAGGATTTATCACTGAAGAAGGAACTGTTACGCAATCACAGCATAATGATTACAATTGGATAATTGATCCACTGGATGGAACTACTAACTTTTTGCACGGTCTTCCCATTTACGCGATCAGTGTTGGATTGACATACAAGCACCAGGTAATACTCGGTGTTATCTACCACATTGTACGGCAGGAATGTTTCCATGCCATTGAAGGTGGACATGCTTATTGCAACAATCAAATCATAACCGTATCAAAGGTACCTACATTACAAAAGAGCTTATTGGCTACGGGCTTCCCTTACTATCACTCAAAGAAAAAAGAAGTATACCTGGAAATCATAAAAGAATTCCTGGAGAAGACGCACGGTATTCGCAGGCTTGGTAGTGCAGCGATCGATCTTGCTTATGTTGCCTGTGGGCGACTTGAAGGATTTTTTGAATATAACCTAAATCCCTGGGATGTGGCCGCAGGGATCTTCCTGGTGCAGCAGGCTGGCGGAAAGGTAAGTGATTTTAAAGGCGGCAATAATGTTCTGTTTGGCCGGGAACTTTGCTCAGCCAATAGTGACATACATGCTGAAATGTTGGAAGTAATTAATTCGCGGTGGTACAGTAGCGAAGAGTAGAATCGTTTGCGCGAAAATATCTTTGTAACTTAGATCTCGTTCTAATTCTTGAAGTCAATATTATGCGAAATTTCATTTTACCATTGCTGTTGTTGTTATCGGTAAATTTTTCACTCTTTTCTCAGATCAAACTTACCGATCCACTGCCCACTGATCCCCGGGTAAAAAAGGGAAAGCTGTCGAATGGCCTTACATACTACATTCAGAAAAATACCCGCCCCGAAAAAAAGGTGGAATTGCGTCTCGCTGTTAATACGGGTTCAATAATGGAGAATGATGACCAAAGGGGTTTGGCTCACTTTACCGAGCACATGGCTTTTAATGGTTCGAAGAATTTTCAGAAGAATGACCTGGTGTCTTTTTTACAATCTATTGGGGTAAAGTTCGGAGCGGACCTTAATGCCTATACAAGTTTCGACGAGACGGTTTATATCCTTCCCATTCCAACAGAAAAAAAAGAAAATGTAGAAAAGGGTTTTCAAATACTTGAGGATTGGGCGAGCGCCGTCACATTTGACGATGCTGAAATTGACAAAGAGCGCGGCGTTGTGCTCGAAGAGCTTCGATTGGGAAAAGGTGCTGACGACCGGATGAGCAAGATTTATTTTCCAAAATTGTTTGAAGGATCGAAATATGGCGACCGCTTGCCGATCGGCACGGAGGACGTTTTGAAGAATTTCAAATATGAAACAATTAAAAACTTCTATCGCGACTGGTACCGGCCTGACCTGATGGCTGTGATAGTTGTGGGTGATATTGAAGTCGCCGAGGCAGAGCAGCTTGTAAAAAAGCATTTTGCACATCTGAAAAATCCCGCTAATCCCCGACCTCGAACAGCGAGCGAGGTTCCACCCAGGAAGAAGTCAGAAGGTGTTGTAGCGACGGATAAGGAAGCAACCAACCATTTCATCCAGATTTACTACTCCACAAAGAAATCCACTCCTGAAACGACCGTAGGTAACTACAGGCATTATATCGTCGAACGCTTGTTTACAACGATGCTAAATCAAAGGCTTCAGGAGCTCACGCAAAAATCTGATCCTCCATTTCTGTATGGTGCCAGCAACCTCGGTGATTTCGTTCGTGGATATGAAGCCTATAGTTCATTTGCAGTCCTGGGGAAAGGTGGCGTGGAGCCAGCAATCAACGCAGTGATCCAGGAAAATGAGCGGGCGAGGAAATTTGGTTTTACCGCTTCAGAACTCGATCGCATCAAAAAGGTTTTGATGAAAAATATAGAGAGGGCTTACAATGAACGCGACAAAACTGAATCTGCAAATATTGTCCAGGAGTATGTCCGCAATTTTTTGGAAGCGGAACCTATACCCGGCATAGAAAACGAATACAAGTATCACAAGGAATTTCTGGACGGTATTGCATTGAACGAGGTAAATGATTTTGCTGCCAAAACTATTCCACCGGTGTCAGAAAATAAACTCGTTATCCTGACAGGTCCCGATAAAGCTGAATTCAAGATACCTTCAAATGAACAATTGCTCGCCATCGCCGATAATGCGGCCAGTGGAGAGATATCTGCATACGAAGAATCTGCAGTAGCCACTGCGTTAATGGAAAAAGCTCCTGCGCCCGGAAAGATCAGCGCTGAAAAGCGCTATCCAGACATTGGCGTTACTGAGGTCACTTTGAGCAATGGAATAAAGGTTCTTCTTAAACCGACAGATTTCAAGAACGACCAGGTGGTAATGAACGCCTCGCGATTTGGCGGGCAATACCTCTATAATCCAAACGACCGGTATAATGCTGAATACGCGTCGGCAATCGTAACTCAAATGGGTGTTTCAGAATTCAGTCCAGTAGATCTCCGTAAGGTACTGGCCGGAAAAAGCGCAAGTGTAACGCCACGGCTAGGCACAATTTCAGAATCGCTTACAGGGCAATGTTCTGCTGCGGACCTGGAGACAATGCTCCAACTGACATACTTGTATTTCACGCAGCCAAGACATGATCCAGAACTGTTTCAATCGTTCGTGACAAAACAACAAGCGATGTATCAGAATATGAGTTCTGATCCACAGTACACTTTCCAGGATTCGGTAATGCAAATATTATATCGAAATCACCCCTGGGCTCCACGCGTTCCCAAACCTGAAGTTTTTGGAAAGATTGATGACAAGCGGGCACTGGCAATGTACAAAGAGCGGTTCGGCGACGCGACTGGCTTTACGTTTGTGATGGTGGGCAAATTTGACATGGAGGCGATGAAGCCGTTGGTGGCCACATACCTGGGGAGTTTGAAAGCCTCTGGCAAACCCTCTACGTTCAAGGACGTTGGATTGAGGCCAGCAAAGAATGTGAAGAAGGAGGTTTTCAAGGGCACTGAGCCAAAAAGTTTTATCAGGATGTTCTGGACAGGCGAAGCACCGTATAGTACGGAGGAGCAGCTTAAAGTTCAGGCGCTGACAGAAGTATTAAATATTAAACTCATTGAGAAATTACGCGAAGACCTCGCTGGAATTTACGGAGGAGGGATGTACGGCGCGTTGAACAAATATCCTTATGGTAATTTCTCGATGGGCGCAGCATTGCCTTGCGGCCCGGAGAACGTTGAAAAGCTGATTGCAGCAACACATGAGGAAATCGAAAAAATGAAAACGAGTGGTCCGGCCGTTGAAGATCTCAACAAGGTAAAAGAAACCTGGAGACAGCAACATGAAGTAAACCTGAAAGAAAACAATTTCTGGGCGCGGCAACTATTGCAGAGCGTTGAATTAGGGATCGATCTGCAAAATGTTCTTAGCTATGAGAAACAGATCGCGCTGCTAACCCCTGCTGACGTAAAAGCTGCGGCTAACAAATATCTCGACATGAAGAACTATGTGCAGGTTGTGCTGAATCCTGAGAAGTAGGTTCCGGGGTATAAGGTATAAAGAATAAGCTATAGGGTATAGGGAATCTCTTCGTGCTCCTCGGTATTCACTACTATATAACTCCCTGCATTGCTCTTAGATATAGAGACTTAAAATACGGATGGTTCACGCAAAGACCGCAAAGAAAATAGCGCAAAGACTGCAAAGAAAGTTCTTTGCGCACTTTGCGGATTCTCTTCGCGCACTTTGCGTGAAATATTTTTTAACAAACACTTTGCAGACAGACTCTAATAATTTAATCCTATTCATTTAAAGGAATGAACTTTAGGCATAGGCCTTGGCGAAGTTATTATTGTCAAAGCCCTTATTCGGATACTTTGTGGTAAAATGAATTAAATATTGCCTACTCGACCGTTACAGACTTCGCAAGGTTTCTTGGCTGATCAACGTTGCAGCCCCGAAGTACGGCAATGTGATATGATAACAATTGCAAGGGTATCACGGATACCAGTGGCATGAGGG
>JAEZBX010000171.1 GCA_023412765.1 Bacteroidota bacterium
AACTGCGCATTTCCTGCGATCTCATCCGACGACGCCAGGCCTTGCCTGATTTCAACAGCATCATTAGTTCGAGACCCTGCTACTACTTTTTTTGGTTTCAATACATTCTTTTCCTTAATGAAAACCACTTTATCAATACCAAGGTCGAGCAATGCTTCCTTGGGTATCCACAATGCCTCTACTGACGATCCTGCAAACTTCGCTTTTACGAGTTGGCCGATGCGGAGTTTGTCTGATTGATTTGAATAAACCCTGATTGTCAGGAACTCCTGTCCTTCATCAAGAAACGGTTGAATGAAGTCCACCGATGCAGATTGTTCATCACCATCTCCAAAGTCGAGAGTTAGTTCTGTTCCCTTCTTAATTGTGCTAGCCAACGTTGAAGGAACATTTAATTCAACACGAAGGGCAGAGGTGTTCACAATTTTAAATAGAGTTTGGCCAGGAATAACGTAGCTGCCTTCCCTGATCAGGTCAGAAGTTGATGTAACACTGGATGCCTGTCTAACGGTTGATGTGGGCGCAGAACCCATACCATCACCCATCCTGCCAGTTGCATTTGTCAGCGAAGTTGGCGCGATGGGCGTCTGCTGTGTGTCAGCAATTACATATCCGTTGTACGGACTGTAGATCGAGAACGTATTTTGGGGTTGTCTTTTTTGGACAAGGTAGTTGATCTGTGACTCACTTGCGCCAAGCAATCGTAGTCGTTCGCGTGCACCCTTGATCAATGCCTGATTTTGTGAATCATTCTCTAATAGGAAGAGCAATTCGCGTTGAGCTGTAAGCAATTCGGGACTGTAAATTTCTGCGACTTTCTGACCCTTCTTCACGGTCTGAAAAGGGTACTTTAAGAAGACCTTTTCTAATCGTCCACCAATTCGTGATGGAATCGTATAGATGTTGCGTGTATCGTAAGTGACTATGCCTTGTGCTTCTGCATTCACAGGCATCGACTTAAATTCACCTTTTATAGTCTTGATAGAAGCAACTACTGCCTCGTTCGGTGATTTGATCAGGCGCGCGAGATCTTCCGTAATTTCAACCTCTTCGCCTGGTCGTGCCTTTTTTACAAGATCCATTCCGCAAACAGGACACGAACCGGGCCGGTCCCTGACGACAGTTGGATGCATAGGACAGGTGTAAGTATCGGCGTGAGCTGTGTGACCTCCGTTCTTACATGCGGCGGTGATTAAAACTATCGCCGCGAGGATCCAGACGAAATTTGAAAGTCGAAAGTTGAAATTTGAAAATTGACTATCTCTCCAATTCCTTTTCATAGGTTACAATCATGTTATAGTATTCCTGATTCTTTTCCAGAGATTCCATTTGCGCGATGTTCAACGCCTCCCATGCATCAATCACCATTGGTAATTGTTCGCGGTTCTCTTCGTATGCCAACATCAACGTTTGGTAGTTTTTACGAAGTGCAGGTATAATTTTCGTGTTGTAGTTGTCAAGTTGTTGTTTCATTCTCGTCAACTGCGACGCCATTCCAGCCAACATTCCTCTCGTTTCGATGAGTATGGCTTCGCGGCCTTTCTTCATCGCTTCAATATCATATTGCATTCCCTTTACTTCTGCTTTGTACATTTTGGAAGACCATGGTGCAATCGGTATTGAAACCATTGCCATTGCCGTGAATTGGTTGGGCATATTCCCGATAGGTTGCATGTGATCGAACCTGATTTTAAAATCCGGGCGAGCCTGGTACCGCTGAAGTTGTTGATTCAATCTCATTACTTCGATCGTTTTGTCAATTTGCCGGATATCGCTTCTCTGCTGGCTTAGTTCAGCGGTGTCGTTGACCACTTGGTTAGGTTCAAATGAGATTCTTATCGTAGTGTCGATCATGATCGTGGTTTCTACCGGTACATTCATCAAGCTTTTTAATCTGAAAGAACTTTCCTCGATTTCGCCATTTGTCATCTCAATCATGTTCTCAACCTCGCTCAGTCTTCCTTCAGCTTTATAAATGTTCCCTAAACTTCCCTGGTTATATGGATATCGTATCTTGGCAAGCTTCAACATCAATTCCATAATACGTTCATTTTCCTTCAGCACTTTCAATTTTTCTTCTGCGATAACCCATTGGTAATACATTTGCTTAGCCTCGCTTCGCAGTTGGTTGTATTTTGTAGACCTGTTCTGCTCTTCAACGGAAGCTTTCGATGACAAATAGTTTTTATTCGCATTTAGCTTTGATGGATTTGGAATGTCTTGCTCAACAGAAAACATCCATGCGCCCTTGTCGCTTTCATGCATTGAGCTTTCCTTAGAATAAGGTTTCATGAACGTTCCTGCACCGACCATCGGAGCCATCCAACTCTTTGCACCCTCTGCGTATGTATTAAGTGCTTTAACTTTGCTGTCATATTCCTGGAGCATCGGATTTTGTTTTTCGATAGTTCTCAGAACACTGTCTAAACTTATGATTTGCGCCTGAGATTGAACTGAGGCAATCAAACTAAGGATTAATACGACATAAACGCCCACAAGCTTGTTGCTCACGGCTTTCTGCGTTTTGCTTTCTGCTTTCTGCATCTCAATGCTTAGCTTCATATATTTCTAGTTTTCCGAATTTTCTCAACTCATATTCTTTCGTCATCAAAAAGATGAGCGGTGTAACCAATAGAATGTGTGTGGATGAAGTCAGTACACCACCGATCATCGGAAGCACTATTGGTTTCATCACATCACTACCAACGCCAGTAGACCATAAGACAGGAATAAGACCGAAAAGCGAGACACATACTGTCATCAGTTTTGGGCGAAGACGCTTTGCTGCACCTGCAATTACATATTCTCTCAGCTCGTCCCTGGAGATCGCTTCACTTGAATTACCTTTCAACTTTACGAGTTGGTGCATGGCATCATTCAGGTAGATCACCATAACCACGCCCGTTTCAACTGCGATACCAAACAACGCTATGAAACCTACCGCTACGGCGACGGAAAGATTTACGCCGTAGAAATAGACCATATAAGCGCCACCAATCAACGCGAAGGGTACTGTAATCAAACTAAAGAATGCTTCGCGGATGGAGTGGAATGCCAGATAAAGGGAAATGAAAATGATCAGCAGCACCACAGGGAGGATTACCATGAGCGTTTGCTTCCCACGAATAAGGTTTTCGTACTGACCGCTCCATTCGAGATAATATCCGTTGGGTAGACTACCTAGATTCTTGTTTAAAATTGCAATGGCCTCTTCAACAGTACTGCCCAAATCGCGATCACGCACATTGAACAAGACAGCACCACGTAACAACGCGTTCTCTGATACTATCATAGGAGGACCGTTTTCGAACTTTATGTTGGCCACAGACGACAATGGTACTGTTCCAAGAGACGCTGTTTTAATCGGAATTCGCTTGAGTTGTTCAACACTATTGCGATAATCCTGCGCTAGCCTTACGCTGATAGTGAAACGTTGCCTTCCTTCGATTGTCTGTCCGATCGGACTTCCACCAATTGCTGACTCCACAACCATGTTGACGTCATTCACGGAAAGCCCATATCTGCCAAGAGCGTCGCGGTTAATGTCGATTGTGAGGTATTTACCTCCGGTGATTGGATCAACATATAGATCCTTAATGCCTGGTACACCTTGGAGGGCATTTTTCACGCGTTCTGAAACTGCTGCAATGCTGTCAAGATTTTGACCATAAACTTTTACACCGACATCTGTTCTTACACCTGTTGCCAGCATGTTAATGCGATTGATAATGGGCTGAGTCCAACCATTGACAACACCTGGGATTTGCATCTTTGCGTCCAATTCGTTGATGATGTCGTTCTTTGTGATGCCATCGCGCCATTCGGTTTTCGGTTTGAGCATAATAATCGTTTCAATCATGCTAATGGGAGAGTTGTCGGTTGCAGTGCTTGCTCTTCCTGCCTTCCCAAGAACCTTATCAACCTCCGGCACCGACTTAATGATCTTATCCTGAACTTGCAGAATGCGCTTAGCCTCTTCGTTCGATATGTCCGGTAAGGTCACGGGCATGAATAATATAGACTGCTCATCCAAGGGCGGCATGAATTCACTTCCCAGTCTTATCATCAGTGGAACGCTGACCGCAAGGGCCAGGATGTTTACACCAATTGTTGTTTTGCGCCATTTCATACAAGTGCGGATAACCGGCTCATAGATTTTTTCCAATACGCGATTGATAGGATTGCTTTTTTCATCCCTGAACCTCCCCTTCATAAAGAATGAAATGATTACCGGCGCGAGTGTCACCACCAAAATCGCATCGACCATCATTATAAAGGTTTTGGTGTAAGCAAGTGGATGGAAGAGTTTTCCCTCCTGACCAGTAAGCATGAATACAGGTAGGAAGGAGGTGATGATGATAATGGTAGAATAGAAGACGCCACGCGAAACCTGCTTCGATGATTTTTCTATGATCGCCAGGCGCTCAGCTTCATCTATCTTGTTATATGTTTTTCTTCTGAAAAAGTTCATGACTATTTATCGTCGGGGTTTAGCTCGGCATACCGTGTTGAAAGATGCTTATATGAATTCTCTGCCATGATGATACCGTTGTCTACGATAACACCAATGGCCAAAGCGATTCCAGTCAGTGACATTATATTGGATGTAATACCGAATGCATTCAGCAGGATAAAGCTTGTGGCAATTGTGATTGGAATTTGAATGATAATACTGGCGGCACTTCTCCAATGAAAAAGGAATGCGATAACAATCAGACACACCACTATCATTTCTTCAATTAGTGTGGTCTTGATCGATGAAATTGATTCTTCGATCAGCTCACTGCGATCATACACGATATGGAATTTCATCCCTTCTGGGAAGCCTTTGGCAACTTCCTCCATCTTCCTCTTCACGTTACCAATTACTTCATCAGCATTTTCACCATATCGCATTACCACAATTCCTCCTACAACTTCACCTTCTCCGTCAAGATCAAATATCCCAAGACGCGTTTCTCCAGTCATTTGAACCGATGCTACATCGCGAATTCTAACTGGAACTGTGTTCACTGTCTTTACTGAAATATTCTCAATTTCCTGAATTGATTTCAGGTAGCCGGTAGTTTTAATGATGTAGCCGATGTCACTCATCTCAAACTTTCTGCCTCCCGCTTCATTATTGTTTGCCCTGACAGATTGAATGACTTCTGGTACTGATAAACCGTAATAGTTGAGTTTATTGGGATCAAGCGTAACCTGATATTGTTTTTGAAACCCGCCGAAGGAAGCGATCTCGCTTACGCCCTGTACGTTCTGCAATCCAAACTTTACATACCAATCCTGAATAGCGCGTTGCTCACCCAGATCCATTCCGGGTGCATCAAATGTATACCATAATATATGACCGACACCTGTACCATCAGGGCCGAGGGTAGGAGTGACACCTTCCGGTAGCAGTCTCGTTGCATAGTTCAGACGCTCAAGCACCCGTTCACGCGCCCAGTAAACGTCGGTTTCGTCATCGAATATGACATACACGAAGCTCATTCCAAACATCGAGCTACCCCGAACATACTTTACTTGCGGAAGACCTTGCAGGTTCGTTACCAATGGATAGGTCACCTGGTCTTCAATGATCTGGGGACTTCGGCCCATCCACTCGGTGAAGACAATCACCTGATTCTCCGACAGATCGGGAATAGCGTCGATCTTATTGGTTTGTACTGAAAAAATACCCCAGGCAAATAGGCCAGCAGCAATAAGCAGTACAAGAAATCGGTTTCTTAACGATATAGAAATCAATCTTTCGATCATGTCTCAAAAGGAAATAAGAAGTAATAGAGAATTACTTGCGCTGATGAAAGCGCGTTGAGATAGGGAGTTCTTTACTCCTCAGACATGAAGAAATCAGATAATGAAAACCTGCAGGGAAACCGTCAGGTCGGACGATCGCAAGGGCGGATCGTAATTGTAGTATCTTGATCTTGAGATTTCAGTTGTAGGAATAACTTCAGCAATGAGAACAACGGGCGGTTCAACATCCATCGCTACTGGCGCAACGATGTGGATATGCTTTACAGAAACCTTAAAGTCGTTTCCATCGTGAACGAATGTTTCATCGTCGCAGCACTCGGGCTTCATGTGTTTGTGGCAGGGTGGAAGCTGTTTTTGTTTCTCGCATTCGCCAGCCTTCCCAAGGAGGGCAATGTTCTCAACTTCACCCATACAGAAATGCAGACCTACCATGAAACTGGTTGATGAGACCAGCACCAGGAGCGTTAGCAAAACTGCAGATATCGTACGGGTTGCCTTCATTCGATATCCAAAGTTAACGGAAAATAACGGATTTTGGGTTTATACATAACGATTAATGTGTTATAGAATTCCGTGAAATGGCTCGTAGATCGCCCAAATTGGGCAAAAAATGGAAATTAGAAATTGGAAATTGGAGTTGCACCTCAAATTTCCAATTTCTAATTTCATTTATAAGCTATTTATATAATATCTCGAGTTTAGAGCACAATGGATAAACACAATATCGCAACCAATATACCCACCGTTAGGAGTATATTCCGGTTCACGCTTTTCATAGTTGTGTTGTTCATGATGTAAAGGTATGGACACACGCGTCAGAAAGCTTTATACAATACCGGATTCGTTTTATATAATTAACGATAGTAAGGTTGAAAGTTGAAATTTGAAATTTGAGGTGCGACTCTAATTTCAAATTTCTAATTTCCAATAAACTCTTTCGGATCTGCCTCGAATCGGTCTCTGCAATGAGTGGAGCAGAAATGGTAATCTATATTGTTGTAGTTTAATGCTAGGTCGCTTTTCGAGCAGTCGATTTGCATATGGCAAACCGGATCTATGAACACATCTGTTTTACTTTTTTCAGTGATCAAAAATAACTCGACGTCGCCGGGTACATTTTTAAGCTTATGCTTTCCAATGCATATTGTCTGCGCAACCTCCTTAACTTCATTAAGAAAATTTTGCGAGCAGAGTATTTGTCCCCGCTGGGCTATATTCATTATTCGCGCTGCAATATTAATTGTGGATCCAAAAAAATTGTCGCCTTCAATGAAAACAGAACCATAATGAAGGCCAGCATGTATCGAGAGAAAATGATGTTCGTCGCTGGTCAATTTGTTTAGGCGCTGCGCAGTCTCCAGGATATCATGAGCCTGGTCGGCAACGATCACAACCTGGTCACCAATTCTTTGATGCAATCTTGCCGTTCCCATCATTGCACTATTGACTAGCTCCATGTATTTGCCAACCATCTTTGCAGCAGATGCACCACCATGTGCTTCCGTCATTGCGGTGTATCCGGTGAGATCAGCCATCATGATTGCTATGTCCTTTTCCATAGCATTAATTTACAACTTTCTCAAATTTCCAATTTCAGATTTTTGCCCGTCTCAGCCTTAAGCTATTGGTAACAACACTTACAGAACTCAGGGCCATCGCCGCACCGGCGATCATCGGATTAAGAAGAAACCCATTGATTGGATACAGGACGCCTGCGGCGATTGGAATTCCTATCAGATTGTATATAAATGCCCAGAACAAATTTTGCCTTATTCCAAGAACCGTTTTAGTGGATAAGTTCAATGCCTTTGGAATGGATTGCAGGTCAGATGTGATCAAGGTAATTTTTGCTACATCCATTGCAATATCAGAGCCCTTACCCATAGCAATACTTACATCTGCCTGCGCAAGTGCATGCGAATCGTTGATTCCATCGCCAACCATGGCAACAATTTTACCTTTTGCCTGAAGCTCTTTTACAAATTCTGCTTTTTGTGACGGCAGCACCTCGGCTTTGAAATGTTTTAAGCCAACGTGCTTAGCAACAGCTTTAGCGGTTTGTTCATTGTCACCGGTCAGCATATACACATCGATTCCTTTGTGTTGCAGCGCCTCGATCGCGGATCTTGATGTCGCTTTGATCTTATCAGCAATTGCAATGACGGCAAGCACAGCAGCTCTGTTTGCGAAGTAGACAACGGTTTTTGATTCGGACTGTAACTCCGTCGCCATTGATTTTATATTCGCTGAAAGTGAAATATTATTTTCCTCCATCAGTTTTCTGTTGCCGATGAAAAATATTTCGCCATCGCTGCTTGCCTTAACTCCGCGCGCAGTAATACTCTCAAAATTTTGTACTGGCTTTCCTGTTGCACCCTCTTCTTTTAGCTTGATGGCAACGGCTTCAGCCAACGGATGCTCTGACCGCGATTCCATGCTATAAAGAATTCCTTTGTATGCTTCACGTCCATCGCCGTTGGTTGTCCACACAAAATCTGTAACAACTGGTTTGCCTTCTGTTATTGTACCGGTTTTGTCAAGGATGATAGCATTAACCTTATGTCCGAGTTCAAGGCTTTCAGCATCTTTAATAAGAATGTTGTTCTCTGCACCTTTTCCTATTCCTACCATGATGGCGGTTGGGGTTGCTAATCCGAGCGCACAGGGACAGGCAATCACCAGCACAGTTACAGAATTAAGCAGCGCATAAGTGAACGCGTTGTCACCACCAATCACTAACCAGGTGAGAAAGGTTAAGATTGCAATTCCGATTACGATGGGAACAAAAATTCCAGCGATCTTATCGACTAGCTTTTGAACCGGAGCTTTACTTCCCTGAGCTTGTTGTACCATTTTAATGATGTGTGCAAGGATGGTATCTCCACCAACCTTTTCAGCTTGAAACTGGAAACTTCCTTTCTGGTTAACGGTACCTGCGAAGACTTTTTCGCCCGCTGTTTTAGAAACGGGGATCGGTTCGCCGGAAATCATACTCTCATCCACATAGGAAGATCCAGATGTTAATATTCCATCAACCGGGATTTTTTCGCCAGGACGGACAATGATCGTGTTGCCAACTTTAATGGAAGCAATTGGAAGTTCTTGTTCAGTTCCATCAATTACTACGCGAACCGTTTTCGGTTGCAATCCCATCAGTTTCTTAATGGCCGATGATGTATTTGATTTAGCGCGCTCTTCAAGAAGTTTTCCCAATGATATAAAAGCAATAACGACTGCAGCTGCCTCATAGTAAACATGTGCGTGCATTCCACGTTCGTGCCAGAAATCGGGGAAGAA
>JAEZBX010000208.1 GCA_023412765.1 Bacteroidota bacterium
AATCTGATCCAGAGATTGCCGACAATGTTATACAGGACGTTGTTTTTTATTTGAAGACTTTAAAAGCGCCTATTGCACGAAACACTCACAACGCAGAAGTCATGGAAGGCAAATCGATATTCGTAGATATCGGTTGCGCTACCTGCCACCGCCCCGAGATGACTACCGGTCCTTCTTCTATAGCTGCGCTTTCATATAAGACATTCTTTCCATATACAGATCTCCTATTGCACGATATGGGACCCGAGCTCGATGATGGCTATACAGAGGGCACAGCGAAGACTTCCGAATGGAGAACGCCAGCGCTCTGGGGATTGGGTTTATCGAAATTTTCTCAAGGTGGTGGCTACTTTTTGCTTCACGATGGGAGGGCTCGTAGCATAGAGGAGGCGATTCTAATGCACGGGGGAGAGGCACAAACAAGCCGGGAGAATTTTCAATCGCTTACTGATTCTGACAAAATGAAACTCATGAAATTTCTTGAGAACCTTTAATCTATGCAACGAAGAGAATTTACAAAAACATGTTTGGCGTGCTTGACCAGTGCCTCTGTTTTTCCGCTTTTGTCTGGGTGTCAGTCTACATTCTACACAACCGGTCAGATGGAATCCAACGGTATATCTATACTAAAATCTGATTTTACTTATTTGAAGAAGGATCAACAGGTTCAACGCGACTATGTGATTGTTAGAAACGATGCAATGAACTTTCCCATTTACCTATACCGATTTTCAGATGTCAATTATTCGGCGATGCTGATGAAGTGTACACATCAGGGAAATGAATTGTCAGCCTCGGGCGATCATCTTCACTGTTCAGCACACGGCAGTGAATTCAACAATCGTGGGATCGTAGTGCAGGGACCTGCCGAAGAAAACCTCCGGACATTTAAAGTTACCTCTGACAGCAATCGGATTTTTATCGATCTCAGAGCATGAAAAGCTTTTTGATTTTTTCTGTCGCAATCTTGCTGAGCAATTCCTGCTTTTCGCAAATAGATACCACACTTCTAAAGCGAACTGCAAATGATACAGCACGATTGCAACTAAATATGGATGCCGTATACAACCGTCCTTTTCTTACGGTGGGAAAATTACCCGTAGCGTTAGGTGGATATGTAGAAGCCAATTGGCAACATCTGGGCACCGATGGTGTAACGGAAGGTCATCAGTTTCAAATGCGCAGGTTGACGTTGTTTGTAGCATCAACGATTTATAAGCGAATCAAATTCTTATCAGAGATTGAATTCGAAGATGGCACGAAGGAAATCAATATTGAGTTTGCTTCTGTTGATATAGAATTCCATCCTTTATTGAATCTACGCGGCGGTATCATCATGAATCCGATCGGCGCATTTAACCAAAACCATGACGGACCCAAGTGGGAATTTGTTGACAGACCTTTGTCGGCGACACAACTTCTACCTGCCACATGGAGCAACGTCGGATTTGGTTTATATGGAAAATTATACGAGGGAAATTGGGTGTATGCTTATGAAGCATATTTAACGAATGGATTTGATGATAAGATAATCTCAAACTCCGAAAACAAAACATTTCTCCCTGCATCGAAGGCAAACGCAGATCGCTTTGAGGAGAGTTTTAATGGAATCCCTATGATCACCGCGAAAACAGCTATACGTCATCGCAAGTTCGGCGAGTTAGGAATATCATATATGGGTGGCGTATATAATAAGTTTCAGGAGGATGGATTAGTGTTTGATAAAAAGCGGCGACTGCATGTACTGGCGTTAGATTTTAATACAACGATCCCGCATATCAAAACCTGGATAAATACAGAATGGGCTTTCGTTAATATCGATGTGCCGGAAACCTATAGTCAACAGTTTGGAAACCGACAATTTGGTGGCTTTGTTGATTTAGTTCAGCCGGTTTTGAAGAAAAGCATACTTGGTTTTGAAGCATCGTTAATCAACGCGGCTCTTAGACTTGAATACGTGGATTGGAATAGCGAAAAGTTCAGAGAAACAGGAACAAACATTGGAGACCATGTATTTGCTGTCGTTCCTGGTATCAGCTGGCGTCCTACCGTTCAAACTGTGTTGCGGCTGAATTATCGTTACAATTGGCAAACCGACATCTTTAATAATGAACCATCAAAGACCGGCGGATTTCAATTTGGGTTTTCATCATACTTTTGACCTTGCCAGCTATGGTGCGTTGTCTGTTTAGGAGTTTTGAAGGAAGGGATAGGGAGTAGGGAATAAGGTCCGAGATATCAAAGTGCGACACCTTGTCACCTTATACCTTATACCTTATACCTTATACCTATTCCTTATTCCTTATTCCTTATTCCATATTCCTTATTCCCTTCTCTACCTTCCCAAAGTAGGACTAATTATTTCCCAACATCATTCTTGAAAAGCTTTTTTATTTTTCTCGCTAACGCGTTCATCTTTTTCTTGATCTTACCTGGCTCTTTTTTTTCTTCACCAATCAATTCACCAAAGGGTTTCAAAGCATCGACGTGATCACATATAATTTTGGTGACACCCATCAATGGTATAGCTAATATCATCCCGGGGACTCCCCAAACTAACTCACCGGCTACCAGACCTAAGATCGTAAAGAGTGGATTAATATTTACTTCGGCCCCTACAACCAGGGGTTCCAGGATGTAACTCTGGATGAATTGAACAACACCGTACGTTACCAGTATACCAATGACCATGTTCATATCACCCCCTTGACTAACAGACATCACTATGGTAAGCAAATTGCCTATAAGGTTACCCACGAAGGGAACGATCTCTAAAAGGCCGCACAACACGGCAAAGAAGATGGCATTCTTGACACCGACGATTGTAAATCCAATGCTATACATGATCCAAAGGCCTACGATCATCCAAGCCATCCCAGTTAGATATTTTTGAGTTACCTGTTGCATGCTATCCACCACCTGAATGGCTTTGCGTTCCTCTTTGTCCGGGACTATACGGATAACGAATCGCTTAATATGTCCTCTGAAATAGAGAAGCAGGAAGATGTATACAAAGACCAGTAGCAGGTTCGTTAGGAAGGTTCCAAGGCCGGCAATAATGCTGGTTACAGCTTGCGTTTTGTTTCCAGAAGATTCTTTTTGTTTTTCAATGAATTGTTCCTGTTGTTCTTCGGAAATACCAAGTTCGTCACTAACGTATTGTCGAAGCTCCTCGTATTTTTTTGTGATTTGTTGTTCAAGCTTCGCCGTGTCCTTTCCAAGGTCTGAAATTTGCCAGCTTACGAAGGTAACCACACCACCCAGGAATGCCACCACGAGCATGATCGAAAGTATTGTCGATATAGCTTTGTTGACACCTTTTTTCTCCAGCCATGTACAAACTGGCACTAGCAACATTGATAAAAGAGCGGCAAACGCAAGGGGAATAAGGAAGGGTGCGCCGTATTTTAGGATAATTGACGACAGGACAACAACAATCAATAAAGCGGCGGCCCTGATCAGTTTTTGATTCTGCATAGTGTATAACACTTAGAACAAGCTTTTGCTTTTCCCAAAGGCTATATTTGGGCAGCCAGGTTGGGGATTCAGGAGCTGTATTTCCGTAGTGAAATAGAAGCGTAACTTATCTTTCCTGATGCACCAATCCGTCGGTTAGATTTTGCCACTGTATTTTAGAAAAGGTAGCCACACCTGCGGCACCAACGACAGCGTCTCTGATCTTGTCGACTGCTGTGTCAGCATCCGTATTCGGTTTAGTGTTGCGATCGTGTACCGACGCCGTTACCTTATTCTTGCGTCTTTCTATTACAAATGAGCTGGTCGACTCTTCTGAATAAAAATGAGCCACGTCTTCTTTATGATTTTGCGGATTATCCGTAGGCCGAACGCGGAAACCGTACCTTTCTCCATCTGGCAATGACGCACTCTCAATCTCTTCGATCTGTACCCAATCGTAGCCTTCTCCGGATTTTGACCCAGGGCCAGGAATATCAATTTTGAAATAGTCACCTTTTTGTGCTTTTC
>JAEZBX010000213.1 GCA_023412765.1 Bacteroidota bacterium
TGGATCTTCTGCGGGAAAAAATATCATCGCCGAATCCTCCGCGCATTCCTTCTTGCGCTTTATCGAAAATAGCTGTCTCTCCGTTGAATTGTAATATTAGATTTGCAGTATAATGCTGTGATCTAACATGACCGTTTTTTTATAGTTCTTCGTTGGGCGACAGTGACCGATCTTTCACCTTCTTAGATGATTTAGAACGATTTCCTTTATCTCTCTTTTCCTCTTTTGAAACCGTTTCCTTCGGCGTTCTGGAAGGGTCCATCACTTGTGGTGGAGAGGGTGTCTCCACATCATGTTCCTTGGGCTGGTTCTTATTCTCCTTATGATGTTTCATGACCGTATGCCTTTTGGTAGATAAGTAAATTAACTCTTACAATCTCTGAATATGAAGGGCCAAAAAACATGCCGTCACTTCGTATGCCGATAGATCAAACGGTATACGATAAATGAAGTAATTCGAGAAAAATATTCTACAACGCAAGGATACGTGCACTAAATTCCCACAGTAGCCGATGGGTGTAACCGTATAACGAAGAGAGCAAAATTCCAGAGTTACCAAGGCGGCCTCTATGATTTAAAAAACGTGATGTGTTAGTCCGCGTTTTGCCCTTTATTTTCAAAACGATCAAAAAAGGGTTAGATTCAAGAATTATAACCCTACCTAAATGTTGAGAAGCAATTTAGTTATTGCGTTTCGCCATCTGGCAAAAAGAAAACTTTTTTCATCCATTTATATCATCGGATTGGCAGTTGGGATCGCAGCGGCATTTTTAATAGCCCAGTATGTCAGCCATGAACTAAGCTACGATCGATTTCATAGCAACGCTAACCGGATATATCGCATCTGCCATAACCGGTTTGTTGACGGCGTCATCCAATATAAAAGTGCCCAGAGCTTTATTCCAACGGGAGAATCTTTAACAAATGATTTTTCCCTTGTTGAAGATTACACCACGCTATTTAAGATCAGTGATCAGTCAGAAATTATTCTCACCTACACCAAAGATGAAAGAGAATCGATAAACTTTAGTGAGGATCGCGTCTACCATGTCAAAGGCAACTTCTTCAATATATTCACCGCCACCGTTGTTGAAGGAACCTTACCTTCTGAACCATTGGATCCCAAAACAGTTTGGATCTCATCCTCTATGGCAAAGAAATATTTTGGGGAATCGTCGGCCTTAGACAAAATTATACATCATTCCTATAGCGGCGATTTTAAGGTAGTCGGTGTCTACGCAGACTTCCCGTCAAACTCCCATTTCATTCCAGATTTTCTATTTTCATGGGAATCGCTTAGTGATAAGGCAACAGGTGGTGACGCTAACAACTGGCATTGGGATGGATTCTATAATTACATCCTGCTTAAGCATGGCACAACGCCTGCGATACTGGAAGAGGAGATGAAAGCCTTTGCTGCGAAATATCTTGGCAATGATGCTCAAAGCGTTGGTACGTCAGAATTCCGGCTTCAGCCATTGACTGACATTCACTTGCATTCAGACCTTGTGGGAGAAGCCGGGGAAAATGGTAATGCTTTAATGGTTAACATATTGAAAGGACTTTCGGTGTTCATCTTATTAATTGCATATCTCAACTTTATCAATCTTTCAACAGCAACAGCGATCGATCGCGTTAAGGAAATTGGTATCCGTAAAATTATAGGTTCGACGCAAAAACAACTTGCGATACAATTCATTTTGGAATCCTTCTTAGTTACAGTTGCCGCTTTCGTCGCCGCCGCCCTACTGGTTTACACAATACTTTTTTTCGCTCCGGCAGAAATGGTTAACCTGTCTCTTACTTTATTGACCGATCCGTGGTTTTGGATTGTCACAGTATCGATTGCCTGTATCGGATGCGTTGCGTCAGCAATTTACCCAGCTTTCATAGTCTCATCCTTTAAACCGGTCAGCGCTTTGAAGGGTAAAATATCCTGGACGCAGTCCCGTTTTCGAATTACACTGAGAAGAGGAATGGTGACATTCCAATTTGTGCTGGCCATCTTCATGATCGCGGGGTCGCTGATGATTCACAAGCAGATCAGGTTTATGAAGAATCGCGACCTGGGCATCGACATCGATCAGACGTTGGTGTTAGAGACTTTTGTTAGGTTTGGGCCTCCGGGGTCCGATTCCACCTTTCTTAGAAAATTGGATGTCCTTAAGGAGGAGCTGCTATCGAACCCAAAGGTTGCTGGCGCCTCAGCATCCTACGACATCCCAGGTAAAGAACATTTGTCGCTGTTTCCAACTTTCAGAAACATGAAGAATAGCGAAAACATGGTCTCGCTGTATTATAGCAGGATTGATGACGATTTCATTTCCCTTTTCGACGTTGATATAATTGCGGGAAGGGGCTTCAGCAAAACAACGGACAATGAATCCGCGATCGTCATAAACAGAGAAGCACTCGAAGCTTTAGGATTTGATAACGCCGAACAAGCGGTCGGTCATGACGTCGTTTTCGGGCGTGGTCCTACACCCCGCAAAGTTACGGTGATAGGCGTGGTTGATTTTCGTGCAAAATCATTTAAGGACAAGAATCTACCCGTTGTTTACCAGACCAGTTGGGCTCCATTGCGCTATCTCTCCATCAAACTAACCGATGTTACTAAGTTGAATGACGAGATTCAATTCGTTGAACAACAATGGCATCGTCTTTTTCCTGAATTGCCGTTCAGCTATTTTTTCCTGGATGAGTTCTTTAACCGCCAATATCAGTCTGATCAAAAATTTAGTTCTGTTTTGACTATGTTCACCAGCCTTTCCGTTGTAATCGCATGTATGGGGTTATATGGTCTTGCAGCAATTGTTGCAGCCCAAAGGACGAAGGAAATTGGAATTCGAAAGGTCCTGGGGGCTACTATCAGAAATTTATTCATAATGCTGTCGCGCGATTTTGGCATTATGCTCCTTGCTGCAACTGCAATCGCGGCACCTGCTGTTTGGTACGCAATTACGAAATGGCTCGACCATTATGCGTATCGCGCGCCCATTTCCTGGTGGATATTTGTGTTACCACTTTTCGCAATGGCAATTATCATTCTTCTGACAATCGCACAACACGCATTGCGGGCTGCAATGGCAAATCCGATTGATTCCCTCAGGGATGAATAGATATTCAAACCCAAACCGTATTCCCTGAATTTTGTCGCCTTTAGCCTCGCAAAGTGTCGTATTTATACACCCTCAGTCAATTTTCTGGCAGGTACATTTGTAGTGTAATAAGTTCGAAACTAAAACCGATTAGCTATGAAACACCTGGAATTTAAAACCGAAATCGCGGCAGACAAAAAGAAAGTCTGGAACACCATGCTCAATCCGGAAAGCTATAAGAAATGGGTAGACGTCGCCTGGCCCGGTTCCTATTTCGAAGGCATCTGGGCAAAAGGAGAAAAGATTCGCTTCATCTCGCCCGGACAAGGCGGAACACTTGCCGAACTCAAAGAACAGAAACCTTATGAAACGATACTTGCCGAACAAGTAGCCGTTATTAATCCCGACGGAAGCGAGGATCGGGAAAGCGAGATTGCGCAAGGCTGGGTAGGCACAACGGAACGCTATACGTTCGATGAAAATAATGGCAAAACCAATCTTGTGGTAGAAATTAACACACCTCCGGCCTGGGCTGAAATGTTTGAAGACGGGTGGCCAAAGGCGCTGGAAAGGCTGAAAGAGATGTGCGAGAATTAGATTTCCGTTAATTTATAATTCTTTTCACCACAGAGACACAAAGAGAAATCACAAAGACTATACACAAAGGATTCAAAGTTCTGATATCTCTGTGTAACCTTTGTGCCTCGGTGCCTCTGTGGTAAATCCCTTTTTCAGCCTGAAATTTTTTCAGACACCCCGACGACATGACATTTTTTTAGAAAAAGTTGTCAGGTTAATGGCCGTTATACTCTTTGTGACGGCCTGCAAAACGATTTTTGCATAGTTATTGATTGTTATACAGTGCTTTTGCAAACATCTAAGACCATGACAGCATCGATAAAGCACGATGGTCTTCCTGCCAGGCAGAAGACCAATCCGATTTCAAAAAAACTCAATCTCCCGAAAACTTTCTGGATCTTTTTGGCATCCCTATCATTGATGTTATCATCGTGTCACGAAAGCACAAAGGGCCAGGATAATGAAGCAATATCACAAGATACTGTTTCAAAAAACCAACCAAAGGTCAGTGTGAAGGTGAACAGGCATTACGATGACAAGGGAAATGTTATTGGGTTTGATTCAACCTATACTTCCTACTATTCCAATATAGAAGGTGATACCAGTCGAATGGATAGCCTAATGAAAAGCTTCGACTCATATTTTGACCGCAAACATTCCAATATTTTCAGGGATGAATTTCACTCGCTATTTTTTAATGACTCTACGAGATATCCTGACTTCTTTCATAATGATTTTTTCCTCAAACGTTATGAATTGAATGATCATTATTTCAGGGATATGATGAACAGGATGGATTCTATTAAGAAT
>JAEZBX010000161.1 GCA_023412765.1 Bacteroidota bacterium
TCAGTACAGCACTTCTATCGACACTGCCTCAAACGATCATTGCTCAAAGTGTTACTGATCTCATTATAAAATATGGTGAAGATAAAGGAGCCTTATACAGGACGTATAGGGTTCATGAATCATCAACGTTTTATGATCGCATGACCAGATTTTACAATGAGTTTGGTAAGGAACTGAATAAAGTAGACTTTACTAAGCTGACAAAGACGGAAAAGGCTGATTATATCTTGCTAAAAAATCAGATTGAAAAGGACCAGTATTTCTTTGGGTTGGACAAGATAGAATTTGACGAAGTAGCCCACGTTGTAAAGTTTGCGACACCGTTATACGATTTTATTTTACAACGGGCAGACGGAAAAAGTCCGGATGCACGGGCTGTAGCTAGCGCTTTTGACGCGATGAGTGCCACGTTCGCAAAGGAAAATGAAAACTTAAAAAAGTCACCTTTTTCTAGTTGGCAAAAAGCTGAAAAGGCGTTTCAGGTCGTCGAAGGGTTGCGCAGAGGACTTGTTGAAGCATATCATTTTTATAAGGGATATGATCCAATGTTTTCATGGTGGTCGGAGAGACCTTTCATTGCTCTAGATTCATCCATGAGCAAGTATGCAAAATTGCTTCGAACAAATTACACAAACACCTCTGTAAAAGATGATGGCAGTGGCATTATAGGAAAGCCAATTGGTAGAGCAGCATTGATCAAAAGTTTGCAGACGGAATTCATTCCTTATTCACCGGAAGAACTTATTGCAATAGCCCAAAAACAATTTGCCTGGTGCGATGCGGAGATGCTGAAGGCGTCCAAAGAACTGGGCTTTGGAAACAACTGGAAAGGAGCACTCGAAAAAGTAAAGAATACCTATGTGGCACCGGGCGAACAACCGGCAATGGTGGTAGGCCTTGCAGAAGAAGCAGTTAAATTTTTGGAAGAAAGAGACCTGGTGACAATACCGCCGTTGGCTAAGGAAACATGGCGAACTACTATGATGTCGCCGGAGGCGCAACGCTTGAATCCTTTTTTTCTCGGTGGAGAAGAAATCATCATATCATATCCGACTAACGATATGGAGCACCGAGAGAAGCTGATGAGCATGCGAGGCAACAATCCTCATTTTTCAAAGGCAACTGTTCACCATGAACTTATACCAGGGCACCATCTTCAGCAGTTCATGCAAAGCAGGCATAAAACCTATCGCTATATTTTTGATACTCCTTTTTGGATAGAGGGGTGGGCCCTTTACTGGGAACTCAACCTGTGGGACAAGGGATTCGCCAAAAGTCCTGAGGATAGAATCGGGATGTTGTTCTGGCGGATGCATCGATGTGCGAGAATTATTTTTTCCCTTAGCTACCACCTGGAAAAGATGACACCGCAGCAGTGCATTGATTTCTTGGTCGACCGTGTTGGCCACGAATATGCCAACGCAGAGGCTGAGGTACGACGGTCGTTTACGGGCGGATATGGTCCTTTGTACCAGATAGCTTACATGATCGGAGGCTTACAGCTTTACGAACTCAAGAATGAACTCGTCGGATCAGGTAAGATGACTGAAAAGCAGTTTCATGATAGCGTCCTAAAAGAGAATAGCATTCCCATTGAAATTCTGCGCGCTATTTTAAGGGAGGAAGATCTCCCAGAAAGCTACAAGCCAAGTTGGAAATTCATGAAAACGTAAATTGCCAAATTCTAGTCTATGTGAACCTGTATTTAAAGACGTAAATCTTACTACATGAAACTGATTGAGGCGATTGATCTTATCCGGCCTGCACTCTCGGGAGGCATGGGCGGGCAGACGTGGGCGGATCTCGGTTGTGGGGCCGGCCTTTTCACAAAAGCCTTAGCATCTTTGCTTGGACCTGAAAGTAAAGTCTATGCTGTTGACAATGAACATCAACAGATGAAAGGTGAAGAAGGTAAATCTGCTATTGAATTCATCAAGGCTGATTTCATCTTTGATGTGCTTCCATTCTCTCTCCTCAATGGAATCCTCATGGCCAATTCCTTGCACTACGTTAACGACAAGAGTTCATTTATCAATAAACTTAAACATCATCTTCTACCAGATGGCAGGTTAATTATTATTGAGTACGATACAACTCGAGCAAACACCTGGGTACCATATCCGATTTCTTTTGACCAGCTGTCAATGCTTTTGGCAGATCATCGTTTTGAAAAAATAGCAAAGATCGGAGAGCGAAATTCGATTTATAGATCGGGAAAAATGTATGCTAGTGTGGCTGCCGCACCAGGAATTAGCATCAAGTAGCAGCTGCGAATAATTTAGGCGAGGTTTATGGAAACAACGACGGAATTTTTTTTCCTATATTCAGACCAGCGATGGCAATACCAGCAAAGTATTTTAAGAGTAAACTTTTTTTTACAGTTGGTATCATTGGCCTATTAGCTGTTCTGATTGGCTTCTCAACGACATTCTTCCTTCCATTAAGTAAAGGTACATTCAGGGCACCAGCCATAGTGCATATTCACGCAGCCTTTGCGTTTGCTTGGGTGCTACTTTTTATTCTGCAGGCAGTATTTATACAGACTAAGAATATTAAGCTGCATAAGAAATTAGGTGTACTGGGAATGTTAATTGGCGCCGGAATTGTGATAACCTTTGTTCCTGTGGGATTGTTCCAAGTCAAAAAGGAATTGGATGCTGGCCTTGGGCAAACTGCTATCTCATCAATCGTTGGAATAATTACCTCAGGTGTTATTTTTGGATCGTTGGTAATCGCTGCTCTTCTTAAGAGGAATCAACCGTTGATTCACAAGCACCTTATGCTCCTCGCAACCATTTTGCTTCTATGGCCAGCCTGGTTTCGGTTTAGACATTTTTTTCCATCAGTGCCACATCCTGATATTTGGTTTGCTGTGGTTTTAGCAGACAGCTTATTCATTATAAGTATTATTTGGTATAGGGTTGCGACTGGAAGACATAGTCAAACGTTATTGGTCATAGGTTCTTTGATTATTGT
This sequence comes from Bacteroidota bacterium, assembly GCA_023412765.1. Taxonomy (GTDB): domain Bacteria; phylum Bacteroidota; class Bacteroidia; order Cytophagales; family Cyclobacteriaceae; genus Chryseolinea. Next base: position 2,977 of record JAEZBX010000161.1, read on the forward strand.
GGAACATATGATCGAAGTATATCTTTTTGATGGTACTGCATGGCGGTCATTGGCAAATGCTATTTATGGCGTGTTGTCATAACGATAATATTTGTTCAAACAGCTGCGAATAGTAAATGCCCGAAACCCAATACCTTCATCATTATTAATTTGGATATCAATATCACATTAAACATGAACGAGATTTACGTTAGCGACCAAACATTCGACAAAGACAGTTTCACTAAAACCCGCCTGGAGAAGGGTGAGTACGAAAATTGTATTTTCAAGATGTGCGACTTTTCGGAGTATGATCTTTCAGGTTTCAGGTTTTCGGAGTGCGAGTTTATCGGAAGTAATTTAAGTCTGTCGAAATTGAACAAGACTGCATTGCAGGGTATAAGATTCCGTGATTGCAAGTTAATGGGACTTCATTTTTACACGTGTAACGAATTTAACCTTTCCATTTCGTTTGATAACTGTATTGTGAATCATTCGTCGTTCTATAAAATGAAATTGAGGAAGACATCTTTCAAAAATACTCAGCTACAGGAGACAGATTTTACTGAATGCGATTTGAGTAGTTCAGTATTCGACAAATGTGATCTTACAAAGGCAATGTTTGAAAACAGTATTCTTGACAAGGTTGACTTTCGGTCTGCTTATAACTATGTAATTGATCCCGAGATGAACCGTGTAAAAAAAGCAAAATTTTCTCTGCCAGGTATTGTAGGACTCTTGGCGAAGTATGACATAGAAATTGAGAGTTAATTTCGAACACTGAATTTGGTTTGAGTCCGTTGTGGACCTTATGTTGATTGCTTTGTGCCGTATCTGTTGTCAACATGACGAAAGAAGAGACAAAAGGTTCCAGTGTGTCACCCTATACCTTATACCCTATACCTTTCAGTACTAGCCCCTAATCGCTCTCAGCTTGTTCGAAACCTCAAAAAGAATTTAATTGCTACTCCATAGCTGTCGGCTGAAAGCTGTCAGCTGACAGCTTATTATTATGAACATAACAGGAGACGCACTTAAGAAAAATACCTACGATGCAATTGTCATAGGATCGGGAATTACAGGAGGATGGGCAGCTAAAGAATTATGCGAGCAAGGATTGAGAACCTTGGTGATCGAGCGTGGCCGCGCGGTGAAACATTTAAATGATTATCCTACTGCAACACTTGATCCATGGGATTTCAAACTTCGGGGACGACTTACTGCAAAAGAACATCAAGACAATCCGATCCTTAGCCGGTGTTATGCTTACGAGGAACCGACGAAACATTTTTTTGTCAAAGATGAGGAGCACCCTTACGTTCAGGAAAAACCTTTTGATTGGATACGTGGCTATCAGGAGGGAGGCAAGTCTTTGATCTGGGCGAGGCAGACTCAGAGGTGGAGTCATTTTGATTTTGAAGCGCCCGCCCGAGATGGATTTGCTGTACCATGGCCGGTGACCTACAAAGAGATGGCACCGTGGTATTCTCACGTTGAAAAATTTATCGGAATAAGCGGAAACCGTGACGGCCTTGAAACTCTGCCGGACTGCGAATCGCTTCCACCTTGGGAAATGAACTGTGTTGAAAAACACATTCAAGGAAAGATAAGGGACCGGTACCCCGACCGTTATCCGGTTATCGGGCGATGTGCACATCTTACCGAACCACAAGAAATTCATCTCAGCCAGGGAAGAGGAAAGTGCCAGGCGCGGCATTTATGTTATCGAGGCTGCCCGTACGGCGGATATTTCAGTTCTAACTCTTCGACTCTTCCCTGGGCAGCAAAGACGGGGAATCTTACAGTACGTACCGATGCAGTTGTGCATTCAATTATTTATGACGATAAGGAAGGGAAAGCCTCAGGTGTGAGAATTATTGATGCCAATTCAAAAGAGGAAGAGGAATATTTTGCCAGGGTAATCTTTGTTAATGCGGCATGTCTTAACAGCAATTTGATTCTGTTAAATTCTAAATCATCACGGTTCCCGAATGGGTTAGGCAATGATAACGGTTTATTGGGTAAGTATGTCGCATTCCATAATTATCGCGGAAACGCCTTTGCAGATTTCGAAGGATATGAAGATCAATATTACGAAGGTCGCAGGCCCACCGCTATCATGATGCCATCATTTAGAAATGTTCATAAACAGGAAACGGATTTCTTAAGAGGCTATATGGTTTTTTACACAGCATCTCGGGCTGGATGGAACAGGGGAGAAAAATTGATCGGGGAAGACTTAAAAAAAGAAGTGGCGAAACCAGGACCCTGGAGCATTTTCATGATGATGCAGGGAGAAACTATTCCGAAAGAATCCAACAAGGTCTACCTAAGCCCAGATAAAACAGATGCTTGGGGAATACCATTGTTAACGACATCTATTGACTACGATGACAACGATATAAAATCTCTCAAAGACTTCCACGAACAGGCGAAGGCGATGCTGGATGCTGCTGGCTGCAAGAATATTGTTACGTATGATACTGGTCAGGCTCCCGGTCTGGATATTCATGAAATGGGAGGAGCACGGATGGGTAGCGATCCCAAGACTTCGCTGCTGAATAAATGGAACCAGTTTCACAATTGTAAAAATGTTTTTGTAACGGATGGTGCAGCAATGGTGTCAACGGGGACGCAGAATCCATCGCTGACCTTCATGGCTTTTACGGCGCGTGCGGCTAACTATGCCGTTGGG
>JAEZBX010000328.1 GCA_023412765.1 Bacteroidota bacterium
TTGTTGGTAAGCGCATTCATTTTGCTTGTCAAGATTTATGTCAGCGGCCTGCATTTATTATAACTAATGTAGTAGCTTTAAGTACGGACGGGTAGTGGGAATTGTGGAGTCTGATTCTCCACAAGGAAAATAGTTAGCAGTATTTATCAAACAGCTTCCCGATGAATAAAAAACTTCTTTTTGCAGCCGGAGGCCTGGCAATTTTGTTGTTCGGGTACTTCGTACTGCGCGGTAACAAAGCCGGAAACCTCTCTGATGTCATTGTCGACATGAAGCGCGGTCCTTTCAAAGTGGAAATTGAAACTACAGGGGAGCTCGAGGCAAAAAATTCAGTAAAAATACTGGGTCCTACGCAGCTGCGTGACTTCCGAATCTGGCAGGTGGTTATCCAAAATATTGTTGATGAGGGCACGATCGTAAAAAAGGGTGACTGGGTTGCTAACCTGGATCGTTCGGAATTTCAGACTCGTTTTAATGAAAAGCAGATCGAACTGGAGAAAGAAAATGCAGAATTTGTTCAAACGCAGCTCGATACAACGCTTCAGCTTCGCGAGGCACGCGATCAACTTATCAACCTAAGATATGCTGTAGAGGAAAAAAGGATTATCCTGGAGCAATCCAAGTTTGAACCTCCCGCTACGATAAAACAAAGTGAAATCAACCTGGAACGGGCGATACGGGAATACGAACAGGCAGGCGAGAACTATAAGATCAAACAACGCCAGAATGCAGAAAAAATGAAGGAGCAATCTGCCGAGCTTCGAAAGGTCCAGAACGAATTTACAGCGATGACACAGGTAATGCAGGCGTTTACCGTCCTCGCGCCAGAACCTGGAATGGTAATTTATACCAAGGGCTGGGATGGCAAGCCTATCAAGGGAGGATCCCAGATTAACATGTGGGACCCAACAGTTGCGACATTACCTGATCTGACCAAAATGATGTCTAAAACTTATGTCAACGAAGTTGATGTGCGGAAGGTGGCGGTAGGTCAGAAAGTAGAAATTGGACTTGATGCATATCCTGAGAAAAAGCTCAAAGGCGTTGTCATCAGGGTGGCCAATGTGGGAGAACAGCGTCCGAATTCTGATGCCAAGGTCTTTGAAGTGGCCGTTGAAATTGATGGTACGGATCCAACGTTAAGACCCTCTATGACAACCAGCAACAAGATCATTGCAAAAACAATTGACAGCGCACTCTACATTCCACTTGAATGTTTGCACAGCCAGGCTGACACGATTACATACGTATTTAAAAAAAGCGGTATAGGGGTTGAGAAACAGGAGGTAGTTGTTGGAGATACAAACGCAAATGATGCTGTAGTTCTCGCAGGACTGACAGATACCGATCGCGTTTATATGTCGGTTCCACCCAGGATGGAAAATCAACCCATTGCCCTTTTGAAGGAAATGAATGGGAAGAGAAAGAAAGATCAGCCCGATGCACCGTTGGTTACAAAAGATGCGGCAGCTGACATCATTCCAGCCGCTCCCGGTAAGAAATGAGTATGATACCCAAACGCGTACTTGCTAACATTCACATTGCTACCGGTGCTGTGATTGCCAATAAAATGCGTTCGTTGTTAACAGCGCTGGGAATAATTTTTGGCGTCGCTGCCGTAATCGCGATGCTGGCGATCGGCAACGGCGCGCAACAGGAAATTTTACAGCAGATAAAACTGGTGGGGGTGAATAACATCGTCATAAAGCCCATTGTCGAACAGCAGGAAGAAAAAATTGAAGTAGAGACGGGCAAGAAAGACAAAAAGAAATTTTCGCCTGGTCTCACACTTCGCGATGTGCATAACATTGAAGATGCAATCCCAGGCGTTGAGAAAGTAAGCCCCGAAATAATCATTGATACACATGTGATCCGCGGGGGCCTTAGAAGATCTGCTAAACTGATCGGGATAGTACCATCCTATTTTGATATTTATAATTTCAGTTTGAACGAAGGAAAGGTTTTCAATCACGAGCAGGAACGATTGGGATCGCCGGTGTGCGTTATCGGCAATTCGATCAAAACAAAATTCTTTCCCACAGAAAATCCAATTGGAAAAACAATCAAGGTTGGTCAGCACTGGCTTACTGTGATTGGCACACTGAATGAAAGGTTGATCTCCACATCAACCATAAGCAAACTGGGAATTCGTGATTTCAACATGGATATTTATGTTCCGCTCCAATCTGTATTAATCCGATACAAGAATCGCGACAAGATAACGGCCGAACAGCTGCGGTTAGAAGCGATGAGAAGTCAGGGGAATGTTTACGGCGCAGCAGCAAGTCAGGAAAGTGAACTTGAGAAAAAAAATTATCACCAACTGGATCGGCTCGTTATACAAGTAGAGGATACTCAACTGCTATCATCCACCGCGGAAATTATCTCCCGTCTCCTTGAGCGAAAACATTATAATGTGATCGATTACGAAATTGAGATTCCGGAACTACTTCTTAAGCAACAACAACGAACGAACGACATCTTTAACTACGTACTTGGAGCAATCGCCGGGATTTCGCTGCTGGTAGGTGGAATTGGTATAATGAACATCATGCTGGCTTCGGTTCTTGAGCGAATAAAGGAGATAGGATTACGCCTTTCCATCGGGGCGAAAAAGAGCGACGTCGTCCAGCAGTTTTTGTTTGAAGCTATGATGATCAGCGTTTCCGGTGGTCTGATAGGCGTTACGTTAGGTATCACGTTGGCTTATGTGGTCTCAACTTTTGCCGACATTCCAACAATAATTACTTTTTCATCCATCATACTTTCCTTTGGAGTTGCCGCTGCCGTAGGATTGATATTTGGAATCGCGCCCGCCCGCCGGGCTGCGAGCCAGGATCCGATTATGTCGCTACGTTATGAATAAAACTCTTTTTGTACTGTTAGTCATTATTTGTTGTAGCCAGCCAGGGAGGAGTCAGAACATTCTTTCGATGACCGATATCATAGAGCGTTCTCAATCTCAATCTCCCGACTTCAAGGTTGCAGAAACCAGGCTGGAGAATCGTTCTTGGCAGTATCGATATTTCAGAAGCAATTATAATCCGCAGGTCAGACTCATCAGTAATAATGCTGGTGCCCTATATAATAATAGTTTCAGTCCGGTACTCCAACCGGATGGTTCAATCCGGTATTTGCAGATAAATCAGTTCAACCCGGGTGTGAATTTTGCACTTGAGCAGCCCATCCAATGGACGGGTGGAGTTGTCTCTATAAATTCTGCATACAACTACTTCAACAACTTTGTTGATGATAATTCGCAATGGAACGGATCAGTTTTTAATCTGCGATTATCCCAGCCTATTTTTTCATACAACCAGTATAAATGGGACAAACGAATCGAGCCGATACGTTATGAGGAGTCGAAGCGGGATTACGCTGAGTCGATGGAAGCGATTGCCCGCGATGCGGTGGGATTCTTTTTCGATGTGCTCCAGGCACAGGTTGATGAGCAGATCGCAAAATATAATCTTGCCAACAACGATACTATCTACAAGATCGAGCAAGGGAGATATAATATTGGTACTACCTCGTTGGATAAATTGCTGCAAGTCGAGCTACAGTTGCTCAGATCTCAGCAGGACGTGGCCCAGGCAAGATTGAACTTGCAGACGTCGAGCCTGCGGTTGCGTACATACATCGGGTTGCAGAATGGTGAAGCTTTCGAACTCAGGCTGCCTGAAGAAATTCCTATCATAATCATAAATGAAGAGGATGCTTTGATGTACGCGCGCCAGACAAGATCCGCCTACATCGCCTTTGAGCGAAGGAAAACAGAAGCGGAAGCATCCGTTGCACAGGCAAGAAGCTTGCGTTACGACGTCGATATAACGGGAGGTTTTGGCTTGAACAGCGTTGGAAATAACATGAACGAACTCTATCAAAATCCAGCGCGACAACAGTTTGTTAATTTGACGTTTAATATTCCCCTGATCGATTGGGGACGCCGAAAATCACTGATGCAAAGTGCATATGCAAACAAAAGACTGAACGATTATTTGATTGCACAGGATGAAATAACTTTCGAACAGACAATACTTACCCAGGTAAGGCAGTTTGAAATGCTAAAGTCTCAAATCGATATCACACAAAAGTCCGACGAGGTTGCTTTCGAGCGATACAACGTTGCGCAGAACCGTTATTTGATAGGAAAGATTGATATAACAAACTTGAACATTGCATTAAAAGAGAAGGATGATGCAAAGAGAAGTTACATCGAAGCATTGAAAGCCTATTGGACAGCCTATTTCGAATTGCGACGACTTACATTGTTTGATTTTGCATCACAGAAATATTTGTACAATCCGTTGGCAGATAATTGAAATACCGTCACACTGATTTCAATAATTCTGACCTGTACTTTGTAAGTATACTCGACTTGGATAGAAAACCCAGGTACTTATTCTTTTCCACGACAGGAAGATTCCATTGATTTGTGTCATCAAATTTTTTCAGTACGGCATGAAGGTTTTCATTTAGCTTTATGATTGCCGCTGGCTTAGTCATCAAATCCTTTACGGTCGTAGTACCATGCTTCTCAGGATTGAAGATAATGTTTCTAATGCTGTCCATATGAACGAGTCCCACGAGCTCGTTCTGATCATTTACTACGGGAAACGTATTTCTGCTGGATTCGGAAATTACCTTGATCATGGTCTGAATTGTGTCCTCAGGCTTCACAACAGAAAAATTGGTTTCGATGAGCGTTGTGAGGTCAAGCCTGCTTAATACGAATCGATCCCTATCCTCCATACTGAGATTTAGCATGTGCGACAGTTTCTTTCCCTCCATGGAAAGCGGTTCGAAATACTTTGCAACGGTAATGCTGAGCGCCGATACGATCATCAAGGGTATCATGAGGTCGTAACCGCCAGTGATTTCTGCAATAAGAAATATAGCAGTGAGCGGCGCATAAAACACACCGCTTAGAATACCTGCCATTGCAACCAATGTAAAATTTGTTTCCGGAATCTTGCCGATACCGAGAAGGTTGATGAACCGCGCAAAGACAAATCCGAGATAGGCGCCCACGAACAACGATGGTGCAAAACTTCCACCATTCCCGCCACTTCCAGTGGTAATTGCCGCGGCGACGGTTTTTAGGAACATCATCAACCCGAGAAATATCAATAGGTGAAAATCGTTTGTGATTAAATTATTTACCACGCTGACTTGGGTAAGCTGCCCTGGCTTTAGCACTGAAAGCGATTTAATAGATTCATACCCCTCGCCAAAAAGAGGTGGAAAGAAGATCAACAAAACGAAGAGCAGGAAACCTCCGACAAGAACACGGCCCCATATGTTGGCCACGGATTGCATTTTGAGATCTACCCACGTAAAAACACGTGCGTAGTACAAAGAGAGGAAGCCGGAAAAGAGTCCGAGCAAAATGTAGTAAGGCACATTGTTATAGTTGAAAGGCTCTTGTAAGGTGAAGGAAAGAAGAGCATCTTCCTGTAGAATTATCTTTGAAAGCAGAGCGCCGCAGGCAGCGGAAATTATAAGCGGTATCAGGGCTGCTGCGCTGATGTCAGTAAGTATTACCTCGACAGCAAATAGTACTCCCGCGATCGGGGAATTGAACGCGGCGCCGATGCCGGCCGCAGCGCCGCAGGCTAATAAAATTGTCCTGTCTTTGTAGGAAAGGTTATAGGTGCGTCCATAGTTTGAGCCAATAGCCGCTCCGGTAGTAACCATGGGAGACTCCAATCCCATGGAACCCCCGAATCCTACAGTGAGCCCACTGGAAATGAGATGAGAGTACATCGTTTGCGGACTGATCTTACTTGATTTCTTAATAATGGTATGGACTATTTCTGCCGTGCCTTTTTGCAAGTCGCGTTTTAGAAAATATTTCAGGTACACTACAGTGAGGAAGATCCCGACCAGGGGAAACAATGCGAAAACAAGAAACTCATCAAATCTTATAGAATAATAATTGACGAGACGTTCAATCGAATGCACACAGTACTTCAGCGAAACGCCGGCTAACCCTGAAGACAATCCCACAAGAATACTAGAAAGCACAAAAAACTGGGACGGAGGCAATTTACCTTTTAGGTAAAGTATCGGCCTCATCGCCACTGAATGTATCGATCTAATCATGTGCTAATCCTCGCTTTCGCTCAAGAGGGCAATATGCATTTTATTGTTTTTCATTCACAATCAACTCACCGGATGTGGAGAAAAATACACAGAGTTTTTCGTTCTAAGCCGGTTAATTGATTGTATTCACAATGGCATCTATGGCTAAATAATTGCCATACGGCTAATAACTAAAAAACAAAA
>JAEZBX010000012.1 GCA_023412765.1 Bacteroidota bacterium
AAGTTTAAAGTTTAAAGTTTAAGGTTTAAGGTTTGAGGTTTGAGGTTGCGCTCGAGCCTAATGTCTGCGTATTCGGCTCGAGCGACACTTCATCATTCATTATTCCTTGTTCATACCGATAGCTATCGATATTCGATATTCAATCCGGGTCAAGAGTGCCTGCATATTCGGCTCGAGCGCCCTTCATCATTCATTATTCCTTGTTCTTTATTCGATATTCAACCCCCCTCTTTCAAATTTGCCAGAAACTCTATCACATCCCGAATATCCCGCTTCGACAGCAACGTGCCCATTGGAGGCATACTTGAAGGCAGATTCTCTCGCTTGCTTATCCTCGACAGCGCGATTTCAAGAGGCTCCGCATCTGATGTCCGCAGTATCAACTCGGTGGGTGATTCTTCCATCAAAATTCCAGTAACAACCTGGTTATCTTTCAAGGTTATTCTGACAGTTCCGAAACCTGGCGCAAGGCGTTTGCTAGGTTCTATCAGCGCCTCCAGCAATTGTTCTCTGGAAAGTTTGTCGCCAATAGTGCCTAACGGTGGACCTACTGTACCAGCAGCACTTGTTCCGACCGAGTGACATCGCGCACATTGAGAAGTAGGATTGGACATAAAAATATTACGGCCCTGGCGACGATTGCCACCATATAAAGTCTCTGCAAATGACTCATTACCACTTCCCGAATTTCTCACAGGATCCAGCTTGGCGATCAGATTCTCTGAACGAGTCGAATCCACGGCCTCTATCAAATCTAACGTAAGGGCTGGTGACAATTTCTTATTTGCCAGTTGGCCGATTAGTTTTTCAAGCACAGGTTCACTTTTTTCCACAGGCATATCGCCAAGCACCGCAAGCATACGTTGTTGTTCGGCAACAGTACCTTTTGCAAATATTGGCTCGACAATCGACGGCAGACGCTCCTTGTCAATATCCAATCCACTGAGCAAGCCAATCGCTGCTGTCCTGACAGATTCGTCCCTGTCATTCATACCAACTTTGATCACATCCTGAATTTTTTCATACTTCAACTTTTCTAGCGCAAGCAATATTGTAGAACGCACAGTAGCAGAAGGGCTTTGCATCATAATCTTTTCCAACTGCGCGTTGTAGTCCCGGATTCCCAATTCACTCAACATTTTGGCCGCACCTGTAAGCACGTCGGCATTGTTACTTTGTAGAAATGGTGACACGTTTTCTTTAACTTTTGCAATCACTCCCGCTGGATCGCGTTCTACTTTGCCGCGAAAACGTCCATCCACTCGATCCAATACAGATGGATTTGGCCATGTTCCGATTGTCGCGAGCGCTTCCGCCCTCACGCCGGGAGCGATATCACTTCTCTTCGCAAACGCCATGAGAATGTCAAGTTCTTTTTCGCCGCCAACCCGAAGACAGGCATTGATCCCGCGGCGCAAGAGTGGTTCAGATTTGAATCTTTGCTCACTTAACACCTCTGCCAATGCGGGCAGCGCCGCTTCGATGGAGAGATCATCATTGATCGCTCTTGCTGCATCAGTCACTACCAGTTCATCCGCGTCCTTTAGGAACATGGCAACTTTGTCGCTCTTCATCCGGCGCAACACCAGAACTGCAGCCGTTCGTAGCGCTTTGCTGGAATTATTTACGAGTGCAGTTATTGGAGCCTCCTGTCCTATACGCGACAACGCCAATACTGCGGCATGTCTCAAGTACAGGTCTTCATCATTGTTGTTGCTGATTAAATCCAAAAGCGGCTGCACAGCATTAGCTTCTTTGAGGCGTCCAAGGGCTTGCGCAGCAAAAAATTTAACACGTGCATTTTGATGCGTGAGCAATGGAATCAATTGATCGCCCGACTTGTGTTTGATATCGCCGATGACTTTCGCAGCCTGTGCCACTATCTCAGCGTCATTATCTTTTAATAAACTAACAAGCGGTGTCGCCATAGACTCATCACTGGCAGCCAACTGACCGAGTCCCCAAATGCTATGGATACGCGCGAGTTGATTTGGATTTGTTTCTGCAGATCGCTTAAGAATTTCTCCACCATCTTTGCCTCTTCGAACCAATTCAAATTGTGCCTTTTGTCTAACACGCATGTCTTCAAACGACAACAATTTCTCCAGCTCTTCATCAGACTTCTCCTTGTAATTTGACTGAATTAACTTCTTAGTCTCCTCACGTATTGCCTTCAAATCATTTTTCTCCTCACTTACATCCAGCTTCCATACGCGGCCATAGTTTTTAGTACCCCAACCGTTGATCCAGTCAGCAACGTATAGGGCACCATCCGGACCGAAACGTATCCCCGTCGGCAAAATTCCATTAACAACATCAATGTCTTCATTTAATTCAAACGAAGCGCCCTTCGGAGTAAGGCTAAACGCCCAGACATGCGACCGGCTTGGATTACCTACGAATTCAACCAGGAAGAATTTGTTTCTCCATTGAGATCCAAGAGCCGTACCAGGGTTGTATGCCATGCCGGTCGGACCGTTGTGAAAATTGACTATCGGTGGGATGATATGTGAAGCCTGGCCTTCCCAACGAGGTTTGTAAAAGCCTTCTTCCATCCAGACCTTGTATGTATTGTTTCTTGGATCGGTGTACTTTCCATATTGCCAGTTGCTGCGCCACCCGGCATCAGAACCTTCAACAATATAAACCAGTCGTTCGCTCTCACCGGGGTGATCACCATCGTTGTCAGCACTGATCATGTTGCCGTAATCATCAAACACAAATTCATGAACGTTTCTCAAACCAGCGGCGAACACTTCGAAGTTACTTCCGTCTGGATTGGAACGTACGATGATACCTTCGTTTGGATACTTGTGCTCAGTTCCATCAGGAGCTTTGATACTTGCACCAATGTCACCGATACTCCAGTAAATCTTACCATCGGGACCTTGCGCCACGCCCGAAAGTCCGTGCCCCGAAAATCCAATGTGTACAGCGTAACCGTTGCTGATGGAAGTTTTTTCATCAATAATACCGTTCCCATCCGTGTCTCTCAATCTCCAAAGATCGGGGGCGATCGCAAGGAACATGTCTTCCTCTCGAACCAGGATCCCTTCCGCTACGTCCGTTACTTCATCGTGAAAATCATTTAGAATTCTTGTGGATATATCTGCCAGTCCATCGCCTGACCGATCTTCCAGTTTCCATATTTCGTCCTTCTCTATTGCAAGATCGCGCCAATCGTGACTTCCATCATTATTTAGATCGGCAAGCCATTCGTTCTCTTTGCTTTTCTCTGGAGCAAAAAATTCGTGCAAGAACTTTCTTCTGTCTTCGACGGTCTCCCAACTGATAGACTGTGTCATCCAATGACGATATCCACGAATATCGAATTCAGAATTTTTCTGTCGATTGGTGCGCGTTAGGTAAACATTTCCCTGATCGTCGATTGACATGGCCACAGGATCTGGCGCCAAAGAATCGGAGGCCCATAGCGATAGCGTCAACCCGTCAGCAAGTTGAGCTGCTGTAGCCTCGCGGATCTCCTTTGCTTTCTTTGCAGCTTCTGACGGATCCTCCCGAACTATTAAAGGTGGTTCCTCCTTGACTGCTTTCTTGCATGAACTTGCAACTATGATTAATAATAGGATAAGAATGTGCCTGGATAAAAAAATTAGTCTATTCATGGTTTGAGTAAAACTATGGTACGATAAGAAATGATGGTTAATTTTGATCTGGTGTTGCATTTTTTGCTATATCAATATCTTTGGCAACTTCGGGACGGAGTAATTCCCAATGAAAACGAAGATGATCATTTTCTTTCCAATGTTTACCATCCTGTTCGCTAAAGTGTACCAAAGGCATGTGGTTGTAAAGCGGCTTTGTGATGGCGACTACTTCATCCCAATACTTTAAGGCATTCTCAAGATGACGAACAGCCTGATCTTTCAATTCTGTTCCGCCACGAACACGGTAAGTCTGCAACGCCAATCCACCTTTTAATTTTTCAGCGAAATAGAGACCAAGGTTAGCCCACACCCTGATATCAGCGACCTCCTGCTCAAGCGCCGGGTTGTTTACCACATTGAAGTTTCGAAGCAAGTTCAAGGCTTTGCGATTGTCATTTTCCAGCATGCTTATCAACACGGGCGGAGTAATCTTATTCTTATCAAACGTACCTCCTGCTGACACAGTCTTTACATACTCCAAAATCGACACGTAGTCAGGGTCAATTGGCGGTTGCCTGATTTGCCAATCAACTGAGATGTACTCTACTCGTCTTTTATCCCGGTTCAAAGCCAGAAAGCCCTCTGAGTATAAAGAAAAATCCCAGGTAAAATCAAAAGAAGAAGCAAGTCGCAATGGTGTCTGTCCTGCAAGACTAGAGGCTTCGAACAAAACTGCACCGTCTTTCCCATATCGGTTAACAAATTCTGCTCTGAAGATTCCGTTTGGTGTCGAAGGATTGTACAACAGCCTTCCCCATGTTATGTAAAACATCCATTGCCTTTCAAAAGCATACTTCCAATTTGTTTTTACGCCAGTTTTCGTGAAATAGTCTTTCGCTGGAATATAAGTTTCTGATCCGATGAGATAGCCACCAACATAGTCATGGGCATTTGTGTTCACATGCTGACGCACAAAATCCGGAACACCCCATCTCAGGCAAAAGAAATCTTCATTGCGTGCAGTCCATACAATCTTGTAATCAGTGGGAACCGGCGAAAAATATGCACCGAAAAGTTTTCCGCCATGCACCTTTATTAACTTTGGAGTGGAATGAGCGTGCGACCAATTGAATTTCAAGTCAGCCCAAACCGGACCTTCAATAAAATCCATCGCTGCCTCTTGTTCAATTCCAGCACGAGTTAGTTTCTCAGTTTCAATGCTTGTTGGACCAAGGGAACCTGTAGTACTTGAGAATGGTATTCGATGTATAAGTTTTGATTTCCGGTTAGCAAGACGCATCCCTGCAATAATTGTCTCCTTCATCCAGTCTTCCCGTTGTTGTGGAGTCATTCCCCCCATACCTTCGCCCAAGGTCAACCCCATTCCCGTCAGCTCTGGATATTCCTGAAGCAATTGTGTAACGCATTCCCGGGTATACCGCTTCACAATTTCAGAAGTATCACCCTTGACAAAAAAGTGATGATCCAGATTATCCATAGCCACATTATGTGCCTTCGAAAATTCCGGTGTAACAAAAATATTGAACGGCACGACATAGGTCTCAATGCCGCGCTCTTGCGCCATCTTAAAAATGCTACCAAATAAATTTTTCCATTCTGCCATTTCCGTTTCAGACCATGGACTAGCCTCCGGGAAATTTTTTGGCTTGATCATAAAAGTGTAGGGGTGGAGGTTCCATAACGTGAGCACGTTGAACCGGTTCGCAACCATCATATCAAGAAAGGATTTCCAATAAGCAACGTCGCTACATGTCTCCTGGTGTTGGTCCAGCGCATAGCTATGGCGATAGGTGTCCCAAGGGAGATCGTATTTAATGCCTCTGAATGCGAGTCGCGGTTTTTCAGTTTTACGCTTGATATTTTGGAGGCTTACTCCATTTCTAAAATCTTCGACCAGGGTATAAGCGCCATAAATAATCCCGGCACCGTCACCACCTTTTATGACAATTTTCTTTGCTTCAGGGGAAATTAAATATTCTTCTTTCGCGAGCGTCGATTCCTCTTCAAGAATAATGTTATAGTCAGGCTGGGATTCATTGATGATAAATCCATTCTTTAATGCGGACGTTTTCAAAAGCTCTGCTGCATACCTAACCTGCGGTTTTGCCGAGTTATATCTAATACTGATTCGTTGGCCATAGCACGTCATGAGGGTGAGGCAAGTACACAACGAAACCAGCAAGACTCTCTTCATGATTTTTTGTACGCGATAGAGCAAACGAATTTAAAGCTTTTGATTCACTTTCAAAGAAAATTACATTCAATACACGAGTCTGTAAGAAATGATTTGAAGTCCGTTGTCATACTTAGCCGTGTCAATAAGTTGCGTGCCATAAGAACTTACAGATTCTCCAAATAACCTGGTACCCTGACCAGCAATGAGGGGGTTCAATTTTATTCTCAAGATGTCGATTTGCTTATTATCCAGCAACCAACCAGCAAACGTTCCACCACCGCACAAATAGATGTCAGTCCCCTTCTCTTTTTTCAGGTCCTTAATAATGTTGATGTCATGCGCACATACGTGAACGTTGGAATCACTTTTTGCAAACTTTAGTGTCTCTGAGAAGATGTAATGTCGCATGTTTTTATACGGCGCTTCACCTGGTTTCAGTCCATACTTATAGCCGAATTCATAGGTGTTTTTTCCCATTACAACGGTATCAAAGTTCGCCAGGTCAGCCAGGTATTTAGATACGCCGTTCCCCTCGCCAACGAATCCCGATATATCATCGCCGGGCTTAGAGATAAACCCATCAAGAGTAGAAGCGACATAGTAGACGATGTTTCGCATATCTTTAAGCAGTAGGTTCCCGAAAGTTAGCAGGAACACTGCAATTTTAGAATCGGTGATAAACTTTCGGGGACCTACCCCACCGCAATCTCAAGAAAACTATCCTCCACGAAATACTTGTTCGCAACCTTCAGGAGGTCATCTGCAGGGATTGTATTGACGCGGTCGATCATATGCTGATAATAATCGGGAGCCAGGTTAAAAAGAACGATATTCTTAATCTTGTCTGCATGGGCAAATGAAGTGGTGATTTCCAGTTGCAGGCTGCCGATAAAATGGTTGCGGGCAATATCCAATTCTTCATCGTCCACTTTTTCGGTTCGCAGCCGCCTCAGTTCGTTTCCAATTTCCGTAAAGGCAAGATCAAGATTTTCACGGTTGACATCAGCTCCAATGGCCAAGTAGCTGTCATTTTTCAGAGCGTGAAGAGAGGAAGAAATACCATATGACAATCCCTTATCCTCGCGGATATTTTTCATCAACCTTGAGCCAAAATATCCACCCAGAATATGATTCAGAAATAATGCATCAACGTAATCTTCATGCAACTTCGACATTGCTTTCTTGCCGAATCGTATGGAAGATTGTACACTACCATCTTTGTGAACAACGTCGCGACTATGCGCTGTTGGCTCACCCGCAAAATTCTCAGGATCGATCCTGTTATACCTGATTGAATCAAAAGTGCTTTTAACAAAGGCGATATTGCGATCCGAAGCTCTTCCGGAAACGAAGAGGGTCGCATTCATGAAACCGTCTGCATAATGTTGCAAAACCGAATTGATAGTAATAGCTGCCAGATCGGTTTCGTCTACTTCCCTTCCATATGGATGAGTCTCGCCAAATAGATTCTTGCGAAGCTGCCTTGAAGCGAGGAAACTCGTTTTTTCGTAATTAACTTTCAGATTCTGCAAATAGATTGACTTCATCAAGTCAAGTTCAGGTTCCGGCATGACAGAATCCGTAAGCATTTCATAAAGGAGGCTTACTGCCGCCTGAAAGTTCTTATTTAGAATATAAAGAGAGATTGAAACGTTGTCGAATGTCGCTTGTATTTCGAGGTGCGCTCCGTAGAGGTCAAGCGTTTCTGCAATTTCGAAACTGGATTTCGTACGCGTTCCCTTTGAGAGCATATTAGCGGCGAAATACGATACACCGGGTGTTTTTTCTGCCCATCTTCCCGCCGGGAAAACCAATTCGACCTTGCTTACTTCCTGTGTTCCTCCAAGGACAAAATAAGCCTCTGCTCCATTTCCCAGAATTTCTTTTTGAGGCCGGATCAGTTCGAAGGAATTGGTCCGCTTAAATGGAGGAGCTATCGTTCTGTCTAACATCAGGGATTGTCGGTAACGGATTCCTGGTTTGTTGGATTGTCGGCAATATTAAAATGCAGTGTGAATCGCAACGTCTCGGCTAATGGATGCTCACGCCTGGCAGTTGGAACAAGGTATGCAACGTCGATTCCAAACTTATTTTTGTGGAAACCAAGACCCATGGTCATATACTTTCGGTTACCCTTGCTCCTGGCTTCATTAAAGTATCCAAGACGCGCAGCAAACATCCGGTTGTACCAATACTCAATTCCTATTGAAGTCATCACCTCATCAATTTCTTCCTTGAAACCATCGGGCGCATCTCCGAAGGAACTGAACATCGAATTGAGAACGGATCGGTTAGGATCTCGGCCTTTAACGATGTTACCGGTTACTGAATCACGCAAGGGAGGGCTCGGAACCATTAATTTGTTAAAATCCAGTATAAATGTTAATGAGTTATATGGATCAAGCTGAGTCGTCAGAGCAGTACCTACACGCAAATTCGTCGGGAGAAAATCCTCATTATTGTTATCGGTATACGTGAGCTTAGCTCCGATGTTTGTTATAGTGGCACCGAGCGAGAGCGTTGACAATTTTTGCCAACGAAGTTCCTTGGTGTAGTAAAGGCCAATGTCCGCGGCAACACTTTTTCCGGGTTTGGCATCAATCGTAGCGCTTGTACCTGTAAGGTTTGAATAAATATATCGCGCTGAAATTCCGATACCTAAATTTGTTGACAATTGCCTGGAATAAGTTGCATCAAAAGAAAAATCGCGAGGATTGTATTCACCACTAATATCACTGATCAGTGGTCCGTCCCGAAAAGTAACATCGCCCATGTCAAAATACTTTAAAGCAACTGCAACAGCCTGCTCTCTGGAAATCTTATAATATCCCGTGAGATAATAGATCGACATATCGTTAACGATCTTACCTAACCATGGTGTATACGATGCTGATGCACCGTATTTAGTCGGGAGAAATACCAGCTTGCCGGCGTTCCAATATGCTGCATTTGCATCGGGCGAAGTAGCAACACCTGCATCACCCAATGCTGCGTGTCGTGCATCAGGGGAAATTGCCAGAAACGGTACAGCGGTGGTAATCGCTGTCTCCTGTCCGAGAAGATTTGATTGAGAAAATGCGTTTTCCGTGGCTAATCCCACAGCAAAGACAACCAGAATAAGGCGATAATACATCAATGTGTTTTTCAAAGGCTCAAAGATAATTAATTCACAACAATTAGTTTGGCAACGCGCTCAGTTTTAGACCCATTCGTTAATGAACGCACTATCAAACGCGCCAAGTATAAACCGCCCGGGAGTTTTTTTTCGAAATCATACAGGTTGTTTATTTCACCCAAATCTACACGATATGAGCTTTCAGGAATGTCATAGTGATAAGTCTTTAATTGCATGCCTCCAGCATTAAAAATGGTTAGTTGTGCCTCGAGGTCATCCCCCGAACGATTATGTGTAAAGAATATTGAAGTTTCAGACACGAAGGGATTTGGAAAATTCCCCAATGTCTCAATAACGAGCTCCTCACCATCTGTCACGACAAACTCAATTGTCGTTTCCCCGGGATTGTTATGCGTATCCCATGCCTTAACAGTGATTGTATGTCTCCCGGGTGGCAAATTTTTTATTGGAAAATGTACACTTCCCCTTGTAAAATCATCAATGTAAGATTCGTAATAATCATTTAAAATATAAGGCTGGTCGCTTCCATCCAAAAAGGCGACAAGGCTATTTCCACTCCCATCATCCGAAATATTTATTCCGCTTTCATCCTGCACGTTTACGACCAAAATTGAATTGGTGCTAACTATCCCGCCCGGCGCAAATGTTGTATCGCCCATGAAGGCCTGCAACATCGGCCCCTGATCATCTAAAGGAAAATCCGGCTCGCTGCCGCCAACTTTGATGGAGAATCCGCCGTTGGCATCCAGTCGTGACTTTGGATCGTAAGCATATAAGCTTAATTTTCCCTCACCGATCTGCTCTGAAATGTTTTTCGTCAGGATGAACTCAAACTTAAAGACACCGTTGTTGACAGACGCCTTACCACGGTATAATATATTCTGCCATGTCTGATATTGAAAAGCAGGATTGTTCTTTCCAATAGTTACTACATCAACTTGCTTATCGAAAAGCGTAAATTCAACAACTCCGTCGAAGTCCTCGATTAATAGATCAGATTCATCTCGTACCTCACCTTCAAGCACAGCAATTGAACGAGCCTTGAGGGTGTCGGAATCACTTTTAGTTTTGAAGTTTGTCACAACCACTGACTTCGAAGGAATGGCAAGTGTCATTGAAGGATCACCAAGCAATGAAAAATTTCGGTTACCAACTCCACTTGAACTATTGTTCTTTGTGTTCCTGAAAACTTCACCCAACGTTGGAAATCCTGACGATTGTTTCTCAAACAACGCGTTGTAGAATTGCTGATTTAAAACAAAGTTGGTACCCGCGTTTACCGGACGTGAGGTCGTTACCAGTCCTATAGCTCCTCCGTTCTTTTTAAGGATACTTAACTCAGCGCTCGATACAATTGTGGGATCATCCTGCCGGCCAAACTCACAGGTCGCCGTCACTAGGAAGGGATATGCTTTGTTTTCCAGTTCGTCAATTTCAACCTGTGAAAAAATATTTTCATCAGCCCACTGCTTTTCGTTTCCATGACCTGTGAAGTTGATAATTAACGATCCCCGGTCAAATCTTCTTACCACATCGTCGTTCGCTTCTGGTATAGCCTCACCGTTGGGCTTTGCCGTCTTTGTATAAGTACCCAGAAAAATCTTTTTGGTATCAAAACCCGTGTGTTGAGATTCAATGAATTCTGCCATCACATTGGCCTGCGACTGATGGCTGCTGGTGAAATTATCAGTATTGTTTCCGTCGTCAGCAACAAAAGAAATGTCTTTTCTCCATTTCCCTAATCCATTTTTGTGGGTATCATAATATATAATCTTATCCACAACAATACTCGCCTCTTCTGCCGTCTTCACTGGTAGCCTTCCAACACCGATATCCAGCGTATGATGTTGAACAGGAGATTCACCCCAATTTCCTTCGTCGTCTTCAAGAAAAGCAAAGTAGTCATCCGACGAGTAGGTTGCCAAAGGCGACAGGGAATTTCTTGACTCGTAGGTTGGAACAAAATTGGTATTCCTTTCAATCCGATCTTTGTAGTCATAAGAAGCTTTCCCCATGAGCAACACTGCGTTGAGCTGTCCCCTGGAATATACATGTTTTATAAAATCCCGAATGGCCGTAACATCCTGGCGACCCGACGAAAACTCCCGATAGATCTGTTCGGTTGACACCACAGCGACATTCCATGAATTGTGTTGACGACGATGAGAAGCCAGGCGATCTGCTTCTGAAATAAAACTAGGATGAGAAATAATCAGCAAGTCCTGCGCACCAATTCCGTGCAGATCCTGGTTGTCTATCTTGCCAATAAATTCCGGAGAAGGTATGTCTGAATCGAAAACAATGTACTCCTGCAGCGTCGCGCTCTCATCAGAAAAAATTGCCACAGTTCCATTAAGCATGTAATCTTGCTGTCTGGGTTCGTAAGTTTCAGTGATGTTCCAGATGAGACAATTGGATTTTATGTCAGTTATCTCAAATGTTGAGACCGGTTGCTCCAGGCTTTTAGTGGAACGAAAAATAACCTGATGGTTTGCAAGGGAAAGTTTTCGCTTGACACTTAAAAGGAAATAGTCGAGGAACCCAGCTGATGCGCCTGACGATGCTCTGTTAAACTGGTATGTAATAACCTGTGAGGAAGCAGATGATGCACCTATCTCGTCAGCATTCACGAGGATCGTATCTTTTTTATGAACGCCTTTAACTCCGTATTGTGTATTGGGAATTTGCGAGATGTGTTGTTCGGGAAGTGAAAATCCATTCCATAATAAGTTAAACGATGATGGCCCATACGATTGGCCAACCACATCAGTAACCATCTTTACCGTGGAGTTGGAAATGATGTTTCCAACATCAAAAGTAAACTTGCGCTGCTCGTCAAAATTGAATCTCTCGCCGTACCATTCGCGTCCTGAACTTAGGAGATTACGATCATCGGATTCGTAATACATATAATCATCGTATTGTTGTACAACGGGAAAGCTACCCTCAATCGAAGGCATCACTGAAATTCGCTTGCCGTTGTCGTCCGCTACCGTGATGAAGTAATAATTTTTGTCGCTGTAAAGATTGTTTTCATAAGCAAAAATCTGCCGCTGCACATCGTATTCAACACGGTCGGGTCCTTCGGCAAAAAACAAGATATAATCTCCTCGATCGAATGATCCATCATCACCTGAGGAAACAAAAATCGCATTCTCCGTAAGATCCAACGGCCGGACTACACTAATTGATTGTGGAAGCATCCCGCCGACATTTCCAAAAACTTTGATCTTATTTGGATCGATCGAACCTCCGAACCCCATTTTCCTGAAATCATCGAAAGTAACTTTGTAAACACCGCGAGACTCTACGGCTACTGCATGCCAGATGCCAGAAGCAAGGACGGATGATTGCGCATAGGATTTTGTGATAGACCCCAGGGCCAGCAGCATTGTCAACAACCATATGGTGCTAAGAGGATACACGAGATCAACCCGAAAAATAGTGCCTTATTTCGTAACCAGCCGGACTCCTAACGAAAGTGCGATGTATGAAAGTATTATAAAGGGCAGTGCAGCCAAGTGCAAAATTGCCAATAGTAATACAGACAGCACCAGGAAAATAAATCTGATCTTATTATCAGACCATGTAAAATTCTTGAATTTTAGCGCAAGCAGTTCAAATCTTGATACCAGGAGGAGTGAAAACACTACAGAAATAATCACGAGCACAACCGGCTTGTATATTACGTCGTGAACCGGGGGATTTAAGAATGGCAATGCTGTCAGAAATATCGCATTAGCAGGCGTGGGCAAACCTTTGAAGGAATCGGATTGTGTTTCATCAAGGTTGAAGATCGCCAGCCTTAAAGCGGAGCACACTGCAATGAGTAGCGCTGTATAGGGCAGGTATGGGTATGGGGATTCCGCTGCTATGGCCTGATACATAAATAAAGCAGGTAAAGCACCGAAACTAACTACATCTGCCAGCGAATCGAGTTCCTTTCCAATAGGGCTAGAAATCCGAAGCAATCTTGCCGCAAATCCATCGAAAAAATCAAAAATACAGGCGGTCCATACAAAATACGCTATCGGAGTATTCCACCCTTCAATCAATGCAATTATACCCAGACAACCACAAACCAGATTGCAGGCAGTTAAAAAATTCGGAATGTGTCGTTGCATGAATTAGCTTTTGATAACAGCACAAAATGGGTTCGTTCTCTTTTCGATGCCGATGCGGGTGATTCCTCCATGCCCTGGATAAACAGTTACGTCATCGGGCAAGGTGAAGAGTTTTTGATGAATACTATTGATCAATGTGTCGAAATTTCCTCCGGGCAAGTCCGTGCGCCCAATACTACCCTCGAACAACACATCCCCTGCTATCAATACCTTCTCTTGCCCATTATAAAACGCAATATGTCCTGGTGAATGACCTGGCACAAACAATATCGAGAACTCCTGGCGTCCAAATTTTACGGTATCTCTTTCGTCCAGGTAGAAGTCGGGCGCAGCCTCCTGATAACCATGCATTCCGTAATGCGGCGCGAGAACCTTTTGCGCCTTAAGGACAAACTCTTCGGTCCTGTGGATATAAAGACTAACCTTAAATTTTTCTTTCACAAAATGGTTTCCCAATACGTGGTCAATGTGGCAATGAGTATTGAGTAGCATTTTTACGCTGAGGTGATTAACCGCAATGAAGTCGGCCAGGTCGCTTTTCTCATCTTCATCATAACATCCCGGATCTATTATGACAGCTTCTTTTGTGTCATCGTAGAGGACATAAGTATTCTCCTGAAATGGGTTGAAGACGAAAGACTGTATTTGGATCAAAATCGCGCCTTTAGTTCAAGTTTTGGGTACGCAAAATACAACCCAAATCCCGAAAACCCGAACTATTTCATTAGGTTGCGCCATCCATGAGCAATTCAATCAAAGTTGATTTTATCATTGTGGGTCAGGGTCTTGCAGGTTCTGCGGTCGCTATGCAGCTGTTAAAGAGGGGAAGATCCATCCTGATTGTCGATCAGATTGTTTCAAACACACCTTCGCGGGTTGCCGTGGGGTTGTTTAATCCAATTACAGGTCGACATTCGATCAAGACGTGGTTTGCCGACCAGCTTTTCCCATACTTTCACCAGTTCTACAAAGAGGCAGAAATTATCACCGGAAAAAGGTTCTTTTATCCAGTGCCACTTTATAAACCCTTTGTATCGGTAGAAGAGCAGAACGAATGGATGTCGAAGAGCGCTGATGCTGCATACACCGAATATGTCGAAAGTATCAGCATTCGCCCGATGCTCAATATTGTCAAAGATCCTTTTGGCGGTATGATGCTTAAACAAGGCGGAAATCTCGACACGATTGCCTATTTGGGAGCAGTGCGTGACCTTGTTCACAATAAGGGTATCCTCCTGGAAGAAGAATTTGATGAAAGCTCGTTAACGCCGGGCGGTCAAGAAATTCGCTATAAGGATTACCGGTCTGACCATATTATTTTCTGCCAGGGCCTCCAGGCAGTAGAATGGTTTAAATGGGTACCCATTTTACCGCTCAAAGGTGAGACTATTCGCATCAGGACCGATCACCCAGGAAATATTATCATAAACCGCGGCGTTTATGCTGTGCCTGTAAACCAAAATGGTACGTGGCGTGTTGGCGCTACGTACTCATGGACAGATAGAACTCCTGGTACTACAGGCGAGGCGCGCGCCGAATTATCTTCAAAATTGAACGATTTAGTGACTTTTCAATACGAAATTGTAGATCAGGACTGGGGTATCAGGCCGACCACCCACGACCGCCGGCCGATATTGGGTACTCATCCAGGATATAGCCGGATGCATATATTCAATGGCCTCGGTCCAAAAGGTGTGAGTCTCTCACCATTTTTTTCGGATATTTTGGTTAAATACATTGAAAATGGCAACCCCTTAAACAAAGACGTGAACTTAGAACGTTATAAATCATTATATTGGTCTCCCTCAACATGATTATGAATTTGCGCAGCGGAATAGTACTTGTACTCCTGATAATCCTTAGTTCTTTAGAGATTTACGGGCAGCAGTCACGGGAGGTATTTGGGAAGAATCGGATTCAATACCGACAGTTTGACTGGGTGTATCTCAGCGGTGAAAACTTTGATGTGTATTATTATGATGCGCGCAAAGCAATGGCGCAAGAGGCGCTTGAATTTCTTGAGGGAGAATTCGACCGCATTACAGATCTGATTGGATATCCGCCCTATTTCAAAACAAAAGTCTTCATCTATAATTCGCTCAGCGACCTTCGCCAAAGTAATGTTGGCCTTAATCACAATGTGTTTAATGTCGGAGGTGAAACCGAATTCATTAAGCCATATGTGGAAGTAGCGCATCTCGGTACAGCGCAGGAATTTAAAGACGAGCTATTGTATCAGATCTCAGACCTCATGATCAATGAAATGATGTTCGGGGGAAATCTTAAGGATATGTTCCAAAGTTCTATCCTGATGAATCTGCCAGAATGGTTTGTAGAAGGAGCATCTCGGTATGTCGCGAAAGGATGGAGCATTGATATGGACGACTATATCCGTCAGCTTATGGCGACCCGCAAGGCAAAGAGAGCAACAAAGCTGGGTGGTAAAGATGCTGAACTGGTAGGGCAATCCATTTGGAATTTTATTGCTGAAAAATATGGGAAGAGCAGCGTTGCAAATATTCTGAATTATACACGCGTAACCCGAAATGAAGAAAAAAGTATTCTGATCACACTGGGAATTAACTTCCGGCAGTTGCTTACCGAATGGCAGAAGTTTTATTCGGACATGGGTACTCAGGTCGGGAAATCATATATCGATGCTGCCGACAGCACCTCCTTTACCCGTCAACATAACAGGACAACCGAATTTACCACAGTAAAATTAAGTCCTGATGGAAAAAATATTGCCTATGCTGAAAATGACCGCGGGCGCTACATCATTAAAGTCCGCTCGATAGAAACCGGTAAAGAAAAGCGTGTCTTATCAGGGGGAAGCAAAGTTATCAAACAACGGGTTGACTACAGGTTGCCGCTAATTGCCTGGGCCGACGCGAATACACTGGGTGTGATCGGTGGAAAGAACGGTGAATATGTTTTCTGGCTTTATGATTTTAATACGAAGACAAAAATTCCCAGAGACCTTGAAAGATTTAGCAACGTTCGCAGCTTTGATTTTTCCGGCAACGGACGGCTGGTTATTCTAAGCGCCGACTTTGAAGGAAGAAGCGATTTGTTCCTGTTAAGTGCCAAACGTGATCGTGTACGCCGACTCACGAATGACATGTATGACGACCTGGACCCGACTTTCATTCCAGGTACCAACCAAATTGTATTCAGCTCTAACAGAACAACGGATACATTACGCGCGAATACCAAGCCTCAATTTGAACAGCTGTCGAACAATTATAACCTCTTCATCTACGATCTCGATAGCACTAAATTTTTGCTCACGCGGGTGACTAACACCGTTAGCAAAGATCACTCTCCAGCACCCTACGATGAAAATACCTTTTACTATCTGAGTGATCAGCGGGGAATAGTAAATCTTTTCAAGTATGATCGTTCGACCGGTATTTACACTCAGGTAACCAATTTTGCATCGAGTATTAAAACCTTCGATATTAATTTTGATACGAATACGCTTTCGATGGTGATGAACAAAAATATGAAGGAGAATATTTTTGTTGAGCGTGGATTCAATTTCGGCAGGCAGATCTTTACGCCGGCTACCAGAAGGAAAGATTTACAACAAGCACGGGTTGTCAGGGAGCGGAGAAAGACGCAGGATGACAAGAATATGAGCATCAAGGACCTGCTGAATGCCAGGCTGAAAGAAGCGCAACCCCAACGAGATACGGTGAGGGAAGATGCCAAGCCTCAGCAAGCGCCTGTTGACACCACATTGCAAAACGATTTGCCTTCCGATAGTCTTAGCGTAAGGTCGGATTCAACTTTTCAGGCGCGCCCAGACTCGATTTCACAGGAAACTATTGTAGGTGCACCCGATAGTACAGAAACTGTTCAGCCAAAGCAAAATGTAGTAAATACCGATAATTATGTTTTCGAAGATGAGGTTGTAAAACAAAACCAGCCGAGCGAAACATTCCTGACGCGATACAGAAGGGCGCATGAAAAAAGTCGCATCACAGGACCATTCCCTTATGAATCTAAATTCAGTTCCAACAATCTGGTTACGTCGCTTGTAGTAGACCCAATAAGAGGCCTGGGTATTTCAATCGAGACGCAGATGAATGACATGTTGGAGAACTACAGGTTCTTCGGGGGATTGATGACAAGTGTGGACCTTCGAAATGGAGATTTCTATGGCGAATTCCAGTACTTAAAATCCCTTATCGACTTCAGCGCAAGATTCGACAGGAAAGGTATACGGTGGCCTGCGCCGCAGGAGGAAAATGCACCGCAGCGCAATCTGTATCATTACTCCCTCAATAAACTTGAAGTCGGAGCATCGCTTCCGATATCCGATAGAATTCGGTTCACTGTAAAACCTTTCGCTGCATTAGCGCGATCAGTTGATCTCACTGAGGAAGATTATCCAAGTACACCGCCTATTGTTGCCCCTGTAAATAATTATTATGCGGGCGCAAAATCAGAAATCGTTTATGACAACTCAGTGTCTACCGGACTTAATCTAATAGAAGGTACGCGCGGAAAAATTTCATTTCAACATTGGCAAGGTATCGAAAACAAGGAGCTTAGCT
Source organism: Bacteroidota bacterium (assembly GCA_023412765.1). Lineage (GTDB taxonomy): Bacteria > Bacteroidota > Bacteroidia > Cytophagales > Cyclobacteriaceae > Chryseolinea. The sequence goes on from JAEZBX010000012.1 coordinate 17,628, forward strand.
TCAGCCAGGCTTCTATAGATGTGAGACACTATCAAAAAATCTATAAAGAGATTGTTTTTGCAGTGCGTGGATTTGCCGGAACGTTTTTCGGAAACTCCCCTAAGAAATATTTGCTGGGGGGTATGGATAACTGGTTCTTCAACGATACCAAAACAACTGGTACCACAAGCGAGGGTGAATTTAATCCCCTGGGATTCCCCACTGAAAATCAGGACATCTTGTTTGTTGAGTTCGCTACCAGTCTGCGCGGCTTCGATTATGCCAACATTTTCGGTAACAGTGTGATCCTTGCAAATGCCGAACTTCGCGTTCCATTGATCAGAGCGTTATCGAGCGGACCTATCTCTTCCAATTTCCTCCGGAACATGCAGTTTATTGCGTTCTACGATATTGGAACAAGCTGGTCAGGCAAGCCTCCATTTAATTCGGAGAATAGTGTCAGCTATGAAGAGATCAATACCGGTCCGGACAAACACTTTAACATCAAACTGAAGAACTATTTGAATCCCTGGCTCTATAGCTACGGTTTGGGTATGCGCACTGTTATGCTCGGATACTACATGAAGTTTGATGTCGCGTGGCCTGTCGAAAATTATGAAGTTGCAGAACCGAGGCTGCATGTAACACTCGGATTTGATTTCTGATACCAATACACAGTTCGAGCCGACGATACCAGTTGCAGAATATGTAGTATTTTGCATGCGGTCTCCTAAAATAATTTTTGATCCATGCTGAAATCCATGACAGGCTTTGGCCAGTGCACGCTCGACGACGGAAAGTTTCAGATCGCAGCTGAAATCAAGACTCTCAATTCCAAATTTCTTGATCTGAATCTACGCTTGCCCAAAGTCTTCGTGGACAAAGAAATCGAAGTAAGAAATCTCGTTAGCGAAAAACTCGAACGCGGTAAGGTCTCCATTGCAGTGGAGTATCAACGTTACGGAGATGACGAGATCAGGCAATCGTACAATGAAAAATTATTCGTAGCATATTACAACGAATTGAGAAGGCTCGCCGATAAGGTAATTGCTCCATACGACAGACTGTTTGAGATTGCGCTAGCATCGCCAGAAGTTATCCAGCTAAAACTTAAAGAGACCAATACCGAAGAAGAGTGGAGTCAAGTCAAGTCGTGTATCATCGATGCCTTGAACAAATGCGATGACTTCCGGCGCCTTGAAGGACAGGTGCTTGAAAAGATGCTAAAGAACTGCTGCAGCGTGATCTACCAGGAACTAAAGAGCGTCACGGAACTAGACCCAAAAAGAATAGAAAGAGTTCGCGAAAGGTTAAAAGGCAACGTTGTCAATTTTTTTGGAGAAGAAGGTTATGATACCAACAGACTCGAGCAGGAAATAATTTTCTATATCGAAAAGCTCGACATAAACGAAGAGAAAGTACGCCTTAAATCTCACCTTGATTATTTCATGAGTGTATTGAACGAACCGCAGGGCAACGGGAAAAAATTGGGATTTATTTCACAGGAAATCGGAAGGGAAATAAACACAATTGGTTCCAAAGCAAGCGATGCTGAAATTCAAAAGCATGTTGTGGTAATGAAGGAAGAACTTGAGAAGATCAAGGAACAACTAAACAACGTTGTTTGATTACTTATTGACCTGACTAAAGCAACTTGGCCAACGTGCTGATATACCGATCTGGCACCTCTCCTTTTACTGCTGTTTGATAATCGCTATAGCTGCAGGGTACAATGCTGTTACGGGAATATTTCTCCAGTCCGCCAGCGTAAGGAATTTCCATCCACCACTTTTCACTGAATTTACTTTTGTAGAAAGCGATTACTTCTGGCTCCACCGGCATTGAAACGGAGTACTTCATAAAATCATTACTTCTGAAATTCTGTTCGTTCTTCCGGTTATAATATCCTTCAATGAAATACCAAATCATTGTTGCCAACACTGATGCAGTTTTTTTGTGTGCATCATCAAAGCTGGGGTTGTATTCGTAGAACCCGATCGAACTAAGCTTCTCATTAAGTCCGGCATACCAACAGATCTGGCAAGCTTCCTCACCAGTCAGGCCGAATGGCTGGGCGTTCGCATTACCAGGAGCGTCCGATGATCGAATTGCAGTAATATCAAACGCCAGCATATCTGCATTCCGGACAGTCGGCTCTACTTCCTGCAGATTGGTCCGAATTTCCCCGACGCGAAATGCTTCAAAATATAGCCTTTCCAAAATAGCAACGGCGTGAGGGTCGATCAAATAGGTTTGATACGCAAGGTGCGTATAGCTGAACAGGTAGTTCGGTTCGTGCAATAATATTTTGTGAATATGATGTTTGCTTTCGCAGGTGTCTTTCTTTTCCTCGAGATCCAGCGTCGCATCAATGTTTAAGAAGCTTACCAGTTTTTCAAGGGTTTCGTATCCACAGAACTGACCATAGTCGAGGTCATGAGAACCGCCAATAATGATCGGCAGAACATTATGCTCCAATAACATCCGACAAACTTCACTAACCCTCACATATGACTCGCTCACATCGTACCCAAGATTGAGATTTCCGAGATCAACAATCCTGTAAGCACCCGGACCCTTTTTCAAATGGTAAAGTTTCTTCCGGACTTCGTCGGGTGCAGCTGAAGTTCCCTTGTTATTTTGAGAACCCCTCTCCTCACCTATACCAAATATCGCGATGTGAGACCCCCGAAAGTCGGGCATCTTTTCGGTGAATGCATGAATACTTCTGTAGAAACTCGATGGAGAAGTTATATCTGCATAGATGGATTCGTCGATTGGAGAAAAAAGAATAGTAAGATCCATAGCATTAAAAATCGAGTCAATATAGCACAAAGAAGAAAGGGCAAAAAAGGTAACGCACGCTTTTAACGGTTCGCTCCATTCAACCCATAAAAAAAGCAAAGCAGCGGATCATTTCTTGTGTCCCATGCTCGCCGCTGGATAGCGCCCCCATGATGTCGTATATTTATTTGATAATGAGTGGATTAATTTTTAATCGAAAACTTTGGATTAAAGATAGCCTCGACGCGCGGATCATAGCTGTGGCGATCTTGTACTACCTCGCAGCCCGACTTGGCTATTTATTTGCCTTCGACAACACCAATGCTCTGCCCGCCTGGCCACCGTCAGGAATCGCGTTTGCCCTTATGATTATGCTCGGACGGCAGACATGGCCGGGGATTGCCATCGGATGCCTGATCGCAAATATTATGGCCTTTTGGATCGATGGTGACATCCCTTCTCAAAAAGTTATTCTCGTAAGCAGCCTCATTGCAGTATGCAATACTTTTGAAGCTATTGCTGGCTACTATCTTGTTAAGAATTGGATAAAATCGGACTTCCCGTTCCAAAGCACCAGGAATGCATTCAGATTTCTTTTCGTTTCGATGTCCATATGCCTTATTGCAGCATCAATCGCAACGTGGGGGCTATACATTAACGATCTTATCGACACATCGAAGGTCATGCGCACCGGTTTTTCATGGTGGATAGGCAACGTTGTGGGTATCCTAATATTTACACCGTTCGTACTTTCGCTTACCCAAAAAACAACATTAAGAATACCACCAAAAAAAATGACAGAGGTGGGGTTCCTGGTTCTTGCATTGCTTGGAATATATTTTCTTTTGCAGGTTGATATTCTTCTCCCTGCACTTCAGCGCGCCTTGCCATTCATTGTTCTGCCGTTCCTATTGTGGCTGGCATTTCGTTTTGACCTCATTGTTGCAATTACTGGTATCCTCATAACGTCCCTCATCTCAATGCATTTCACCATACGGGGAGAAGGGCCATTTCACCTGGGCGACCCTTACAATTCCATGCTATTGCTCCAAATATTTATCGGCGTCATGAGCATTTCCATCATTATCCTTTCAGCTACTGTAAAGGAAAGATTGGAAGTTCAGAAAAAATTACTGGTGTTTAATGAAAACCTGGAAGCAATGGTTCAGAATCGGACCAGAGAACTAGAGGAGGAAATTGCAACCCGTAAACAAGCGGAGGAAAAAATCAAACGAACCAACCTGGAGCTTTCAAAAAGAAATACAGAGCTCGACAACTTTGTCTACAGCGTGTCTCATGATTTGCGCGCACCCATTGCGTCAGTGCTCGGCTTGGTAAATCTCGCCAAAAAGGATATTGATATCCACATGAAAGATATGTATCTCGACATGATACAAAAGAGCTCGCTTCAGCAGGATCTATTTATCAAGGAGATTCTGGACCAATCCAGAAATTCGAGGCTTGAGGTGCAGCGAGAAGAAATTATGTTCCAGTCTTTGATCGAGGAAACATTTACACAGCTGAAATTCGCCACGAATGCTGTTCAAAATGTCGAGAAGGTAATTCTTGTAAACCAGCATCAGCCGTTCTTTTCGGATCGTTGGAGATTGAAAGTTATTCTCAATAATATTATATCAAACGCGATACGTTATCGGAATGGTCGGGATCCAGTGATAAAAGTCAACGTTGATATAAATGGCAACGCGGCAACACTCGCTATCGAAGACAACGGTAAGGGTATTGAAAAAGATCATCTGCCTAACGTTTACAAAATGTTCTACAGAGCTACTGATGATGGCGCCGGCTCAGGCCTGGGGTTGTACATCGTTAAAGAGGCTGTAGAAAAGCTGAACGGAAATATCGATATCGAATCTGAAGTTGGTAAGGGCACGCTGGTGAAATTGCAGATACCGGCACTTAATTAGGGTGCTTGTCCATGTTTTGTAGGAGGGATAGGGAATAAGGATTAAAAAATAAAGGTATAGGGTATAGGGTATAAGGGAAGGAAGGAACGGAGGGAACCTTAAGAAAAAAGAAGCCGGCTTAAACCGGCTTCTTTGTTAATGAAGATTTGTTATCGTTGAAGTCTGTAAGAATAGGTAATTGATAACAACCAATCGGCGAACGCAGCATCACCGATTTGATAGTTACCTGTGATCTTAGTCCTTTCCTTGTCGATGGTATTTTGAACACGGTTACGATACATGGCAATTGGCACGCTTACACTAAAAGTATGCTTTCCTGTTGTATATAACGCCGATGGTTCAAGTGAAACGATATATCCTGGTCTTCTGAAGCCTTCGCTTTTGCCGATAGCATCTTCAGAGGGAATTCCTTCGTACCGGCCGCCGAGAGCAAGTTGAAGACCCTTCCAGGTGTAACGTGCGCCAAGTCTGAAAACAAACTGATCAACAACCGAAAATTCGTTTGAGCGAGGGATGTTGTTGGTGAGGTTATCACTTCTCAAAATACCATTCGTATTTCTTGGGTTAAAGAGGTAAAGTCCCGACGCATACAGTCCAAAGGAGTGGCTTACATTATAAGAGAAGTCGAATTCTGTGATAAATCCGAATCCGCCATCACCAAGTTGTATCGACTGGTCAACTACACGATAAACAAGCGAATCTTGTCCTTCGGAATCTTTCTTATGGAAATAATCTTTGGTTTCATAGTTACCGGTCGGCAACTTGAATCCGAACCCAAGGGTCAATCCCACTTTTTCTTTCTGAACGGCATTGTAATACGCGCTAATTCTCATATCACCAAGTCCGCGTGCTTGCGTATGGAAACGAGGATTGATCGTAGGGTTAGACGCCGATGGATTTCCGTAATGCTCGTACAAAGAGGAGCGATCGATGATCAGGTATGGAATTACCGTTGAAACAGACCAACGATTGTTCAAGTTGTAAGAAACTCCTAAGAGGATTGAGTTATCATTATTTATAACTTCTGTACCCCTTTCAACGCGCTCCGTTTCTTCATGACTGCCTCTGAAATGTTTGTAGGAACGGAAATATCTGTAGTTAAGGGAAAATTGCCATGACTTGCTTTGAATAGAGTCGGCGCCAAGCGACCAGGATGACATATTACGGACAGCCACACAGCCCTGTGCGCTTGTATCGAGAGTAAACCCGATCATCATAAACGCGACCAAAGCTACTGAATAGTAAAAATTAGATTTCATATTTGATGTTTAGTTGGATGATAAGATGCATGGTAATTCAGCCGCGGTAAGTAATAGCCGCGAACTTCCAATAGAATATTTAGGAAAAAAATCTTATCACCCTAGTCGAGGCGGGGGCGAGTCAATGGGTATTGAAGGCTGTGACATCGTAAGCGAATGCTCGCCGAAAGCAAAATCGTACTTCAACTCCAAAGATTTGGCGGGCTGGTACGAGACAGATGCTGTGTAGTCTTTAAAGAGTTTCCCGAGAAGATCGACAGTTTTCTGCGCGTCAGCAGGGAGATTATTAGAAAGATTTGCGTACTCATACATTGTTTGTTGAATACGTTTCTGCTCCGCATCTTTCACACAAACCATGAAAAGTGTATCATTTTCAACCTTCTGTTTTACCATATGGTAGTACTCACCCTGGTATTCAATTTCGCCAGCAACGCGTTCGTACACGGGAGTATTTATAGGATAAGGCAGGGAGAAAGGTAATGTTAGTACAACAACATCATCAGTATTGTATGCATCTGCGTCCAGCCGATGCAATAGATCCTTTTTTGCGCTGGCTTTTAAAGCCCAAAAGACAATATTGTACCCGCCTACGTTGAAAAGGAAAATTACCAAAAAGAATATGGCAACTGAACGTTTCAGGTCTAGAGGTTTTGGACCCTCTAGGTAGCAAGAATTTCGATTTTAGGCAAATTCTGTCAACGATTTCAGGAGCCCGGTCAGCCTCCGAAATCGTCAAACCGGATGTTCTCCTTCGGAATCCCCATTTCGTCCAGCATTTTCAGCACGGCGGCATTCATCAGGGGCGGGCCACAGAGATAGTATTCGACATCCTCCGGCGCCGGGTGGGCCTTAAGATAATTGTCGTATAAGCATTGGTGGATGAACCCAACATAGCCATCGCCCGCATCTTCCGGACTTTTTTTCACTTTCCAGTTGTCCTCCGGCAAAGGTTCGGAAAGGCCAATATTGAATTGGAAATTAGGGAACTCTTTTTCAATTTTTCTAAAATGATCTACATAAAAAAGCTCCTTCTTTGAGCGTCCGCCATACCAATACGACACTTTTCGATTAGACTTTTCGGTATGGAAAAGATGGAATATCTGTGCTCTCAGCGGCGCCATTCCAGCACCACCACCGATGTAAATCATTTCCCGCTGGGTTGGGTTGATATGGAATTCACCGTACGGCCCTGAAATCGTAACCTTGTCGCCTGGTTTTCTTGAAAAAACATAAGAAGAGCAAATACCAGGATTTACATCCATCCAGCGGTTGTTAGCGCGGTCCCACGGCGGGGTAGCAATCCGGATATTGAGCATTACAATATTTCCCTCCGCTGGGTGGTTCGCCATCGAGTAGGCTCTGAAGATGGGCTCATCATTCTTCATTTTCAGATCCCAGAGCTTAAACTTATCCCAATCCGATTTGAACACATCCGGTTTGTGGCCCAGCTCAGGATGAGGTGTGATGTCCATTGTCTTATAATCAACCTCGAGAGCAGGAACATCGATCTGAATGTATCCCCCTGCCTCAAACTTCAGCGTTTCCCCTGGCGGTAATTTTACCACGAACTCCTTTATAAACGTCGATACGTTGTAATTTGAAACCACCTCACATTCCCACTTCTTGATTCCAAAAATTTCATCCGGTATGCGTATGACGAGATCTTGCTTCACCTTTACCTGGCAGCCCAGTCGCACGTGCTCATTTTTTTCCTGGCGTGACAGGTGCCCGAGTTCTGTTGGAAGAACATCGCCGCCACCAGACTCCACCACACATTTACACATTGCACATGTTCCTCCACCCCCACACGCAGATGGCAGAAATATCTTTTCATTCGCCAATGTCGTAAGCAGCGAACTCCCTGCCGACACGGTGAGCGTTTTTTCACCGTTGATAACTATTTTAACCGGGCCTGACTGAACAAGTCTCTTCTGTGCAAAAAGCAGCATGAAAACCAACAACAAGATGATCAACGTAAATGCTGCTATAGATGATAAAATTACCATTTCCGAGCTTTTTTAACGGCTACAAATATATTGACACAGTACCACAAACAGCAGAAAAAGTCGGGTTTTTTAAGTGGAAGAACAAAGAGAAATTCATGGTCGGCCAGGCATTTAAGATAAAAAAATATGTATCGAGCTTGAGGGAGATACTATCTCCTTTCTATAACAAACACTTGATTCACACAATCAATTCCATTAACGGACTTATCCATTCGAAAACGCACAATGCGCCCACCTAAAACGGCTGGAAAAAGACTTTTAAGGCCATGGCATAGCCTTTGACTACGCCAATCACTGATGATTAAAAGTAACATCATTCTGTTTGTGCGAAATCTGCAACGGCAAAGATTATTTGCCGTCATAAACTTGCTCGGCCTCACATTAAGTATAGCAAGCACGTTAGTTATCTATCTGTATGTCTCGCATGAATTCAGCTATGACAATTTCCATCCAAGCGTAGATAGACTTTACCGCGTTAATCAAACCTTCATATGGGGATCAGAGTATAATAGCCAGTTCTCACGAACAGGCCCTGGAGTGGCGCACGCTTTGAGAGAAGAGTTGCCGGAAGTTGAACTCGTAACCAGTTTCCATACGCCGGGCGACTTTATTATTTCTTATGTCACTCCTCAAAGGGACATTGTTGCTTTCGACGAGACGAAAGTCCTGGCTGCAGACTCAAACTTTTTTAAGGTCTTCAATTATCCATTGATCCACGGTGATGCCGAGAGTGCCTTTGATCAGGCAAACACCTTGATCATGACGAAGTCGACGGCTAAAAAATATTTCGGAGATATTAATCCTGTTGGTGAACTAGTTCAGCTTGGTGGACTGAATGGCGAACCAGGAATGACGTATGAGGTAACGGGTGTCCTGGAGGACACACCCGACAACTCCACAATGCAATTCGAAGTGTTGCTTTCAATGAAAAGTTTTCCCGCTGTTGAACGATTCTATTGGAGTTGGGTCTGGACGCAATTGGAAACTTTTGTTGTTCTGAAACCCAATGCCAACATTGATGACGTGCGTGAAAAGCTCAAGTCAATCCCCCGGAAACGTGCAGCTGAAAGTATACAAGCGTCGATGGGCATTTCATACGATGAATACATAAAGTCGGGGAAAAAGTGGGACCTGTTTCTCCAGCCTGTTACTTCAATGCACTTGCCCGAAACGCCGGTTATCGGATCCTTCCCAGATGTTGGAAATTTGAAAATTATCTACTCCTTTATTGGCGCTGCTATTTTTATTCTGCTGCTTTCCTGTATCAACTTCATGAACCTTTCAGCTGCGCAATTTACAAGACGTATTAAAGAGGCCGGGATCCGTAAGATTCTCGGACTACGGACAAAAGAGCTGAGATTTAGTTATTTCTTCGAGGCTCTCACCTTTTGTCTTATCGCAATGACGATAGGTTTTGCAGCAACACAATTGCTATTGCCTCAATTTAGTCTGATAGCTGAAAAAGATCTGGAGCTTTCGGTGCACAGCGACCCATTGCTCGCTGCTGGAATTTTAGTCATGACAATGCTGATGGCAGGTATCTCTAGTAGTTACCCAACCATATTCCTAACGTCGTTTAACCCGGTTAGCGCAATGAAGGGAAGATCGAGAATAGGGCTTGAGGGAAGAATTTTTCGCAATGGTCTTGTGGTTTTTCAATTCAGCGTTTCCATCATTCTGATAATTTGCACTGCCATCGTTTTTCAACAATTGAATTACGCCTCGGCGAAAGATATGGGTTTTGACAAAGAGAACCTTATCCTACTACATCACGCCGAAGCAATAAGCAATGAGGAGTTACTGGCAAATGCAATGAGTGATGTCCCCGGGGTAATTAACGCAACGTATTGCTCATCAGCACCTCCACAATTATTCGGTGGAGATTCGTTTTCTGCAGAAGGATTGGGCGACAGAAAATTTCAACTGAATTATACCAAAGCCGACGAAAATTATATTCCAACCCTTGGAATAAAAATCATTTTTGGCAGAAATTTTCAAGAAGGAAATCCGGGTGATCCCATGCGAATAATACTTAATGAAACGGCTATCCAACGCATAGGCTGGGAGTTAGATGAATCTGTCATTGGAAAATATGTTACATATCCGAATTCGGGTGATGCCAACGCAAAGTTTGAAGTCATCGGCGTTATGGCAGATTTTAACTTTTGGTCGATCTCATATCCTATTGAAGCAGTTGCTATTGTTCATTCGAAGAACAAGTACATATACGATGGCACCAAAAATTTTCTTGTTGTAAGAGTTGAGGAGCAAAATATAGAAACATGGAGTGCTACATTAGAGGGCTTGCACAACCAATGGAATTCCGTTGCTGGCCACACTCCATTCGACTACTCCTTTGTGGACGAAAACTTTGCCAAAACATTTTCCACGCAAAAACGCTTTGGTAACGTGCTATCTATTATGGCCATACTGGCAATCGTCATCGCAAGTCTTGGTCTTTTGGGAATAATCGTATACTCGCTCGAGCAGCGCACAAAAGAAATTGGCATTCGAAAGGTATCAGGCGCTTCGCTACTTAATATTTTAACCCTGATCTCGAAGGGATATACCAGGCTGATTCTAATTGCTTTTCTTATTGCCGCACCGCTATCATATTACATGATGCAATTTTGGCTTATGGACTTTGCCTACGCAATCACGCCTTCGTGGTGGATCTTCATTCTTGCCGGAGGCTCCACACTGTTGTTAGCCACCTTGATCACAAGCTACCATGCTGTAAAAGCGGCTATGACAAATCCGGTTGAAGTGCTCCGGGATGAATAGTTGTTTGTACCTCGTCTCTTTTTTTCTTGAACGGACAACGAATATCGAACATGGAATAACAAATAACGAATATCGAATCTACCCCACCGCCAGGGCAGCAGACACACCCTCCTGCTTTGGCGTAAACGTCGCTCCAGGCGCCAGGATTATACCAATGCCTTCAATCAAAGACCACTGCTGCAATTTTGCCAGGCTTACTTTGCCAACCATATATTGCTTTCCATTGGAAGCATAACCAGACTCAAACTGATCAAAGTCGTTGATAGAAATATTCACGTTTTTGTCAAAGCTGATAAATGCTTCGACAATCAGCTCATTGGAAAACCGAAGATTTGATGCCTGATGGAGTTTCTTGTATTCGTATTGATAATCATAGGTGAGCGCCGAAATATCAGACAATACCGCAGACCCGGTAGGATAACTACCGGCACCCTTTCCAACAAAAAGTTGTTTTTCGGCAAACGCACTTTCCAACTGCACAGCATTGTATTCATTCCTAACGGCAAATAGCGGATGCGTTGGTTCGATGTACTGCGGACAAACAAAGCCATAAATCCGATCCTTCAGCTTAAATGCACGGGCAACTAATTTTATTGCGTAATGATTGTCGTACGCAAACTTCAGATCAAGTTCTGAAATCCGGTCAATTCCGATATTTATAATTTCTTCAGGTTTTACAAAAACACCGAATGTATGCGCTATTGCAATCGCCAGTTTGAATTTGGGATCAAATCCTTTTACATCAAGACTTGGATCAGATTCTGCGAAGCCAAGTTCCTGAGCTTTTGCCAATGCATCTGAATAACTTTTCTTTTCTTCAAATACTTTGGTTAGTATATAATTTGTAGATCCGTTAAAAATTCCTTCGATGCCTGTTAGCAGATCATTATCATAATACTCCTCAAGGTTTCGGATAATTGGAATACTTCCACACACTGAACCTTCATACAACACAGGCTTTCCATAGTGCTGCTGCAGCTGGTAAATTTCTTCAAGATGCTCTGCGAGCATTTTCTTGTTGGCTGTAACCACGGATTTACCATTTTGCAAAGCAGCCTTCACAATCTCAAAGGCCGCATTGGCATCATCAATCAATTCGACCACTACATCGATAGACGGATCCTTAAGTATTTCGTCCTTGTCGTAGGTGAATAATTCCTCAGGTAGTACGCGCGGCTTGTTTCGATGTTTTACACAGATCTTTTTTATCTCTGCTTTAATGCCCTGCGTCTCGTCCAACACATGATAAAGCCCCTGTCCTACACAACCAAATCCAAAAAGGCCCAACGTCAAATGTTTATGAAGGGTGTGAGTGTTGTGTTGTAAACGATTATCTGAACTCATTATCTTTTAAATTTATTATACACTGATGCGCAGGGAAAAGTGGTCCTGTGCAAAGAATTTTTTTATGTGATCACTAAGCTGTTCAAATTCCACCAAAAAACCATCGTGACCGTAAAGAGAGGTCATAATCTCAAGTCTGGCATCAGGGATATGTTCAACCATAAACTTTTGTTCGCTGATCGGAAATAAAATGTCACTGTCAATTCCAACGACCAGGGTACGCGCCTTTATCTTTTTCAATGCTTCCGCAACACCGGTCCGGTTCCTCCCAACGTTATGGCTATCCATCATCGCAGAAAGTCCCCAGTAAGTAAAGGCATTAAAACGATTTGCAAGTTTTTGGCCCTGGTATCGCTGATAAGTAGCTGCCCTGAAGTCAGTCAGTGTTTCATTGCTCTTTTCCGACTGCGTGTGCTGGTATGTTTCATAATATCGGTATGATATCATACCGATAGCTCTGGCGGCCTTTAACCCCTCCATACCTGCGCGTGGATGATTATCTTTCCATGTTGCATCGGCTTCTATGGCCATGCGTTGCGCTTCATTAAAAGCAATTCCCCAGGGGGAAAATACTGCGTTTGTAGCAATGGGAATAACATGTTGAAAAACCTCCGGCCGGTAAATTGCCCATTCCACAACTTGTTGACCGCCCAGCGACCCGCCTATTAAAGTATGAACGTTTTCGAGCTTGAGCTCCTGCCGCAGCAAGTCGAAAGCTCTTACTGCATCGCGATTTGTGACTCGCGGAAAAGTATGATAGAATGGTTTTCCTGTCGTCGGATTGATTGACAACGGACCAGTTGATCCGTAACATCCACCCAACACGTTAGCACAGACGATGAAATATTGTTTAGGATCAAAGAACCTTCCCTCATCAAAAAGACCGCTCCACCAATCGGTAAAATCAGAGCTGCCCGTTAAAGCATGACATATCCAAACAACGTTGCTACGGTCCTCATTAAGCCTTCCGAGTGTTGTATACTTGAGTTGAAATCCTGCCAGGGAATCACCGGATTCCAACGCAAAGTCTTCCTGATAATGAAATGTGTGCTCGTTCTTCTCCATATTACTTTCACCTGCAGCAACTCCGCCATGGAGAACCACAAGACCAGTTTTTATATTCATTTTTATTAATCCGAGGGCTCCCTCTAAGAAGGAGCCCTGCGGAAGTTTTATGAAACTAATTCACCTTGAAATACTTTATCAAATGCTTGCTGCAAATCTGCCTTCAGGTCATCGATATGCTCGATACCTACTGAAATTCTCAGCTGATTTGGCAATACCCCTGCTGCAGCTTGTTCCTCATCACTCAATTGCTGGTGAGTAGTTGCAGAAGGTTGGATGATCAATGATTTTGCATCACCGAGATTGGCCAGGTGACTGAGCAATTTCAAATTATCGACAAACTTGGTGGTGTGTTGCTTCGTTCCCTTTAGAGTAAATGAAAGCACTGCACCAAATCCATTTCTCAGATATTTTTTGGCGAGCTTGTGATACGGGCTGCTTTCAAGTCCTGGGAAATTTACAGATTCAACAAGATCGTGCTTTTCCAGCCATTGTGCGAGAGCCAACGCGTTGTCTACTGAACGCTGTACGCGCAAAGACAAGGTTTCAAGTCCCTGGAGCAACAAGAACGAGTTGAATGGACTTAGTGCAGGACCAAGATCCCTCAATCCTTCCACGCGCGCCCGAATAATAAAAGCGATGTTCGGCAATCCAAGCGGATTTCCTTCACCAAAAACATCCCAGAACTTAAGTCCATGATATCCTTCAGAAGGTTCTGTGAACTGAGGGAACTTGCCATTTCCCCAATTATAATTACCTCCGTCTACAATCACACCGCCGATAGAAGTTCCATGACCTCCAATCCATTTTGTTGCAGACTCTACCACAACGTTGGCACCATGCTCAAAGGGACGGAAGAGATAACCAGCCGCGCCAAATGTGTTGTCAACTATAAGTGGTAAGTCATGTTTTTTCGCCAAAGCAGCAATGGCTTCGAAGTCAGGGATATTGAATCCAGGATTACCTATAGTTTCAAGATAAATAGCCTTGGTTTTTTTGTCGATTAATTTCTCGAATGATTCAACTTTATCGCCGTCAGCGAACCGTGCATCATAACCCAACCTTTTGAAGGTAACCTTAAATTGATTATAGGTCCCGCCGTAGAGCAGAGACGACGTAACAAAGTTATCACCAGGTAGCAAAATATTCTGAAACGCCAGGAACTGTGATGCCTGGCCTGAACCTACTGCCAATGCCGCCACACCACCTTCGAGAGCAGCAACCCGCTTTTCGAAGACATCCGTGGTGGGATTCATGATACGGGTGTAGATATTCCCGAATTCTTTTAATGCGAACAGGTTTGCGCCATGTTCAGAATTCTTAAATGTGTATGAAGTGGTTTGGTAAATAGGTACGGCACGAGAAAGAGTAGTAGGATCAACTTCCTGGCCTGCGTGTAACTGAAGCGTTTCAAAATGAAGACTTGACATGATATTTTAATTTTTTATTGTTTAGAATGTATTGTTGATTGGTCAATGAGATATAGCTGTAAACATACCTGTCACATGGCATGATCATAGGCTACCTGTCGCTGAAATGAGCTACTCACTGATCAGCGACTGCGGCGACAACAACACATGTCACCAAAAAAATGAGGAATGATCGTGAAGTAACCAAGCAAGCGCACGGTGCTTGTTCCTGATGTGAGGCTTTCGATAATTTTTGTCATTTTTTAACCGGTTTATAGTTCCCCCACCATCGGTGGGAAGTCAGGATTTAGCACCTTTCATTTGTTTTAGGAGGTTGCTAGCGTTTCGTAGAGCCTGTCTCTCCGCGCTTCTTTATAAATCGATTAAGCGGAAGTGCTTATTCGACTTTGAGAATACAAACGTAGGGCTTGGAGGCCGTGTTTCCAAACGGAGAGTCATCTTTTTTACCTGCAGAAGAGCTCACAATTGTTAGGGAGTAACACCCCAAATCCCTTAAAATAGTTCTGAAAACGGATGAAATGGGTTGCCTATGTCAACATTCCTCCATCGACCTGAATTACCTGACCAGATATATAAGACGACATGTCTGAGCCGAGAAATACGCAGGTATCCGCTACATCCACTGGCTTCCCTCCCCGTTTAAGAGGAATTGCATCGCGCCAGCTTTGAACAGTCTTCTCATCTAATTTATCTGTCATCTCTGTTTCAATGAAACCTGGTGCCACAGCATTTGAACGAATGCCACGCGAACCTAACTCAAGCGCTACTGATTTTGTGAAGCCGATAATGCCCGCCTTCGAAGCTGCATAATTTGCTTGACCTGCATTACCCTTAATGCCAACAACTGAAGTCATGTTTATAATAGAACCACTCTTCTGCTTCATCATCTGTTTAGTGGCAGCTTTAACCGTATTGAAACATGATTTCAGATTAACAGAAATAACGTTGTCCCACATTGCTTCCGACATTCGCAGCAGTAAGGTGTCCTGGGTGATTCCAGCATTGTTCACAAGAATATCCAACGCACCGAAATCGGCAATCACCGAGTTGATCAGAGCTTCGGCTTGCGTAAAGTCTGATGCATCCGATTTATACCCTTTTGCCTTGGCACCTTTCTCCGTTAGTTCTTTTTCAAGAGCCTGACCCTGCTCCACGCTTGACAAATAGGTGAACGCAACATTCGCGCCCTCTTCAGCGAAGCGATAAGCAATAGCCTTCCCAATTCCTTTTGAGGCACCTGTGATCAATGCAGTTTTTCCCTTTAATAATAAATTCATAAATAATTTTTTAGTCCACGGTCGACTGCCAGCTTTATTGTTGACCCGTTAATTTTCAAAAGTAGCCGAATTCTGGCAAAATACATCGATTCTCATATGTGAATAGCGGCTTTAGCTATGAACTGGCATTTAAAGCCTAAACTTTTTGAAAGAGCGATCTTGAGTTTATCTTTGGCAGCGAATTTAAAAGTATAATACAATGTCAAAATATGATCTTATAGTGATCGGTAGCGGTCCAGGTGGTTACGTTGCTGCGATTAGGGCGTCTCAGCTGGGAATGAAGGTAGGCGTTGTGGAGAAAGCTGAACTGGGGGGGATTTGCCTGAACTGGGGCTGTATCCCGACGAAAGCCCTTTTAAAAAGTGCAAACGTGTTTGAATATTTCAAGCATGCAAAAGATTATGGCATTGATGTAAAAGATTTTAAGGCGGATGTCCAGGGGATGGTAAAGCGCAGCCGCGATGTTGCCGCAAGTATGAGCAAAGGCATACAGTTTTTATTCAAGAAAAATAAGATCGACCATATTGCAGGTACCGGCAAATTGAAAAAAGGCCAGAAGGTAGAAGTTACCGATGCATCGGGTAAGAAGACTGACTATGAAGCTAAGCATATCGTGGTGGCTACTGGCGGACGCTCGAGAGAATTGCCTAACCTGAAGATCGATGGAAAAAAAATAATCGGATACCGCGAAGCTATGGTCCTGAAGGAACAACCTAAAAAATTGTTGGTTGTTGGCTCAGGAGCCATTGGCGTTGAGTTTGCATACTTCTATCATACAATAGGAACTGAGGTCACAATCGTAGAATTCCTCCCAAGAATTGTCCCTGTTGAAGATGAAGAAGTTTCAAAGGCTTTAGAGCGTTCTTTTAAGAAGGCAGGTATGAAGATCCATACAAGCTCTGAAGTTACGAAAGTTGATACCTCAGGAAAAGGTTGTGTCGCTACTGTGAAAACACCAGATGGCGAAGTAAAAATGGAGGCGGACATTGTTCTTTCAGCAGTCGGTATTTCTACAAACCTTGAAGGAATCGGTCTAGAAGAGGTCGGTGTAAAAACTGACAAAGGCAAAGTTGTGGTGGATGACTTCTATAAGACGAACGTTCCGGGCGTTTATGCCATCGGTGACATCGTTAAAGGTCCCGCGTTGGCTCACGTAGCATCAGCGGAAGGCATTATTTGTGTCGAAAAAATCGCAGGAAAAAATCCGCAACCATTGAACTATAACAATCTCCCTGGCTGCACATACTGCTCACCTGAGATCGCTTCTGTAGGATACACCGAAGAAGCAGCAAAGAAGGCTGGTTATGAAATCAAAGTTGGTAAGTTTCCATTTACTGCATCCGGAAAAGCTAAGGCCGGAGGAAATGCTGATGGATTTGTGAAATTAATTTTCGATGCCAAATACGGCGAATGGCTAGGTGCTCACTTTATCGGGGCGAATGTCACTGAAATGATCGCTGAAGTTGTGGTTGCCCGCAACCTGGAGACTACCGGCCACGAAATAATAAAATCCGTGCATCCTCACCCGACAATGAGCGAAGCCATCATGGAGGCTGCGGCGGCTGCGTATGGGGAAGTGATTCATATCTGAGCAGGTAAATGTAAAAAGTAAGTAGTAAGTGGTAAGTAGTGGCATGCATCTACTTCTTACTTCTTACTTCTTACTTCTTACTTCTTACTTACTACTTACTACTTACTACTTACTACTTACCACTTACTACTAACCACTTACCACTCACTACTTACCACTTACTACTGCAATGCCGAAAGACTCAGAGATGAATAGGCCTGTTCGCCGTCGCAGCGAGGCACGCTTCCTTAACGGCTTCCATATACGTCGGATGGGCGTGCGACATCCTTGCAACGTCTTCCGCTGAAGCACGGAATTCCATTGCTGTCACACCTGCTGCAATCATATCTGCAGCACGGGCACCAATGATGTGAACACCGAGAATTTCATCGGTTTGTTTGTCGGCAAGTATCTTCACAAGTCCATCGGTGTCCATACTTGCGCGCGCGCGTCCAAGCGCCTTGTATGGAAATGATCCTGTTTTATAAGCGCGACCCTGACTTTTCAATTGATCTTCCGTGTAACCCACACTTGCCACCTCAGGCCAGGTGTAGACAACGCCCGGGATTAGCAAATAATTGATGTGAGGTTTCTGTCCGGCTATTTGTTCTGCAACATAAATACCTTCTTCCTCAGCTTTGTGAGCAAGCATAGCCCCTCTTACCACGTCCCCGATGGCATAAATATTATCAACCTTTGTTTTTAAATGGTCATCGACTGGAATTTGTCCTTTCACGGTTTCGATACCGATCTTGTCCAGACCTAGTCCTTCCGTGTATGGCCTGCGACCGATGCTCACCATGCAATAATCTCCTTTTAATTCCAGCGCTTTGCCATCCTTTCCTTCAGCTTTGACGACAACTTCCTTTCCCTTGTTTTCAACAGAAGTAACCTTGTGACCGAGGTGAACATCCATCCCCATCTTCTTTGCAACTTTCAACAATTCTTTGCCTAGTGTAGCATCCATGGTTGGGATCAAACTATCCAAAAACTCGACGACCGTAACTTTGGCACCGATCCTTGCAAATACAGAGCCCATCTCCATACCGATCACGCCTCCGCCAATAACAATGAGGTGACTTGGTACCTCAGTTAATGTTAAGGCCTCTGTACTTGAAATGATTCTTTTTTTATCAAATGGCGCAAACGGTAATGGCGTTGGCTTCGAGCCCGTGGCAATGATTACTTTTTCAGTGGTGATCTTTGTCTCCTTGCCGTCATTACCCTTAACAGATATAGTGTTCTTGTCGACAAACGAACCGACTCCCTTCAACACATCAATCTTGTTCTTCTTCATCAAAAAGGCGATACCATCTACATTGGCTTTTACAACATCCTCTTTTCGCTTAATCATCTGCTTGATGTTAACTTTGGGAGCTGGTATATCAATACCGTGCTCCTTGAAATGCTCCTTTGCATTGATAAAATGCTCCGACGAATCAAGCAACGCTTTGGATGGAATGCAACCTACATTCAGGCAAGTGCCTCCAAGGGTATCGTACTTTTCTATAATGGCGGTCTTAAAGCCGAGTTGCGCACAGCGGATCGCCGCAACATATCCACCCGGACCTGAACCAATAACCGTGACGTTGTACTGCATGATAAAAGAAAATGATTATGTGATTATGGTAAAAGTGAAAGCGCTAAACGCCCAGGATCAGCCTTCCCGGATCCTCGAGCATTTCTTTTACCCTGAAAAGAAAACTAACCGATTCACGTCCATCAACTATTCGGTGATCATATGATAGTGCCACGTACATAATTGGACGGATGACGACCTCTTTATTTTTCACCACTGGACGTTCTACAATATTATGCATTCCCAAAATCGCGGATTGAGGAGGATTCAGGATAGGTGTTGAAAGCATTGATCCAAAGACACCACCATTCGTAATGGAGAACGTGCCACCAGTCATCTCTTCGATGGATAGCTTGCCATCACGACCACGTGTTGCCAATCGCACTACTTCACTTTCTATTTGATGAAAAGAAAGTGATTCAGCATTGCGGATCACCGGTACAACGAGTCCCCTAGGCGTTGAGACCGCAATTGATATATCGCAGTAGTCGTGATATACAATTTCATCTCCGTCGATATATGCATTTACTGCCGGAAACTCTTTTGCGGCAGCACACACAGCTTTAACGAAGAAAGACATGAATCCCAGACCGACTCCATATTTTTCCTTGAACTGATCCTTATATTTTGACCTGAGGTCCATCACCGGCTTCATGTCAACTTCATTGAAAGTCGTTAGCATTGCCGTCTCATTCTTGACCGTGACCAGCCGCTTTGCTATCGTCTTTCTTAGCGACGTCATTTTCTCGTTGCGCGTGTTACGCGCACCCGGAGCAGCGATCTCCGGCGCAGTTTGAGGCTTCTCTGCCGGCTTGCTTGCCGCTGGCGCAGGTTGTGCTTTCACAGCATCATCCTTTGTAATACGTCCACCCACACCGTTGCCTTGCACCTGTCCGGGAGGAATTCCTTTTTCACTAAGAATTTTTGCCGCTGCAGGAGATGGATGTCCTGCTGCATATGATTTTCCTGCACCGCCTTCTCCGGCAGCAACTACAGGTTCTTGCTTAGGCTGTGCCTGTTCGACCGGAGCATCTTCTGTAATTTCAATGCGGCAAATCAATCCTCCAATGGGTAACGTTTCGTTAGCCTTTGCCACGATGCGCAAAATACCACTCGCTTCGGCGGGTAATTCGAACGTAGCCTTATCGGATTCAACTTCAGCAATCACTTCATCAAGTTTCACATGATCGCCGTCATTTTTTAGCCATTTGGAAATGGTCACCTCAGTAATGGACTCTCCAACGGCTGGTACTTTCATTTCTTTTACCCCACCAGAAGCTTTTGACTCTGATTTTGCAGGTGCCGAGGCAGCAGCCGGCTTTGCTGGCGCAGCTTCGGGAGCTGGCGCCGCCTGGGAGGAAGGCTCAATCTCGCAGATCACCTCGCCTACAGGAACGGTTTCCCCTGCCTGCTTTAATATCTTTAGAACACCTGCGCTTTGCGCGGGCAGTTCGAACGTTGCCTTGTCGGACTCCAATTCAGCTATGACTTCGTCCAGCTTCACAACATCACCGTCCTTTTTCAACCAATTGGA
>JAEZBX010000138.1 GCA_023412765.1 Bacteroidota bacterium
TTATTTCTAATTTGAAAGTACGAGGCAACCTGAGGTTTCCTCATATCTGTATCCACCAAAATAGTTTTCCTCCCGGAATGCGCCATGGCGGCCGCAAGGTTTACCGAACAGTATGTTTTTCCTTCGCTCTCGCGGGAAGATGTGATCCCGATCACATTGGCGTTTTTACCAAGCGTTAGGTATTGCAGATTGACCCGTAGCGACCTGAATGATTCTCCGATAGGCGAATGGGCATGCGCGATAATCGTGCCTTGCTCACGCTTGGTGCCGTGCGCGATCGTTCCGATGAATGGAATCCTTGTACTTTTCTCTACATCGTCGTGCGTAACAATATTCTCATTGAGAAAATCTTTTAAGATAATAAATGCCACGGTGCCTGCTAGCGCGAGGAACATGGCTAATCCATAAATAAGGTTCTGATTTGGAGAAACCGGACCACTACCTACCTGGTATGGGCGATCGACAATAGTTTTTTCAACTGTATTGGAAGCAATTGCAATGCCCGCCTCAGCACGTTTCTCAAGCAAATAATTGTACACATTATCGTTGAATTCAAAGCTTCGCTGAATTTTAACCAGTTCGCGCTCATTCTTCGGCAGCGCATTCAGATTTGTTTGAATTTTTGAGATACGATTATTTACATCGCGCAAGGCAATTGATGTCACTTCCACCATGTTGTTAACATTCTCGGTAATTGTCTTAGTCAGATTTTTAATCTTCAAATCGACTATTTCAATCAGCGGATTATTTTCTTTTGCGTTGTAATTATATCCGGTCCTCTCCTGATTTAACTTCGAAAGCTCCAACAGCAAATTATTCAAAAGTGGGTCGTCCAACCCCAGGGCTGACGGCACTACGATATCAGAGATCTTGGCATCGTCTTTCAAAGCATTAGCTAAGAACCGGTAATATTTTAGCTTGACCTCCAAGTCGGCTTTTTCTTCTTCAATCTTGTCAAGGTTAGATCTCAAGTTTGTCGCAGTGGTACTGATGTCCAGGATATTGTTCTTTGATCTAAATGACTCAAGTGACCCTTCTACCTGTTTAAGTGTATCCGAAACTCCGGTAAGTTGTTGATCTATAAACTGGATGGTTTTTAATCCTAATTGATTCTTCTTATACAATTCATTTGCGAGATACACCTCCAACAGCTTATCCAGGAAGATAACTTCTTTCTCTACTACCGGCCCCTTCACAGCTAACTCCACAATATTTGATTCGAGTGAAATAGGTTCAATGGCCAGCTTCTTTTGATAATGTTCAACGAGTGCACCAATTGGAGTAATCACAAAGAACATCTCAGTTTCGCGGTCAGGCTTGTACTGGTCGTTAAATTTAATTTTGAAGCTTAGGTTCTTAGTTACGAACGGTTTGCTTACAGACCCTACCTGGTTAATGGATACTTTACCTATGGAACCTTGTGTTTTATTTGTATAGGAATTATAGACACCTACATTATTACCATCGACCGTTACCCTAAATGCTTCAGTTGTCATTCGCTCTATGTAAATAGGCACGTTTATGATTTGATCCACTACCGAATCGAGTTCAACAACAAATGGTTTGTCGGCATAGTGTTCGGTTGTCACAAGATTTTTCTTTGTAAAATATGAGATACCAAAGTCTAACTGCCGCAGGGCCTGTTCAACCATGTTGTAGGATTGCAGAATTCCTATTTCGTCTTCGAGCTCAGTCTTTTGAGCAAACAGGTCCATCCCTTTTAAAAACTTATCCGTGCTCATTGCTGGCTCTTCACTCTTGACTAAGAGGGAGGCCCGGACCTGATACTGCTTCGGCGTTACATGCAGGTACAGGTAAGTGAGAGGTACAATAATGATCATTGCAATCAGAAAGTAATACCACTTTGAGAGCAGCTTTAAGATTATTGCTTTTAGGTTAATTTTTCCTTCCATAGCGACAATGTTTTTCCGTATAGAATCAATTATTGTCCAGGTAGTTAAGAATCAAAATGGCAGTTGTGGCCGCCGAAAAAACGAGGGTCAAATGTTCCAGGTTCAGCCTGCTTGAGCGAGCCGCCAGAGGCTCTATATAAAGCGCATCGTTGGGCAAAAGGTAAAAGTATTTTGATTTGAGCAGATTGGGATCCGTCAGATCCAACAGTACTACTTCAGATCCTGTTTGGGTTTGACGAATAAGCTTAACGTTCTTGCGGTTGGCCACCGGAGTAAGATCACCGGCCAATCCGAGTGCTTCGAGAATAGTTACCTGGTTGTTATATACATAGTGGTATCCGGGATTACGAACTTCTCCAAGGACCGTCACTTTGAAACTGATAAGCTTAACAATTACAGTAGCATTCTTAAGATAGCGATCAGCTTTCGACTGTATCGTATCGCGTGCCGCTTCTACGGTGAGACCTTTTACAGGAAATGTTCCTATAATGGGAAGAGTTAAGTTTCCATCGGTATCAACAAAATATCCCTCCAAAAAAAGATTACCCGGCGATATAAATTGCGCGGCTTGAGAGGTAGTTGTGATGTTAAAGAGATCAGAAACATTCGCGTCGGTTGAGCTCTTTACTTTCACAGACAGAATATCGTTCGGCTGCAAACCATAGCTCGTTTTTACATTCTCGATAAGTTTGGGCTGATATTCAGAAAAACTTTTATCCTGCAGGTAAACAAGCTTTTTGTTGTAGTAACAGGATGAAAAAAGAATGGCGCAGGCAGTAAAGAGGAAAGCTTGCTTTACGTGGTAATTCATTGAGTTTTGGGTCTAGACTATGGTTGAACCATCAGACATCACATGTTCGTGATATCACTCGGGACCAGAACACGGCAGAACCATGTAATAGCCCTTAACCCAAAACAATAAAAAAAAGGAGATGTTTAACTTTTGTGAGCTGCGTTACCTGGATATGTAGTTTTCAAGGTATTCTATAATATCCTTTTGCTCTTCGATAGTAAGCTTAACGACGTCACCAATGGAGATGAGTCCAACGAGCTGACCATTTTCCATGACGGGTAAATGCCTGATAAACTTGCCTGTCATTAACGTCATGCATTCATCAACAGTATGGTCGGGTGTGACGGTGATTGGATTTTGCGTCATCAGCTCGCTTATCGGTGTGGTCTTAGAAGATTTGCCTTTTAAGATTAATTTACGGGCATAGTCACGCTCGGTAAAAATTCCAACCAGCCGGCCATCATCCACAATTAAGAGCGCACCAATATTTTTTTCACACATTCGTTCGACGGCATTATACACCATCATTGAAGGTTCGACAAAGTAAACATTTTGGCCCTTTGCGCTAAGAATATCTCTGACTTTTCCCATTTATAAATAGAGTTTCAAACGATTGAATATATCAGGAAATGACAAAAAAAACAAGATGACTTTTGTCAGACTTCGCCTGTAATGCGGATCAGCGCATCCGGAAAAAGTCCAGCGAGCAGCGTGAGCAGAGTTAGAATGCCAATTATAATTTTCTGCCCTACAGAAAAAGGGCTAGTGGTTAGCTGCCCATCTGGCGTAAATATGGAAATGATTGGCCTAAAGTAATATACCACACCAACCAATGAGGCTACTACTGCGAGGATTGTCAGGTAGATATGACCAGCACTAATAGCTGCCCCAAGAATAATATACTTGGCGAAGAAACCAGCGAGGGGTGGAATTCCTGCAAGAGATAAAATCGAAACGGTGAAACAGACTGCTACAAATGGTGCCCTGTAAAAAAGGCCGCGTACAGAAACCGTCCGATTAGGCTCCGTAGTGTTCTCCATAATCCCAACAATACCAAAGGCAACTAAAGATGCAGTGCTATAGGACAGCAGGTAATAGAATACAGTTCCTTCTGGCCTGGGGCCCCCAGAAATAAATGCAAGAAGTATATATCCGACATGGGCAATACTCGAATATGCTAACATCCTCTTTATGCTTGTCTGGTAGACAGCAGTAACGTTGGCTACTACGAGCGTAAGCACTATCAGGATCTGGACAACTGTGCAGAGGTATCCGATCGCGGAAATAAAAGATTGTGCAAAAAGTCTGTAAAATGCTCCGATAGCTGCAACCTTCACTACGGTGGACATAAATGCTGTAATGTTTGTAGGCGATCCTGTATACACATCAGGAGCCCAAAAATGAAAAGGGACGGCCGAGATTTTAAACGCCATTCCGATCAACATCAAAAGCGTTCCTACATAAAAAAACGCGGGAAGGCCTGCGGCATTTTCGCGAACGCGTTGTGAGATCTCGCCGATGTCGAACGATGCCGTTGCACCATACACCAGTGCGATTCCCATGAGCAGGAATCCCGTTGCGAATGATCCCATGATAAAATACTTGAATGCAGCTTCATTAGAAAGAAAGCTATCCTTATTACTACCCGCCAATACGTAGAGAGAGATGGAAAGTATTTCAACACCAAGGAATAACATCGCCATATTATGAAACGACACCATCATGATACCTCCGACCATTGTAAACACGACTAATGCTGACCTGTCGGTTTGGTGATGGTTGCCTACAAAATATTGGGATGAAATAAAGAACCAAAAGAAGGAAGTACCCAGTATCAGCGCTGTGAATGCCAACGCAAACGGGTCGAAGATTAGCATTTGATTAAAGTACAACGCTGTTGAATTCCAGTCTAAGGCTAACATTACGCCGGCAGCCAGAAGACCAGCGATAATAGCAACATGCAGGTACTTCTTAAGATTAGCGATCTCTGCTAGCAGAGAAACAAAACCTAACCCACATACAAAAAGTAATGCGTTCATACTATTTTAGAATTGCGGAGTTATTTGAAAACACTTTCAAGATATCAGTAACCGCCATCTCCGAAATTCGCAGAAGCGGATCGGGGTAGATGCCTATTACAAAGACTAATACAACAATAGGATATAATACCCATTTTTCATTTGATGTCAAGTCCGTGACTCCCGAAGTCTGCGTTGAGTTTTTTCCCAACATCATGAACTGAAAAGCGCGAAGCATATACACCGCTCCAAGAATTATTGTGAGACCTCCTACTGCCGCAAGGACCGGGTTATAGGTGAACAGCGAATTCAAAAGCAAGAATTCGCCAACAAAGCCACTTGTGAACGGCAGGGCTACTGTTCCCAACAAAACGATTATGAATACAGTTGCAAGGACTGGCGCACTGTTTTTAATACCACCCAGCGATGTAATGGTTCGTGAACCTGATCGAACGGAAATGATCTCGCATATATAAAACAACGCAAAAACAAGAATGCCATGGCTTAGCATCTGAACGAGGGCACCTTGAAATCCTATTGGCGAAGTTGTAAGTATGCCTGCCGAAATTAAGCCGACGTGGGCAATTGACGCGTAAGCGATCAGTCGTTTAAAATCCTTTTGGTTGATTGCGATAACTGACGCATATACAATTCCAATAACAGAAAGTACGATCGCCGTAAATGCCCACTCGGATACACCTAATGGTACGATTGGAATCAGCCACCGTATCAATCCGTAAAAACCCATTTTCAACATGATGCCCGATAAAAGCATCGTACCTTCCACCGGTGCCACCGTATAGGTATCAGGTTGCCAGGTGTGGAAGGGAAACACAGGCATCTTGATGGCGTAGGCGAGAAACAATCCCCAAAAGATGATGCTTTGTTCTGCAGGCGAAAGCGCACGTCCTGCGGTATAAATAGCATTGATATCAAAGCTATGGGCGCCCGGTGTTTGATAGTAGAGGTACAGTAATGCAACCAGCATGAAAAGACTACCCGCCAATGTGTAAATGAAAAATTTTAACGTGACGGACGACCTGTTCTCTCCACCCCATATCAGGCAGATAAAATAAATAGGGATCAGGGCCATCTCCCAGAACACATAGAACAAGAATCCATCCAATGCAGTAAACACTCCAACCAATGCCATCTGCATCAGCAAGATTAAACCATAGAAATTAACTGGCCTTTCAGCACTACTATTAGCGGATGACAGGATGATAAATGGTATTAGACCGGTAGTCAGCAATACAAGCAACAGACTTATACCATCAATTCCAATGCTGAAACTGATGCCGAGAGCAGGTACCCAAGGCATGTTCAGAGAAAATTCGAATGCCCCAGACTTACTAAACTGAACTGCGATTACCAGAGCTGCAGCAAACTCCACAACGGAGCCAATGAACGCAATCCATTTGGCGTAAGAGGGCCGAAAAACAAATATCCCGAGTGCGATGATCAATGGCCAGAGTATTAGAAATAGCGTCATCATAATTTAACGGTATTGATTGTTAACAATACGATGATGCTGATGACCATCACAAAAATGTAGAAGCCGATACTACCGGTTTGAAGCCTCCTGAAAATTTGACTACCTCCAACTATAGCTTGTCCAACAGAATTAACAATTCTATCAATCGCCAACGTTTCAATTACATTATGGAAGAAGTTTGAAAGTCTGAACAACGGCCCGACGATGACATAGTCATAGATTTCATCAATATAATACTTGTGAGAAAGTAGTTTGGCTAATCCTGTCAGTCTTCCATCCTCAACGGGTACTTGTTTCGTTTTCACGAAACGTGAATAAGCAAAGAAGATCACTACAACGGTAAGGCTAAGCACAATTCCCATCAGTCCGTATTCTGTTGAATGACTCAAATGGGGAATCGATACACTCGCATCCTGGAACACCGGCTTCAGGTAAGCCGCGAGCCAGGCGTTACCAAATAGCGCTGCGGGAACATTAAGAAATCCGCCAACAACTGACAAGATGGCCAGGATGATTAAGGGCACTGCCATGCTCTTGGGAGATTCATGAACATGATGATGGTTGCCCTGGCTATTAAACCTGCTATCGCCAAAGAATACCAGGTATAATAGTCTGAACATGTAGAACACGGTAAGCAGCGAAGCTATCAACGCGACTGCCCAAACGGTGTAGCTACTCGCAAATGCCGAAGCCAGGATTTCGTCTTTAGAGAAAAACCCGGCGAACGGTGGAATTCCTGATATTGCCAATACGGCAATCAAGAACGTTGTATAGGTAACAGGAAGATACTTTTTCAACCCTCCCATCCTGCGGATATCCTGTTCGCCCTGTAAAGCATGTATAACGCTTCCAGCACCCAGGAACAATAATGCCTTAAAGAAGGCATGTGTGGCCATGTGAAAAATCCCTGTCGAAAACGCGCCTAGACCAAGCGCTACGAACATGAGACCGAGTTGACTAACGGTTGAGTAAGCCAACACTTTCTTGATATCATTTTGCTGAACAGCGATTGAAGCTGCAAACAGGGCAGTACAAAGGCCAACAACAAGGACAAGCTGCATTGCAATCGGTGAAAGAGTATACAGCAAATTATTTCTCGCCACCATGTAGACACCAGCTGTAACCATGGTAGCAGCGTGAATCAGGGCAGAGACTGGCGTGGGACCTGCCATAGCATCCGGTAACCATGTATAAAGAGGGATCTGTGCGCTCTTACCCATAGCACCAATAAAAAGCAGTACGGTGATCCAGGTCAATGTTGTTGTGTCTACAGACGAAGGATTTGAAAAGACCGTGATATATTCAATACTACCAAAGTTGATAAAGATGAGAATGATACCTAACAGTAGTCCAAGGTCGCCGATTCTGTTCATGATAAATGCTTTATTGGCCGCAGCATTGTATTCATGGTTCTTGAACCAAAAACCGATTAGTAAATAAGAACAAAGACCGACACCCTCCCACCCCACAAACATGAAGAGGTAGTTAGACCCGAGCACCAGGAGCAACATAAAAAATACAAAGAGATTCAGATACGAAAAGAATCTGTTGAATCCTGAATCATCGTGCATGTAACCAATAGAATACACATGTATCAAGAAGCCCACTCCCGTTATAATAAGCAACATAACAGACGAAAGCGGGTCAAGGAGAAACGCCAAGCTCGAGGAAAATCCAGCAGTCGTGATCCAGCTTCCTAGCGACATGGTAACTTCCCGGCTATCAGCCGGCATATTCAGCAAAGAAATAAAACCAGCGAGTGACAGGAAGAAAGATAAAAGCACCGTACAACAGGCAATGATGGATGCAATCTTGTGCGATAGCTTATGAACATTCAAAGAAATGATTATAAAGCCAAGCAATGGCAGCAGTGGAATAAAGAATAACAACAACTGAAGATTTACCATTTTAGTCTGTTCAATATATTGATATCAGTTGTTCTTGTGTTTCTGTAAGTCATGACGAGGATTGCCAATCCAACCGCGACCTCCGCAGCAGCGACAGCCATAATAAAAAATACGAAAACCTGACCGGCAGCATCGTTGAGAAAATTTGAGAAGGCTACCATCACCAGGTTGACAGCATTTAGCATCAATTCAATGCACATAAAAACTATAATCGCATTACGGCGGTAGAGAACGCCCAAAACTCCAATACTGAACAGTACTGCGCTTAGCCACAAATAATATTCTATCGGAATCATCAGCTATTCACATTAGTTTTCTTTTCCGATTTAGCAAGCATTACTGCGCCTACCATCGCGGCCAGTAGCAATACCGATGCAATTTCAAATGGAAGCAAAAATTCTGTAAACAAAACTTGTCCAAGGGATTTCACATCACCGATACTGGATTCTGTTGAGTTTGCTGCTACAAGGACTTCAGTTCCTTTAAGCGCACCGACCATAACTATAAGCAACATGCCAGCGCAAATTACCGCTCCGATTTTCAGCAGGTTGGTCTTATGAGGCTCCGTTTCCTGATTAAGGTTAAGGAGCATAATGACATAGAGAAACAAGACCATAATAGCTCCAGCATAAACAATCATATGGACTACAGCCAGAAATTCGGCATTCATTAGTACATAATGCCCTGCAATTGAAAAGAATGTCACAATAAGATACAGTACGCTGTAAACCGGACTTTTTGAAAAGACGACCATGAGCGCAGATAATACTGCTACGAATGAAAGAAAGTAAAACAGGTTGAGGGCCACCGTTCTTTATTTGTTATGACTGTATTGTTTTTGTTCCTTAAACTGCAGCACAGCTTTTGTCTGACGTTTTGAAACATCAATGCGATTATCTACTGATTCTACCAGCTTGCTTTTATCATAAATGAATTCACCCCTGCCATAGTCTGTTGTAACGATGCGATCGGTTAGGAAGATGGCTTCCTTGGGACATGCTTCTTCGCACAAGCCGCAAAAAATACAACGCAACATATTTATCTCATAACTCGACGCGTACTTCTCCTCACGGTATAAATTTTCTTCGCCTTTCTTGCGTTCAGCTGCAAGCATGGTGATGGCTTCCGCCGGACAAGCGACTGCGCACAATCCGCAGGCAGTACATCGCTCAGCTCCGTTCTCATCACGTTTTAACACATGTTGTCCACGCCATACAGAACTGATCTCGCGGGTTTTCTCTGGATATTTGACCGTGGAGCTTCTCCTGAAAAAATGTTTTATGGTAATAGCAATGCCACTCAAAATTGCTGGAAGATATATTCTCTCCCAGAAATTCATTTCCTTCTTTACAACTACTTTTGAGCGATTGGTTAGCATTATTTTTTCCACGTTAGAAATCACTACAAAATTCCGATTAGACCCGTTATAAAAATGTTAACTACAGCCAGTGGTATCAATATCTTCCATCCCAGGTTCATCAATTGGTCATAGCGAAACCTTGGGATTGTCCACCTGATCCACATAAAGAAAAAGATGAAGAATCCAATCTTCAGAAAAAGAGCTATTGTCCCCAGGATTGTAATCACATTCTGATCGAGCCCCAGGTTGTTCATGAACGGAAAGTTGTATCCGCCAAAAAACAACGTTGCAATAACCGCAGATGAAATGAACATATTTATATACTCAGCAAAAAGATAGAAACCAAGCTTCATACTGCTGTACTCTGTATGATAGCCGCCCACCAATTCAGTTTCACACTCAGGCAGATCAAAAGGAGTACGGTTGCATTCTGCAAAGGCGCAAATCAGGAATATCAGAAATCCAACGGGCTGATATACTACGTTCCAAAAATTCCAGTCTGAACCTGCACCACCTGCTTGCATTGTGGCAATCTCACTCAGGCTTAACGTACCGGTGAACATTACAAGCGCGATGATGGACAAACCCATAGCTATCTCGTAGCTAATCATCTGCGCAGAAGCCCTGATGGCTCCCAGCAAGGAGAACTTGTTGTTGGATGCCCAGCCGCCTATCATGATGCCATAAACACCTATGGATACTACAGCAAAGACATAAAGAATTCCAACATTCAAATCTACTATTTGCAAAGTGTAAGTTTCACCGCCGACAACAATTGAACCTCCCCATGGAATAACCACTCCCGCCATCAGTGCAGTAAGCATTGCTATGCTGGGACCTAGTACAAATAATGCCTGATTGGATACATCGGGAATGATCTCCTCTTTCATAATGAACTTCAAACCATCTGCCAACGGTTGGAGTATACCAAAAGGTCCAGCACGATCTGGTCCTACTCTATCTTGCAAAAACGCAGCAACCTTGCGCTCAGCATAAGTAGAATATGCTGCGATGAACAGAGTGATTCCAAATATCACCGCAACCAGAATAGCCTTATAAAGCAGAAAAGCAATCATGTCAGAAGCGATGAATTTGATTGTGGCAATTGTTTTCCTTTCTCAAAACTGATCTGGCGATCAATTTCCTTTTTTAGTTTTTGCAAATCGATCTGCTCATAATGATTCTGCGAGATGACTGAATTCCTATCAATATGTCGAGGACCCTCGATTTGCCAGTCGCTTAACCGCTTATGATCATAGCGACATTCATTGCATATAAATTCTTTTACCTCCCCATAAACATCTTTCCGCGCCGAAACGCGCAATACTTCATCACCTTTTGTGAAAAGGACAACTTTACCACAGCATTTGTCGCAATTGCGATGTGCATCCAGAGGTTTGGTGAACCAAACGCGGCTTTTGAATCGGAACGTGTTATCCGTTAATGCCCCAACCGGACAAACGTCAATCATATTTCCAGAAAAATCATTGTCGACTGCCTTTTCGATGTAAGTGCTGATCTCAGATTTATCTCCACGATTGAGTACGCCGTGAACCCGATCATTAGTTAGCTGATCGGCGACAAAGGTACAACGGTAACAAAGAATACAACGGGTCATATGAAGTTTAATCTTATCGCCGATATCGATCTTCTCGAAAGTTCGTCTCTCCTCCTCATAGCGCGTTTTTGCAACGCCGTGCTCATACGCAAGATTTTGAAGATCACATTCACCAGCCTGATCACAGATTGGGCAATCAAGCGGGTGGTTAATTAATAGTAATTCGACAACACCTTTTCTTGCCTCAAGTACTTCCGGCGACGTTATGTTCTGCACCATCATACCGTCCATAACTGTCGTGCGGCAAGACGCTACAAGTTTAGGCATCGGCCGCGGATCTTTTGTCGATGTCTGCGCAACCTTCACGAGACAAACGCGACATTTCCCTCCAGTCTCCTTCAAGCTCGTGTAATAACACATCGCCGGAGGAACGACGTCGCCACCGATCTGCCTTGCAGCATTCAGGATCGTTGTGCCTTCGGGGACTTCTATTTCGATTCCGTCTATGGTTAATCTGGGCATGGCCTTCGTTAGTCGTTATTAGTTATTCGTTAATAGTTATTAGTGGTTTTCATAGCCGGGGATATCACCATATTGAACTTCAGCATCTGATGCCAAATTCTTGTTGACATTCGCCTTAAGAAGGTAGTTTATGAATCCGTTTAATACAGCCAATGCGTTCGATATTTGTTCTCTGATTTGATTGAATTCATCCTCGGAAATATATCCTTCATCCCTCGCAACTATAAAGTGATCCATCAATTCGTATAAGGATCCTCGACTCTGTCTACAAAACTGTATATACTCCTGGTAATGATATCTTCCGAACCCTTCCGCAATGTTGGCTGTTACCGACCGCGACGCACGCACAATCTGGTCAACCAATTTGTACTTTTCGTTTTGCGGAAAACCTTTTACAATTTTCGAGCACGTTCTTCGAAGCTCGGTCGAAATTTTCCAGCAATTCAGGTCTTCAAAGCTCTTCACCCTATTAACTATTAACCATTAACTATTAACCAACACCCGTTCCGGGTGCTTCACATGATACTCAAACTCCTCCCTGAAGTGGCGTATCGCACTGGCTACTGGCCAGGCAGCTGCGTCTCCTAAGGGACAAATCGTATTTCCTTCTATTTTTTTTGCCACA
>JAEZBX010000189.1 GCA_023412765.1 Bacteroidota bacterium
TCGGTGAAATTGATGTGCATGGTAGACAGCAACTTACTTTTAAAGGTTGGCCATTGTACTACTTCGGTCAGGATATGGCGCAAGGCGACACCAAAGGTGTAAGTGTGCCAGTGCCTGGCAAATGGCCTGTCGTTAACGGAGACAGTCCGACAGCGCCAGAATGAAAAGGTAATCGGTAAACAGACGGTTAATCGGTGCGCTCGAAATGAAATAGCATTAGGTCACGGGAAACTTCGTTTATTAACTTCGAGCCGACCGATCACCTCTTACCGATCACCGTTTACCTTCTAAGGGTCTCTGTGTTTGAATTGGGATGTCTGGGCAACCAGATGTCCCTTTTCTTTAAGAGTAAAAATATCCTTCTGGTACTCGGTCCCGATAGCCGCCTCGAAGCGATCGGGACCGAATCAGGTCTACAACTTGCAGAAAAAATCTTCGAGTGTCATCTTGTGAATCTTAAGCAGCTTTGTCAAACTCTTAAGCGTGAGATTAGTCTTTCCATTTTCAATCCGCCAATACTGAATCTCAGGCAGTTTATACGCTTTGGCAAAATCACGTATTGTGTCGTAACCTTTTTTCTTTCGAAGCTCGCTCAAGCCGGCACCAATCTGTTTTAGTTTTGCATCCAATGAATTTGCTCTCATGGTTCTCACAATTTTGGTATCACTTTTTATCGGGTATGTCTTCAATTTTTTTGCCAACGATTCGAACACTCATTTAAGGCAAATACCAATGATTTAACTTTCCTGATAATTCAAATGTGGAAAAATGTCCTCATACAATTTGATGAATATTCACTCTTAAGCGATCCGTCAGGGGATCCAGTAGATCGCATGCGGACACCATTTCATCGATTGCGTTCACCATAAAACCATAACCTTAGTAAATTTTAAAAAAATGCGTATTTATATTGGTATGCTTTTGTATTCTGTAATCCAAAGCCAATCTATCCCAAATGTTACGTCACTACCTTGTAATATCCTGGAGAAATATTCTCCGAAACAAGTTTTATACTATCATTCTTATCCTCGGATTATCCATCGGAATAGCATCGGCTTTACTTCTTGGAATGTACACCTCGCACGAGCTGAGCTATGACAATTTCCACGAAAAGAAAGATAGGATTTTCTTAGTTGGCGTTCATGAGAAGGATGGTGAATCCGAAGGGACAGGTGGATGGACAACCCCACCAACTGGCCCCGCGCTGAAAGAATTTTTTCCTGAGATCGAATCCACAGTCAGACTTTGCACCTGGTTTTCGGATGTGCTTGTCTCCCGTGATGATAAGAAATTTGCCGAGGATAACATCATCGGTGCTGACTCGTCAGTATTTGACGTATTCACTTTTCAATTTGTCTCAGGAAACCCTGCTACCGCTTTAAAAGAACCGAACTCCATAGTTATTACGGAAGAAATTGCTCGTAAATACTTTGGTAATGAGGACCCATTGGGAAAAAGTTTACACTTCGAGCATTTTTTCAGCGAGTGTGTTGTAACAGGAATCATCAAGAAACTACCGGATAACAGTCATCTTAATATCGATATCCTTCTTTCGCTTACATCACTAAAGTCAATCAATTTTGACTTTGGAGGGTGGCGAAACCACACGTTCGTCACTTATGCGCTACTGGCCGACGGAGTTCAAAAGAATAAAGTCGAAAGCAGAATGCCCGAATTTCTTCAAAAAAATCTCAATCCTTACTTTCTGGAACGCTTTCAAAAAACTTACGATGAAATGTATAGTGGCGGAAATAAATACGAATTGTTTCTGATGCCACTAAAAGATGTGCATTTGAGCACCATGCTTTTTGAGAACCGCGAAGGAAAGCGTTTGCTCACATACGCACTCGGAATTGTGGGTATAATCATTCTAGTTCTTGTCGCCAGCAATTACACAAACCTGGCCACGGTACTGACATTCTCAAGAGCCAAAGAGGTAGGTATTCGAAAAGTCACAGGTAGTAAGAGCAGTGGGTTAGTCAGGCAGCTTCTTATCGAGTCAATTTTATTGGTGTTCATTGGTCTTTTCCTGGCCATTGGATTAATAGAAATTGCATTGCCCATCTTCAATAGTGTAACGCAAAAGCAACTAGATTTTAATTATGCAGATCCACGGATCATCGCGGGACTTGTTTGTTTTGGACTTACGTTGGGAATAATGTCCGGACTATACCCAGCTTTAACTTTCGCTTCCTTCAGTCCTATTCGCGCGTTAAAGGGAGAAACAGCTGCAAAGAGCAACGGACTTTGGTTACGCAACGCACTGGTTATACTTCAGTTTACCATTTGCGTGGTAATGATTGCAAGCACGCTGGTAGTGTATAAGCAGCTTACGTACATGACTGAAAAAAATGTTGGTTTTCAAAAGGAGCAGGTAGTTGTAATCAAAAGAGCCGGAACCTTGGACAAAAACAAGACAACATTTAAGACAGAGCTTTTAAATCTTGCGGGGATCGAAAGCGTGAGCTATGTAGAAACGCTCCCAGGAAGGGAATTCAATGGGCACGGTCAACATTTTTCGGGAACGCCCGCTGATGAATGGAAAACAATTTATCCGCTTGTTGCCGACAATGATATCTTCAAAACGCTGGGATTAGAACTGACCTCAGGAAAATTCTTTGGGAGTGACAACGCTGGGGAAGCGGTGTTAAACGAGTCGGCGGTGCGCTTGCTTCATGCGGACAATCCTTTTAATCTTACTATCGATAGAGGAACTTTAGGTCAACGCGAAATGGATGTAGTCGGGGTGGTAAAAGATTTTCATTTTAAGTCTTTTCACTTTGCGATAGAGCCACTTGTGATTTATCCCCTGGATGTCGAAAATGATCCACAGCATCGCGTTACGTTTGCTCTGGTGAAAATAGAAGACTCAAACATAGCCGAAACGTTGTCTGGCATCGAGAATACATGGAAGAAATTAGCACCCACATATCCATTTGAATTCTCATTCCTTGACGATGATTTTGACAAACTGTTTGAAAGAGAAACTATCATGACGATGGTATACACTGTATTCTCATTTATCTCTGTTTGTATTGCATGCCTTGGTCTTCTGGGTCTGGCTTCTTTCTTTGCCAACAAGCGAACAAAAGAAATTGGAATAAGAAAGATCGTCGGAGCATCGTTCGTCCATATTGCCGGTATCTTGTCATTGGATTTCTTGAAATGGATAATTGTAGCGATTATCCTAGGTTCCACAATTTCATGGTATTTGATGGACAAATGGCTGCAGGAATTTGCATATCAAACGGAGTTAAGCTGGTGGATCTTTTTAATAGCGGCTGCTTTCATTGTGGCTATTTCAGCTATAACCGTCAGTTGGCACTTGTTTAAGGCAGCGACGAGAAATCCGGTGGAGACGCTGCGGTACGAGTAGGTACGGTCGGCATAAGGTATAGGGTATAAGGTATAAGGCGCTCTCACCCTATACCTTATACCTTATACCTCTTTTCGTCTACCATTGTCCATGTCATCCCCTCTATCCCCCAAATACTTACTATCATTGTAATCCAGAACAGGCACTATGGATTCACGGTCGGTCATCATTACACGAAATCTCTCAAAGACATTCACCACACCCGTTTTGAGCAACATCAACCTCGACATATATGCAGGTGAGGTTATCGGGTACATCGGACCCAATGGCGCAGGAAAGAGCACTACAATCAAAATACTAACAGGAATAATTCCGGATTTCGAGGGTGATGCCACTGTATTGGGTATGGATATCCGAAAGGATATCATGGAGATAAAAAAACGCATCGGCTACATCCCTGAAAACGCCGCGCTCTACGAGACCCTGACACCAACCGAGTATCTCCAATTTGTCGGGCAACTTTACAAAATGGACCGGTCGCAGGTTGATAAGAAAATAAAAGACCTTCTGAAAGTTTTTGATCTCAGCAAGTATGAAGATTCGCGGATGACAACTTTTTCAAAAGGGATGAGACAAAAAGTTTTGCTCATCGCTGGAATGCTTCACAATCCTGCAATCTTGTTTCTCGATGAACCACTTTCCGGGCTGGATGCTAATGCTGTGATCTTAGTAAAGGAAATATTGACTCAGTTGAAAAAAGGTGGTAAGACAATTTTCTACAGTTCTCATTTGATGGATGTGGTGGAGAAAATATCAGATCGTATTATCATCATTAACAAGGGGGAACTGATTGCAAACGGAACCTTTGAGGAACTTAACTCGCAGGCTAAGGGATCTCTGGAACAAATTTTTACAGACCTCACAGGCAGCAAGGAACACGAACGAGCTGCAGGAGATTTTATCAGCATTTTGGAAAGTTAATAGTGGAACGACTTTTACTTAATCTTCTGGATCTGTTCGCGTGGATCTTCCGCGCAACGCGGGTGGACTATGACCAGCTACGTGCAATTGTATCGACGAAGCTTACCATGGACAACCGCCGGAATCTTGTGGGCTATACGCGAAAGCGTAAAAAAGATGCAGCGAATACGTTCGGTTTAACACTGTTCTTCTACTCAATTTTCGGTGTCTTCGTGTCACTGGCGATGTACAATATCCCCTCATTTATTCTGTCCATGATCGTTTTCTTTACTTACATCATGGTAATGGTCTCCATGACTTTGATAACAGACTTTTCATCCATCTTACTGGATACGAGTGATAATACAATCATTCTCCCCCGTCCTGTTGACAGCAAGACTTTATTCGCTGCAAGAACGACGCATATTCTGTTGTATCTCGGTCAGCTTGCTGCCGGTCTTTCTGTTATCCCTTCCATTGTTGTGTTTGTTCAATATGGAGGAATACTCTTTATAGCCTTTTGGGTCTTGGTTGGACTCTCTATTTTAACAGCACTTGTGATAACAAACGCATTGTACTTGGTGATCATGCAGTTTGCCAGCGAAGAAAAGTTGAGAAGCATCATCAATTATTTCCAGATTGTCATGGCAATCTTAATCATGGCTGGATACCAGATCCTGCCAAGGATTATTGAACGGATGGATGTACGTAGCTTTGTATTTGATGTTCAATGGTGGTCATTTTTCCTTCCTCCAATATGGATGGCTGGTGCAATTGAGACGATATTTCTAAAATCGGCGGATGTGGCACACATTGGACTCATAATATGCGCGTTCGCGTTGCCAGTTTTCGGATTATATGTTGTGAATCGATTCCTGTCACCGGCGTTCAACAAACGTATTGCCACGCTTGGGGTAGGCGCAGATGTTATTCAAAGAGAATCCAGGGAAAAGAATGGAGTCGTTCAACGAATTTCAAATTGGATTACTAAATCACCGGAGGAACGAGCAACATTCCATTTGATTTATCGAGTGCTGGGCCGGGATCGAAAAATTAAGCTTAAAATTTATCCATCCTTTGGATACATCGCCGTTTTCGGACTGATATTCATGATGCGGAGTCAGGAGAATCTTGCCACCACGTGGGCTAACCTACCTCATACTCAGTATCATTTAATGCTCTTGTACCTCAACTTCATGGTACTCCAGGTGGCCCTTTATGAAATTCCTTACTCCGACGATTTCAGGGCAAGCTGGATTTATTATTCGGCACCTCTCAAGACACCGGGCGAAATTCTTTCAGGTACCTTGAAAGCAATTTGCATAAGGTTGTTCGTCCCGGGTTTCATCATCATCAGCACTTTTGTTTTGCTGATATGGGGAATGCACGTGGTTGGCGACGTGCTGATCGCTTTGTTCAACAATTTTATAATGCTGTTGATTCTTGCTATGGTCAATAAGAGACAGCTGCCCCTCTCGATCGCACCAGACGTCAGGTCACAGAGTGGCAATCTAATGCGCAGCATCCTCACTTTCCTATTAATAGGCACGCTTGGGCTAAGCCACTACCTCGTGACTTTGCTGACTGACAACTCAATCATCGTTGCAGGTTTGATTCCCTTGCAAATACTTGCACTTTATTTTGCAATGCGCGCGTACAAGCGCACATCGTGGAGTCGTATCACTCTTTAAAACGGAGCTTAAAAAATAAAAGAGTAGACGCCAGCATAAGCGTGAGCAAGTTCGCGGCAATCACGGGGATATCGCGGACTAACATTCCATATGCTAACCACAACGCTACACCCAGACAAAAAAGTGAGAACATGCCTAAGGATAAGTCCTTAGCTGACCGGCTTTTCCATGTCTTAACAACCTGGGGTAAAAAGGCTATCGTTGTAAGCATTCCGGCAGCAAGACCTAAAATTTGTATACTATTCATATAAGTTAAATTCAACATCATGTTTATCTATGACATTGAACATGTAAAACTAGCAAAACGTTGCGGTGATTATGCGTTTATGTAATTAAATCGCACTTTTTGAGAACTACATCGATTGCGAAAAACTGTTTATGGAAATGCTGTAGGTATGCCGTTAGATCTCACTTATTTCATCTCTTTCATGAGTCTTCCCAACGTCTTTAACCCCTCATCGATCTTAGACGACCAAGGTTCTCCGTAGCTGATTCGAAAGCAATTTTCAAAGTTACCTTGAGAGGAAAATATCTGTCCGGGTGCGATGCCTATACTGTGTTTCAGTGCGCGCTTGTGAAGCTTATAGGCATTTATTTTCTTGTTCATTTCTATCCAAAGGGTAAATCCACCCTCAGGTCTGGTGATCCTTGTATCTTCCGGAAAGTAATCGGACACAGCCTGGATGTATCGCAATGACTGCGTATGTAAAGCCTTGCGCAGGTGCCTCAGGTGTAACTCGTAACGACCATTGCTTAAGAAATCAGCTACAGCAGCTTGTGCAAGTGTGTTGGTTGAAACTGTATGCATTCGTTTGAGGCGGATTACTTTCTCTTTAAACTTTCCCGGTATCGTCCAGCCTATCCGGTAGCCGGGTGCTAAGGATTTAGAGAAAGAGGCACAGTGCAGCACAAGACCCTTCTTGTCAAATGTTTTACAAGTCTTAGGACGGGTCTTTCCAAAATACAATTCGCCATAAATATCATCTTCAACCAAGGGGATTTCCTTTTTCGCCAGCATGTCGACCAGAATCTTTTTACGGTCGTCAGGCATGCAGCTTCCCAATGGATTATTAAAGTTGTTGACCACCAGGCAAGCTTTGATGTTGAATTTTGGAATTGCCTGAGCAAGGTAATCAATATCAATACCAGATACCGGGTCCGTTGGAAGCTCGACAACTTTCAATCCATGGCTTTCCATCACCTGGAACAGAGCAAAATACGTGGGACTTTCGAGAGCAACAGCGTCTCCTGGTTTTGTGATGGCTTTCAAACAAAGCGACAAAGCCTCGACACATCCCGCTGTGACAACAATATCATCCTCACTGGGTGTACCTCCCCAATTAAATGCCTGCCTTGCAATCTGTTTTCGAAGAGCCACATTACCCTGAATATGTTCATAGTTTAGACAGCTCGTAGGTGATTTTCGCAAGGCGTGCATCACCGCCTTATTTAATTTGGCGGTCGGCAATAATTCGTATGAAGGTGCAGCCATCGAAAAATTGAGCAAGCTACGTGAGTTGATATCAACGTATACGCTATTGATCATCTCATCCACACTTACAGGCAGCGCATCATCGGAAGGCTCACTGATATTTGGCAAGTCAAGAATATGCTCTGGAGAATATTTGACATAATAGCCAGACTGAGGACGTGCTTCGACTAGCCCTTTACTTTCAAGAAGATAATACGCCTGGAAAGCGGTGCTCAAACTTATGCCCTGCTCCTTACTTAGGGCCCGCACAGAGAGAAGCTTGTCACCAATCTTCAAAACTTTCTTTTCGATCAATGCCTCAATACGATCGGCGACTTCGATGTATTTATGATCACTCTTTAAAAGCGTTTCCATTTCAGATACAAGAACAGTACTTACATATTAACGAATAGATGGTTGACGAGTTAGAACAAATTCACCCGTTGACCGCTACTAAATCAGATAATTTTCATTTCGATTGCCTTTTTTACAAGCTCTGCTGTATTGCTCACCTTCATCTTTTTTAACATGTTAACACGATGTGACTCGACAGTACGTGTACCAATTCCGAGTTTATCGGCAACAAGCTTGGTGCTGTGACCTTGTGCAACCAGTTCAAGGACCTGTATTTCCCGGGGAGTCAGCTCTGACACCATATTTTGCTCTGGCCGCGCCACCGACTCTGCCAAAATATTAGTCACTATTGGACTGAAATATTTTCCTCCTTCGAAAATAGAAATGATCGCTTTCTCAAGATCATAGCGTTCAATGTTTTTTAAGATATAGCCATACACGCCGATCTTCAGCGCCTGCAAAACATAGGCACGCTCTTCATGCATGGTTAGAATTACACACTTTATATCGGGATAACTTTTACCAATTTGTTCTATTGCTGCCATTCCGTTTAACACCGGCATATTTATGTCGGTTAAGATAATGTCCGGTTGAAGTTTTTCCGCCAGCTCCACGAGCTCTTTCCCATTTTCTGCAATACCAACAATTTCAAAACGCTCATTTTTCATCAACAACGATTTAAATCCCTCTCGGATGAGCGGATGATCATCAGCCATTAATAAACGTATATTGCTCATTGCTCTATTGGAATATGTATCTCTATCACCGTGCCCTGCCCCGGGGCAGAGTTTATCTCTGCGCTTCCATTCAGAAGCTTTGCCCTTTCCCTGATATTCTGTAACCCCATGCCGGAGCTAAACTTTGACTTCTCAATATCAAAACCTTTTCCATTATCTTCCAACACCAAATACACCTCATCCTCTTTCTGAATTACATGTAGTTTCACAATCGTTGCATGCGCATACTTGACAATGTTATTCAAGCCTTCCTGGGCAATACGAAATAGCGCTGTCGTTATTTCAAAGTTAAGATCCGCCCCCGACTCACGGACATAAGTGAAATCAATGTCAAGATTCGAGTACCGCTTCATTGAGTCGCAAAGGCCCCTCAACGCTGCTTCCAGTCCGAAATCCACCAACGCCTGGGGCATCACATTGTAAGATACTCGTCTCACTTCTGCGATAGTATCGTTTATTTGATTCTTAATTTCCTCTTTGACAGGGTCATCGCCCTCCAGCATCTCAACGCGAATCCGAATCGCGGTGAGAAGTTGTCCGACCCCATCGTGTAATTCTTTGATGATTCTTCTGCGTTCGTTTTCCTGTCCTTCCAATAACGCTGAAGCGCGTGCACGTGCTTGTTTCGCCTCACGCGCATGAAATGTTTTAAGCTCGTCTCTCATCCTGATCAATGAGTGGCCAAGCGTATCATGCTCACTTAAGGTTACGAATGGCGCGTTAAAATTTCCTCTGCCAATTTCCTCAGCAAATTGAGACGTCCGTTCTAATCCTGCCGTGAGTTGATAAATAGCATCAGCCATCTGGCCAATTTCATCCTGTGACTTTACCAGTACCCGTTGCGTCGGGATAATTCCTCTTGATAGCTGATAGATAATTCGCCTGAGTTTAAGTATAGGTTGTGCAATCGCATTGGAAAGAAAAAATGTTACTACCGTTGTAAGCACGAGCATAAAAAATGTTATCCCCACCAGGTAATAGCGAAGCCGAACGATTGGGCCCATCGCTTCCGTGCGATCTATTTCAGTTAGGATTGCCCAGCGGACATCGGCATCTTCGACAAGTCGATATACACTCAATACTTGCTTTCCCCGATAATCTTGAATAACTCCTGAACCTGAAGCACCTTCGAAGACATTTTGTACTGCTTCTGTTTTCACCAAAATTTTGCCTGGCAAACTGTCGGGGAAAAATCTCGAGAAAGATCTCATTAAATAATCGGAGCCTACAATATAAGATTCACCTGTTGTGCCCATGCCGGTCGTTTCAGATAAAATGGACTGCACATTTTGGAAATTCTCTTCCACCAATACCAGTCCAACACGCTCGCTCCCGCGCATGATCGGAACATAGTAGAATAAAAGCGCCTGATGATCAGGCGAAATATCTGATGCATCTATAAGCCTAAGGCGTTCAGGCTCCTTCCGTATTACCGGTTCAATTTTGTCGAGAAGGTCCTGGTAGTCGAGGCTATCGGTACTATAAAGTTGACCGTTGCGAAGATCGAACAAGTGAATATTTTTGAAATTATATAAACGGCAGATGTTTTCAACATCGTCCATGTCGCTATTGTGAATCGATGCACCATTTGCAAGCGATGATGAAACTGCAGTATAAATGCTAAGAAATTTGTGCTCGAGTTGTAATGCTTCCAGGTTTTGTTTTGATCGCAAAAAATAATTTGCAACTAGCTTTTCTTTCAGAATGTTAATACTTGAAAGCTGATTGATCGTTCGCTGGATCAGATTGTCGCTTACAATACCGTAAAAAATCCCGGCTAGCACAACGATCGCCACCAAAGCCACCAAGGTATGTGACAGGAATAATTTGGTGAAGGTTCGCAGTTGCCTCATGAATGAAAATTACTACCAAATTGTGACAAAAATGTTTACAATAAAAGGTAAAGACTGCACGGAATGGCGGCTCAAAAATGAATTACTTCCATATATTTATGCCTTTCGCAAGTGACGGGTACATGGTCATGAAATAATACCCGTCACCACTCAGGAAACTGAAAGCAAGACAGGCGATAAATTCAATTTAAGAGGAAGGCGTCCTGGCAGGTTATGCCAGCCAGAAAATGAAAAAGCCATTCTGCGGCTTTAATGGAATTTTATGCGGAAAAAGCATATGAATAAGTGGTGAGATTTGACTAATTATCCCCTCTTAAATGAACAAATCATAAACGACGAATAGTTAACTTGAATAGTATGAGAATTTACAAAGTAAAACGGGGCATCATCATCGAAAAAAATGAAAATCTTTTCCTGGTGGAGAACGAAAACTGGGATACGTTTATCAATGACGATGGTCTGTATGACAAGGCTGATAAATTGGTTGGAAAATTAAAACCAAGCACTGGCTCACGCGAAGCATTGCTTGGAGATATACAGGCACCCATTCAAAACCAGGAAGTCTGGGCTAGCGGTGTAACATACCTGAGAAGCAAAGTCGGTCGCCAGGAAGAATCAAAGAACGCAGGTGGTGGAGATTTTTATGCGCGTGTTTACGAAGCTGAACGTCCCGAGTTGTTTTTCAAAGCAACGCCAAACCGCGTCGTCGGTCCCGGCGGAAAAGTAAGAATTCGAAAAGA
>JAEZBX010000264.1 GCA_023412765.1 Bacteroidota bacterium
GCAGCCATGCGGCTGCGGAGCCAAGTCACGATCAATTACTGTTGCGCTAGGCGACGAAGTACCAAATTGTGCATCAAAAAGTGAGGAATACTCTCTCAAAGCACTTAATTGGAAGTTGACAAAGTAGGATTAACTATTAACGACTAACGGCTAACGAACTACCGGCTCAAATACAGATTCCTCTCAGAATAAATCTTCATAAAGTAGTCATCCATTAAGTCATCTATGAAATAGATGGATTCTCCTGTCGATTTCATTTCTGGGCCTAGTTCCTTGTTAACATCCGGAAATTTGTGGAACGAAAATACAGGTTCCTTAATAGCATAGCCTTTTTTGGTCGGGTTGAAATTGAAATCCTTCACCATCTTCTCGCCCAACATGACTTTGGTAGCATAGTTTACGTAAGGCTCATCATACGCCTTGCAAATAAAGGGGACAGTCCGCGAGGCTCTTGGATTTGCCTCGATGATGTATACTTTATCATTCTTGATAGCAAACTGAATATTGATCAAGCCGACTGTCTCTAATGCCAATGCAATTTTATGCGTGTAGTGCTCAATCTGTTTTATTACAAAGTCACCAAGATTGTATGGAGGCAAAACAGCGTACGAATCCCCTGAGTGTATGCCTGCAGGCTCGATGTGCTGCATTATTCCAATGATGTAAACATCTTTCCCATCGCAGATGGCATCCGCTTCGGCTTCGATAGCACCATCAAGAAAATGATCGAGCAATACTTTGTTCTCAGGAAGATGTTTCCAGATATCCAGAATATGATCTTCCAACTCCTGTTCGTTGATAACGATTTTCATACTTTGTCCACCCAATACATACGAAGGTCGGACAAGCAACGGGAAGCCTATTGTTTTCGATACTTCGATAGCTTCATCTGCATTTTCGGCTACACCAAACTCCGGATACGGAATGCCTAGTTCTTTGAGCAAAGTGGAGAATCGTCCGCGGTCTTCTGCAAGATCAAGTGCCTGAAACGACGTTCCTAATATTTTGATGCCGTACTTATGAAGTTTCTCGGCGAGTTTCAACGCCGTCTGGCCACCGAGTTGTACGATTACTCCTTCCGGTTTTTCATGTTGAATGATATCGTAAAGATGCTCCCAGAAGACTGGCTCGAAATAAAGC
Organism: Bacteroidota bacterium; assembly: GCA_023412765.1. GTDB lineage: Bacteria > Bacteroidota > Bacteroidia > Cytophagales > Cyclobacteriaceae > Chryseolinea. Next base: position 1,141 of record JAEZBX010000264.1, read on the forward strand.
TTATCAGCAATATCAAAATCCGTAGAAACAGTTTCAGGATTACAGTTGATCATTATCGTCTCATATCCACACTCTTTTGCAGCCAACACGCCGTGTACACATGAATAATCGAATTCAATCCCCTGTCCAATCCGATTCGGTCCGGATCCGAGAACAACAATTTTCTTGTTAGGAGATGAAACCGACTCGTTCTCCGCTTCAAAAGTTGAGTAGTAATATGGAGTTTTTGCCTCGAATTCTGCCGAACAGGTATCTACCAGCTTGAAGACGCGATTGATACCCATCTCTTTTCGCTTCTTAAAAACTTCGCTCTCATAGCAATCGAGCATGTAAGCAATTTGCCGGTCTGCAAAACCTTTCTCCTTTGCTTTTCTCATTAGCGGCTCGGTGATCGTATGCAGCTCGTACTTGCTTATTTCTTTTTCAAGTTCCACGAGTTCCTCGATCTGTTTCAAAAACCATCTATCGATCCGCGTAAGTTTCGAGATAGTTTTCAACGGTATGCCTAGCTTGATTGCATCGTATATGTGAAATACCCTGTTCCAACTTGGATGCTCCAGACTGTGCAACAACTCATCCTGTTTCGTTAATTCTTTTCCATCGGCACCTAAGCCGTTTCTTCTAATCTCAAGTGATTGACATGCCTTTTGAAGAGCCTCCTGAAAGTTTCTACCTATTCCCATCGCTTCACCAACAGATTTCATCTGAAGTCCAAGTCTGCGATCCGTGCCGTGAAATTTATCAAAGTTCCAACGTGGTACCTTCACGATAACATAATCGATCGCGGGCTCGAAGTAAGCTGTTGTTGTTCCGGTGATGGCGTTCGTCAACTCATCAAGGTTGTAACCTATGGCTAACTTCGCGGCAATTTTGGCGATCGGATAACCCGTAGCTTTTGATGCCAGGGCTGAGGAACGCGATACGCGGGGATTGATTTCGATACCGATGATGTCTTCGTCATCATCGGGGTTGAGCGCAAATTGTACATTACAACCACCTGCAAATTGTCCGATGCCATTCATCATTTTAATGGCCAGGTCTCGCATCCGTTGATATACTGTATCCGGCAACGTCATCGCAGGTGCTACTGTAATTGAATCACCTGTGTGAATGCCCATCGGGTCAAAATTCTCGATGGAACAGATAATGATCACATTGCCAACAGCATCACGAAGCAGCTCAAGTTCGTACTCCTTCCATCCCATGATGCTTTGTTCAACCAACACTTCGTGAATTGGCGAAGCATGTAATCCATTGTTCAGCGCATCATCAAAATCTTCGTGCTTGGTCACAAAAGCGCCACCTGTTCCACCCAAAGTGTAAGACGGGCGGATTACCAATGGGAACCCGATCTCCTGTGCTATTTCTTTTCCTAGTAAGAAAGAAGTTGCTGTACCTCCCTTACATACGCCGACACCGAGCTCGAGCATTTTTAAGCGGAATTTCTCCCGATCTTCTGTAGTCTCGATGGCATGGATGTCAACGCCAATAATGCGAACTCCATAATGTTGCCATATTCCCGCTTTTTCGCAGTCGATGCAGAGATTTAGCGCTGTTTGGCCGCCCATGGTAGGCAAAACCGCATCGATATGGTGCTTGTCAAGAATTTCGCGAATAGATTTTTTTGTGAGAGGCTTCAGGTAGACGTGATCTGCTGTCACTTTATCCGTCATGATGGTGGCCGGATTCGAATTGATCAACACCACTTCGATACCTTCTTCCCGTAAAGAGCGCGCGGCTTGCGAGCCCGAATAGTCAAATTCACAAGCTTGTCCGATGATGATTGGACCGCTACCGATGATGAGTACCGAACGAATACTTCTGTCTCTAGGCATTTTTAGTGGAGTGGGGTGAACAAAATTGCGCAAAAATAAAACACAGATTGAAACGATCGACAGTTTCTCCGATTTAATTATCGGAAAGATAAAAGTTGATAGTTGAGGCTGATTTCAAACGTTAGGCAAACGAATTGTTGTGCAAGTTTATTTTGGGTGCTGGGTTCACCTGACTGATGGTTCACCTGCTTGTTGGTGAAGAACACCAACAAGGGCTGCGTGCGCAGGTCTCATAGAAGCGTTAAGACAAAATATCAAACTTTCTATATCGCTAAGGGCCAATACAATCGGGAAGACAACCCGGCCATTCTCACTCACCAATCTTAAGGAGGATTTTGCTCCGTCAAGTCACTTCTTTTTGCCTTGTCGTCAAATCATTCGCTTTCCGCCTTGTTCGTCAAGTCATTCACTTTCTGCCTTTGTTGGTGTTCTTCACCAACAAACGCACGCAAATCGAGAACCACAGGAAGCCAGCAAGGTTCGTCGTATAGTTTATCCTTGGCGCCTGAACCTTTGCCGTCATTAGAATTGTTGCCACTAATCGACAACCACCTTAACTAAAAAAATATCTCTTTTAATAATTGATGAGAATTAACATTTTAAAGGCCCAGGAATAATTAATGAACAGGCCCAGGAGGAAAAATGAACGTCAATCAAAAAGGAAAACAGCAACATACATACGATGCGATAATAGTAGGGTCCGGGATAAGTGGTGGATGGGCTGCAAAGGAACTGTGTGAAAAGGGTTTAAAAGTATTGATGCTTGAACGCGGTAAACCTCTTGAGCATCCAAACTATCCCACGGCGACAAAAGATCTGTGGGAATTTCCTCATGGTTTGCGTCTGACACAGGAAGACCGGGAGCGCAGCTATATCCAGCAACGCCATTACAGTTACCGCGGCGATAATAAAGCGTTCTATATCAATGACCTGGAAAATCCATACACTGAAAAAAAACGGTTCGACTGGATTCGCGGCGACATTGTTGGCGGTAGGTCTGTTCTTTGGGCTCGCATGAGTTACCGATGGAGTGACCTCGACTTTACGGCAAATGCTCAAGATGGACATGGTGTTGACTGGCCGATCCGTTATAAAGACATCGCACCCTGGTACGACTATGTAGAATCCTTTATTGGCGTGAGCGGGAAGGCCGAAGGCCTCCCACATCTGCCCGACGGAAAATTTCTTCCGCCAATGGAAATGAATTGCGTCGAGAGGGAATTCAAATCTGCCCTTGAGAAAAAGTTTCCTGACAGGAGGGTAACAATTGGCAGAACAGCTAACCTGACTAAGCCGGTCAAAGGTCGGGGGCAGTGTCAGGCAAGAGATCTTTGCCATCGCGGTTGTCCATACGGAGCGTATTTCAGCACTAACGCAAGTACGCTACCGGCGGCATTTGCAACTGGAAATCTCACATTACGACCTCATTCGCTTGTCAATAAAGTTTTGTACGATGAAACAAAGTCAAGAGCAACCGGCGTAGAGATCGTCGACACCGAAACGAACGAAGTCACAGAGTTTTATTCACGCATTATTTTTCTCAACGCGGCCACGGTTGCGAGCACATTGATTTTACTGAATTCAACCTCGAGCAGATTTCCTAATGGACTGGGCAACGGAAGCGATCAGGTAGGCCGCAATCTCATGGATCATCACAAACAAGCCGGCGCATCTGCCTCCATCGAGGGATTTGAAGATATGTATTACACCGGCAGACGACCCACCGGACTCTATGTCCCGCGGTTTAGAAATATTAAGGATAAAAGAAAAGATTATTTGCGAGGGTTCGGCTTACAGGGTGGAGCCAGTCGTGAGGGCTGGTCAAGTTTAGTGAGTGCAACATCATTGGGGAGTGTTTTAAAAGAGCAGGCCCAAACACCGGGTAACTGGCGTATTGGTCTCGGAGGTTTTGGAGAATGTTTGCCTTATCCCGACAACCGTATAATATTGAACACCGAGCAAAAGGACAAATGGGGACGCCCGACTGTAACCGTTGATGCAGAATTTAAAGAAAACGAGAAAGCGATGCAGCAGGATATGGCGGCATCGGCGGGTGAGATGTTTGAGGAAATCGGTTACAAGAACGTTCGCACTTATGTAAACACATCATTCCCCGGCAATGCCAATCATGAAATGGGTACTGCGCGGATGGGAAAGGATCCAAAGACTTCTGTGTTGAACGCTTTCAACCAGATGCATGAAGTAAAAAATGTTTTCATTACTGACGGATCGTGCATGACGTCTGCCTCTTGTGTCAATCCTTCCCTCACGTATATGGCATTGACTGCGCGAGCGTGTGATTACGCTGTTCGGGAGATGAAGAAGCAGAATCTTTAAGCTGTCAGCTATCAGCCGAGAGCTTTAGTGAGCGGCAGAAAGCGGTAAGCAGAAAGCAAAACGCTCGTGGTGCAAGTTTGACAAGTTGCAGGATTATAAATGGATTGTAATCAAGCCGACCTACCCCCGACGGCTTCGGCAAGAATTACCTGATCGCCACTTATCGATTTACAACAATCTTTCGGACAATGGTCTCCTCTGCTGTACTTATTCGAACGAGATAAACTCCAGATGCAAGACCCGAAAGTTGAATAATTTTTTCAGAAGCATCTTGATCAAGAACAATAAGCTGCATTAACGCGCCATACGAATTAAAAATTTCCACGTTGAGCTTATCCGCAATGCCTGAGTGGCTTATCACTAGCTGATCATTCAGCACAGGATTCGGATAGAGTCTCACAACTCTTTCCAATGAAGCTTCAGCAGTTGTTATCGGACCAAGTGGTTTGGAAATAGTAGCCTCACAGCCATCTGCCGAAATTGCTGTCAGCGTAATGATGTATTCATCTTTAGCTTCGTAGATGTGACTTGGATTCTCTTCCTCACTGATATTTCCATCCCCGAAATCCCAGGTCCACCGTGAAGCATTGGTGCTTTCATCAGAAAAAATGGCAAGATATCCTTCACCCTCGTCTTCAGCCGAAAAAGTAAAATCTGTAGTAGGCAATGCATTGACTACAACATTTGTCGGAACTGAAGTGCATTCAATCAAGCCATTCTTAACAGCAACGGTATAACTACTGGTCGAATTGACTTCAATGTCCCTTGTCTTAGCTCCGGTGCTCCATGTGTATTCAGTGCCTTCGCTCGCGGTTAGAACAACAGAATTACCTTCACAGAATTCTAATTCCCCGGACGCAACGATGGTTGGCTTGGGCTTTACTTTCACCGATACTGCAGATCTCAAGCTTTCAAAGCTCTCTTCTGCATTTGATACGTACAGTGTTGTATCACTTTCCAGATCTAAAATTCTTAATTCCGGTCCTGTTGAGATAGGAATCCCTCCAACTGGTTCACTGTACCAGTTGAACTTTGCCGCTCCACTGGCACTAAGATTCGCTTCATTTGAATGACAAATTTCAATATCACTTACCACAGGCATTGCTGCGTTAAACGTGTAGTTGTAAAGCGTATCCGCATATTTAGCGGACGTGATTAAATCAGGCAGACTACCGGCACCGTGCAAAGCAAATGCAATTGTGATCTCTCCCTGTGCTGGGATGATGTAAGGTCCGCTGCTTACCACATGACTGACATCGCCTCCGTCAGTTCCTCCCGCCTGGGTCTTTGTAACGCCATTTGAAAGGGTGGTAAATTTTTCAGCATCAGAAAAGCCGTCGTAAAGTCCCAACGGATTTCCCGGTAGTGTATGATCATTGTCAATTGCATAATAATTTGCATCCCCCGTCAAAACTTGAACACCGGCTCTCGGTAGGGTTGAAGGTTGGGCTGGAGCGACATAACCTAAGCGAGTCTCTTCATCCCATGCGGCACGATCGCTGCCCCCATTCAAAGCAATATCCCAATCTGCAAAGATCCCCATGTGAAAATTTGAAATTGCATCAGAGGTAGTATTCTTGATTTTGTATTCCAGAATAACAAAATTCTTGTGAGGGTCATCTTTCCAAACAAGGCTTCTGAACGAAACAGCTAACGACTCTGAACCTGCTTCAGCCGCATTAATAAACGATGTCGTAACTTCGGAAAACGATCGCTCACCAGGTGTAAACTTTCTGATCTTTGACGCTGATGTAAAATCCTGGTTGTAAACTCCGGATCCTGCGCGCACGTTGTCGAAGATCTCGGAACCTGAAGTTCCCATGATTAGCCCCATCTCAAACAACAACTGCGTATCATTGTAAACGAAACCTGAACCATTGTTTTGCCCAGCCGCGTAGGTAAATCCAATCCTGCCAGCCGATGTCGCAGTGGTGACAATATTATTCTCGTTTATGTCAATGAAGGAAGGCATTGTAAAAATTACCAGTTGCCTGTCATTGTAATCTCCGTCGCTAAATGTAAGTACTGCTTCTACAGGTTGATCAATGGGTGTGTTGGGAGCGAATGCCAGTTTGAATGGACTTGAAAGATTACTTATGGTTTGATTGGTATTCAGCGCACCTGGCATAAATTGATCCTCCACAATTGACAAATATGGCGAAGAAGATGAAAGTGTAACGGTTAGGCCAGGCGAAGAAGCTTTTAAGTAATTGGTAAAATCATAGGAAAGGTTCGCGGATTCTCCTGGTCCGGGTGACTCTCCAAATTCATTTACAAGAAGTTGATTCTTTGCCCTGACAGACGGACTTTCAACCGTTAATGCGCGCGCTATATCCAGCCGCCCTTTTCCCAGTTTATCCTTAAAATCAGAATTGTTTAAATAAAAACTCTCATCGGCCGAAATCCGCAACTGCTCGGCTACCTGAAGAGGTGTGAACGAAGGGTTGTGTGCCCATACCAAAGCCGCAGCACCAGCTACAATAGGAGCTGACAACGATGTACCCGAATCGGTACGGTATCCATTGTCATAATTTGTGGTGTAGATATTGGACCCAGGAGCAATAATATCCACTGTACTTCCATAGTTTGAGAACCAGGATCTCAAGTCATTCTCGTCTGAAGAAGCGACCGATAACACATTGTCATACGCTGCTGGATAAAGAGGGCTTTCGCTGTTGCTATTTCCGGCTGCTGCCACAACGAGGCATCCAAGGTCCAGTGTTACGTAATTAATAATATCCTGGGCTATGCCACTTGCATTTGAATTACCCCAGGAACAATTGATGATTTTTGCACCGTGCAATGCGGCGTATAATACACCTTCGTACAAGTTAGAAGAGTATGAAGTAGAATTATCTGGTTGGTTGTCGGCATAATGTTTTGTGAACAATAACTTGGTGTTGAAGCCAATTCCTGATATGCCCACTCCGTCGTTTGTAGTAGCGCTGGCGCATCCAGCAACCATGGTGCCGTGACCAAATTTGTTGCCAGAAAAAACGGAAGGATTGTTATCTCCCTGAAATCCCGGGGTTCCAATCAGTGCCACATCCGCTCCGGAGAAATCCCAGCCTCTGTTATTATCTACATAGCCGTCTCCGTCATTGTCTATCCCGTCCGTTGGGTCATCTGGGTCGATGTACAGGTTGTTCTGGATATCGGGGTGGTCCAGATCTCCCCCGGTGTCCACAATGCCAATAACGATCGAAGGACTTCCCTGTGTTATGTCCCATGCTGCATTGGCTTTGACAAGATTGATATAATATTGGCTGCCAATAGCCGGATCGTTAGGTGTTAGTAGTGTATGGTGAACATACAATGGCTCTACGAGGTCAAAGTAGCCAGTCCCATACATCTCATTGATGAATTGTTCGATCGGGTATGCCTTATCGAAGCTAACTTTGAAATATCGCGAAATATCGGTTTGTACTTTCCGCGGTGCCAATCGCGCTGCACTCTTGTTTCTCGATCCCCTCGTAAGCAATGGTTGAACATTAGCTTCATGGGGAAGCGATGGACTGCGGCCAGATGACAGCTTATTTAAGAAGACATCTCGTTGATCTGATTTCACTCTTACCCAAACCATTCCAGCCTGGTAATCCGATGGGTCGGTACCGTGCGGCAACCTGAATTCATTGGACTGCCCCATTGACCGGGTAACGATAAGCAAACAAACCGTCGGGATCCAGGCGTATTTCCAACGCATAAAAAATGAGGGGTAGAGGAATAAAAGTACGATTAATACCAGAAAAGGGAGGAAGGTAAATTCCTTCAAATCATTCCACGGGCCTTCAATTCGAGGTATTTATTAATTGTATTAACTGTCAGGTGTTGAGGAGGTGTTAACAGCGCCTGTATCCCATGCTTGGTAAGCTCTTTAATGATAAGTTTCTTATCATAACTGAATTTCTCGGCAACAGCTTTGTGATAGACTTCTTTGAGGTTTGATGCAGGTTTGTTTAGCAATGTTTCCATTTCTGTATTCTCAAAAAAGATTACCACAAGTAGGTGCATGTTCGACAATCTGATCAGGTATGGCAATTGTCTTTGCAGACCATGGATGGATTCAAAATTCGTAAATAGCAGCAATAGGCTCCGCTGCGTCACTTTCCGTCTTATATGGGTGTACAGGGCAGTGAAATCTGATTCCCGGTAGGCCGTCTTCTGATTGTACAACGTTTCCATCAAACGGAACATTTGCCTGTTTTGCTTCGATGCCGGGACGGTAGAGCCGATGCGGTCCTGGAAGGTTATCAATCCTGCCTTATCGGATTTCTTTATGGCAATGTTCGAAATGACAAGGCTTGCATTTATGGCATAGTCGAGCAAACTTAATCCATTGAATGGCATTTGCATTACACGGCCTTTATCGATCAGGCTGTAAACTTGCTGCGATTTTTCGTCCTGATAATGGTTCACCATTATCGTATTCCTCCGGGCAGTAGCCCTCCAGTTGACCGTGCGAAAATCATCGCCACTTACATATTCCTTTATAAGTTCGAATTCCCGATTGTGTCCTAACCGTCTTATTTTTTTGATTCCGGCATCAGTGAGCCTGTTGGAAATCGCCATCAACTCATATTTCCGCATCTGAATGTAAGATGGATACACTGGGACCAAAGCGTCGGCAGAGAATCGAAATCTTCTCGCTAAAAATCCCAATGGAGAACTTGCAAAAATATTTACGGAGCCGAAAGAATATTCACCGCGTTTTACGGGGCGCAAATTATAACTTATAACTTTTGCGTCATGCTTATGAAGTCGTAGTTTAAAATTTAGATCCCGGCGCTGGAATTGGTGAGGAATCTCGTCGATTATTTTCAAATCTACCTTAAACGGATAGAAGTTTTGTATATGGATTGTTATCTCGTTGTCGTCGCCATTCGAAAGTTTTTCAGGCATCGCACGCCGGCCGGTTAATCCCTTCCTGATGCGGAACAGTAGTATTGCGTCTGTAATTACAACTGCGATCAAAAGAAAAAATAAAACCTTCGAAATATTGGTAAACACCTCGCCCAGTATGAATCCCGTAACGAAACACGCCACCACGATGGAGATCGCTATAAACAATCTGCTATTGAGATATACAGGACGAAGTAACTTCACGTTAGCGCGGTACGTCTATTTTGTTGATAATCTCATTTGCCACGTCATCAGTTGTTACACCCTCCATGTCTTTATCGGGTGTAAGCATAATTCGATGTCGGAGCACGGGAATTGCTATGAATTTTATGTCTTCAGGTGTTACGAAGTCGCGCCCATTAACCGCAGCATATGCCTTCGCGCCATTGAGCAATGCAACTGATGCTCGCGGTGAAGCACCAAGGAAAAGAGATGCACTGTTTCGAGTTTCGTTAATGATCTGCGCAATATATCGCAGCAGATGTTCTTCAACATATAGTTGCTGAACGGCCTGCCTATACATTCCTATCTGTTCTGCAGTTAGTACCGCACCAACTTCGGAAATAGGATTAACACCTTTTCGCTGGTGGTGTCCGCTAATAATCGCAAACTCCTGATCAAGCGTCGGGTAATCAACGCGGATCTTAAAAAGGAAACGATCGAGTTGTGCCTCCGGCAATCGATAGGTACCTTCTTGTTCAATGGGATTTTGCGTGGCCACTACCATATAAGGATGCTCCATCGAATACGTCGTGCCATCCACCGTTACCTGACGTTCTTCCATTACTTCGAACAAAGCGGCTTGCGTTTTGGCCGGCGCACGGTTAATCTCGTCGATCAAAATAATATTGGAAAAAATTGGCCCCGCTTTAAATTCAAATTCAGATTTCTTCACATTAAAAATGGACGTGCCGACTACATCCGACGGCATGAGGTCAGGTGTGAATTGTATGCGAGAAAAATTTACAGATATAATTTTTGATAGAAGTTTTGCAGTAAGCGTTTTTGCGACACCCGGCACACCTTCGATCAATACGTGCCCATCGGCCAAGATCGAAGTTATCAAAAGGTCGATCATCGATTCCTGACCTACGATGATCTTACCAATTTCCTCCCTGATCTTCTTGACACTTTCGTTTAGCGCGGTGAGGTCAACGCGGTTCTCAAACATTTTTTCTTCCATGTTAACGTTAAATTATACCTGAAAACTTTTCTATTTTTTTGTTGAGCTCAATCAGTTCTTCTGCAGAAATTCTGTCTTTAGATCGAATCGATGTAATCTGGTTGACAAGCTCCGTAATTTCTTGTTCATCCTTTCCAGCCTTTCTGCTCAGTGCTGATATGAGTCCTTTATCCAATTGGGAAATATTCAACATATATTTTGATCTAAGCTGATCCAGAAAAAACTGAATCTTCTTTTCCGCTATGTTTTTGTGGTCACCGCTTTGAAGGTATAAGTTACCTATCGTGCCCACAAAGTCTAACGTTGAATTGGCCAATGGCTTTATGACTGGTATGATGCGCTGACGTCTCTTCAATTCGAAGAACATAAATAACAGGATGGAAAGGATAGTTATATAATACGCCCACCGCAGCGGCTCATTTGTCAATATGAACCGGAGAGGTGTCGAGGCTTCCATCCGACCGAGATGGTAATATTCAGTCCATGTTACATCTTCGGGCGGCAAGAACGAAAGCATACCTTCTGCAAATTCGTGATTATGTGCTGAGAGCAGATAGATATTGGTAAACGTCAGGGGTGTACAGTTAAGAATAAGATTTCCTTTTCCAATGGCGATTCGGATTGTAACGGGATAACCGTATTCATTGTTTGCAACGATTGTAGTACGCGCTGAATCAAAACGGTTAAAGTAATTGTGAATGCTATTTGTTCTATAATAGAATTCTTTAGCGGTATCCAGGGCGATGTTAACAAACCTTAAATAAGAACTGTCACCATCATCGAAAAGATGACCCGTTTTGAAAGAGTAGTCATACGTCGACACCCCGACGCTGTCACTGAAATGACCCCGAAAATATTCTGCCGATATGAAGACCGATCCACCGTTTTCAACATGATGTAGTAAAGTTTTGGTATCTTCCTTATCGGCGCTAAATATTGAGCTTACAATGATGATATTATCACGGTTTGAGAGCGAATCCTTAAGCTCATACAGTGTCTTATAGGAATGAGAAATATTTTTGTGGGCAAAAAGGCCAGGTAAGAGGTTGCTGTATGCATAAGCACCGAACGGATTTTTATCATTATGGGCAAAAGTGACTCGCCAGTCATACTGCCTGGGGGTTAATAATTTTATCCCGACGAAGAGTCCGAACGCCAGGCTGATGTAGAGTATGTATTTCCAGTCTTTCCTCATCGAATTCTATCATTCCATTCCCTAAATACCTGTTGCACCCGTTTAAACGTCTCATCGTTTACGGAAAAATTTCCATACCATGCATATTCAAAATAGTAGTTCAATTCATTAAACCCTTTTTTCAAATCATCCTTCTTCAGCTCGGCCAGGTAGTCATGATTTGTCTTTCCATGCTCCCATTGAATAAAATTTCTATCGGCCAAAATTTTTAAGCTTTTTAAGAACAACAACCTGATACCAGTTCGGAAATCTCCTTTTGCCAAAGCGTCAGCTATCAACTTGTCAAAATCCATCTCATGAATATTCTCTTCAAGCACATGGTATGGCATTCCTCCTCCAATGTCGCCTTTATAAAATACTTTGAATGCGTTAACCTTCAACAACATCATGATAAGTCCAACCACCAAGACCAATCCGATTGCGAACGTAAAGACTCTTCCCCAATCTGTGGTGATGGCATTTCTGAACAATGAATCAAAGAATTCTGCAAGTAGCGCACGGAACCGGTCCCATAAAGATTCGGCGACTGTCGGTGCCTGTTTGTAATTTAGATCCGGATCCGACTTTAGTTCTGTTAACAATTTATCATCAAAACTTCTTTGCTTTACGTGGAATGTATCTATAGCGCCGTGCGAGTCCTCTCCCTGAAACATGTCGCTGAAAAAGGAATACGCTGAATCCAGTTCTACTTCAACAGAGTCAGTTTGCTGCCCACGAGAAAAATTCGGGAGAAAAATAATAAGCAGTAATAGCGAAAAAATCTTCACAGATTCGGTCTATCAGTAGTGTTCTTCCTGTGTAGCTGCCGGAGGCGCCTGCTGTCCTAACGTTTGTATCTGTGTCATCAATCCCTTCGCCTCTTTCAATTCAACAAGGTTAAAATATTGAAAAGCAACGCCAATATTCGGCAAGGCTGACAGGACCATTTGAATAAGGTATTGTAGCGAAAACATTATCGTAGTCAATAGCTGCCAGCTGAAGGATGGTTCTTCAAGAGTGTTGGCAGAAAGACTATGAAACATAGAGACGCCTGAAATCACCTGCCATGGTACCATAAAAAGCATGGTTGCAGCAAATACAACGAGGTAAAGGATCATGATGAGACCAAAAGTACTCCACCATTTATCTTTTACTAACTTGAATGATCGAACAAGCGCGTCGAAAAAACTATTATTCTCGCATGCACGAATAATAAAAGTTAGCGAAGCAGAAATGCCGAGGTATATTATTCCGCAAAAGAAAAAAATCATTCCAAAAAAAATCAGGAAAGGGGAAACCATCGCAAGAACCCCGACGGGTATAGCCAACGCGACGTACGCAGCAACCAGTAAAACTATGAAGAGGATCATGCTTCGGAAATACATCCAGAATGTTGCGCGCACCCTATCCCACACTTCCGAAACCTCAATAGCGTTAGATCGCTTTTCGCCATACAATAACAAGTAGTTATTTACTGTTGCAATACTCATTACGCTTGCTACGGTATAAAACATAACCATTACGGCGATTTCCAACCAAAATAAGGGGGAACTGAAACGAGATTCTATTCCTTCAATCTGGGCGGAGGGATTCGGATTAAAGCTACCTAATTCCGTAACGATCGATCCCATGATCAAACTGGCTATAAGTATTGGCGGCCCAGCGATGAAAAGAATACTTTTTCCCAGCGGTTTAAAATTTTGCTTAATGAATTCGAAGGTAGCATTCAACTTGCGACTAAAGTCCCGCTTACGGTGGAATTCGATTACATTAAATGTTGTCATGTCTTTTGAAACGAGTTGGATAGATCACAAAATAATATATCATCAATATTGCCGATAAACCAATGATGAGCACTTTGATACTTATGGGCATGAAAGCATAACGGGTGATGAACGATTCAATAAATCCAGCTACAACAAAAAATGGAACCAACCCCATTACAATCTTAAGGCCCTTCACGGCGCCCTTCTTGAAAGACTCCAATCTTGAATAGGTCCCTGGGAAAAGTAAACTGTTTCCCATTACAAACCCGGCTGCACCAGCGATAACGATAGAAGATAATTCAATGGTTCCGTGCAGCATGATGACGGGGAACGCATGACTAAGTTGTTGTTCCTGAAAAAAGAACATAATAAAGGTACCAACCATTATTCCATTGTAGATTAAAAAAATAGCAGTGCCCATCGAGGCAAAAACACCGAACACGAATACCCGAAATGACACGAATACGTTGTTCCACGTTATAAAAAAGAACATCGACAATTCATCGCTTGTCGAGTAAACAGCTGTTGGATTACCGGCCTTGATGTTCTCCAACGTCATATTTACATAGTTGTCACCAAGAATAAGTCTAACAAATGTGTCGTCATGCGTTGTAGAGATCGCGCCAACGATGCCTGACACTATAAAAATCAGGAATGCATATAACAGGAGTTTTCTCACTTCGTACATTACTGCTGGAACTTCTTCTTTCCAAAAAGAAACAAAACGATTCTTATCCTCCTTCTTATTTTTATAAATCTCGAGATGGACCATACCTGCCAGTCCATTAAGATATTGGGTAGTCCGGCTTTGGGGATATTGGGTACGCGCAAACGAAAGGTCATCGGTAACCTGAATAAATAGTTCTGCCAGTCGATCGGGTGGTGCCTGCTTTGGCTGCCTTACAATTTTTTCGAATTCCTCCCAACGCTTCTTATTTTGTTTTATGAAAGCAGCTTCCTTCATTCGAGTGAATAGAGTATTTTAAAAATGCTTAGGTGAGTGCCCAAGGCAACCTGGATTAATTTCCCTTAGCCCCTCTCATGTGACCAGGCGTGTAAGATTCGGATACTAATACTCCTTTATTGCATCTGATTTGCCACTTCGATCACCTTATTCCAGACACGAAATACATTGCCCGAACATATTTTCTCTATATCCGCGTCGCTGTATCCTCGCTTTAAAAGAACATAAATGAGGTTTGGATAGTCCGAGACATCCTTCAGTCCAATAGGTAACGTATCTCCAACTCCATCATAATCCGATCCGATGCCTACATGATCAATACCAGCAAGTTTTACAACGCGGTCGATATGGTCGGCAACACGTTCAACATCGGAATACAGGTCCACATGATTCGAGGCGAATTGATCAATTATCGGCTGCGCCGCAGAATCCCTGGAAGTTAGTCCTTTTGAAGTGAGCAATTTTTCCAATGAATCGAGCAACGTCTGATTCGTTCGCGCGAGAGAATCAAGAAAAGAAGCTCCGAAATTTATTTGGATAACTCCACCATTCTTGCCCAGCTCTTTGATCATGTCATCCGACATGTTGCGTTGGAATCCAGGGGTATAAAATCTGCAGGACGAATGCGAAGCGATAACAGGTGCTTTAGTGATTTTTATGACATCATAAAAAGTACTGTCGGACACGTGCGAAATGTCCACCATAATCCCTATGCGGTTCATTTCAGCCACCACCTTTTCGCCAAATGGACTCAAACCTTTCCATCGGTTAAGGGTATCATAGGATGAATCACAAATTTGATTGTCTTTGCTGTGGGTAAGCGTGATGTAACGGATTCCCCTGTCGTAAAAGTATTTCACGTTCTCCAGGTTGTCGCCAATAGGGGCACCGTTTTCCATACCCATCGGCAATGAAATTTTTCCGGCCTGAGTATTTGAAATGATATCCTGCGGCGTCCCTGCCAATGCGAATTTATCTGGATGGGCATCCACAATCCCACGGATCATATCGATCAACGAATCGGCGAGCGCTTTGCCCATATCTTGTTTTAACTGTTGCGCTGCCGGAATATATATAGACATGAATGGTGCATCAAGTCCACCTTTTTTTGCCCGTTCATAATCGAAATCCCCCTCATTAGTGCTCACAGGGATTCCCATATATTGACGCTCCAAACGGAAATTTTTTATTTTTAAACGATATGGCAGATCTACATGCCCATCGGTAAGAATAAATTTTTGGGTCAGTTCTACTGCTTTACTCCGAAGCTTTTCATCAGTATCGTTGGTCGAACTTTTCTTACAGCTCAAGCTTACAAGACAGAGGAACGCAAAAGCGACAATTTGAATTTTCATGTGAGTACGTTTAATATTTTACGATTGTCGAAACTTTTAGCAAATACGCAAAAGGTTACGTTACCAAAAAGAATCGGATTAAACCGGTCCATCGGGTACGAATGATTGTGATGAGTCTGTCCTTAGATAATTCAGCGTCATTGCATCCTTGCGGCTAATTTTTTACTTTATAGACTTTGGGCAACGTAAAGCCTTTATTTTGAAAATTGCATAAAAATAAAAGTGGATGCAAATCATTCGGGTTAGGACAACGCAAAATGTTTTCATCGATTATCCTGTCGGAAGCGTCGGTGACAGGATACTAGCTTATTTGCTGGACAGACTTATCCTGATCATTTATTCCGTTGCAGCCCTCGCTGTCTTTGTAAAACTTGATAACGAACCAAGCTATTTATGGCTCATTGTCTTCGGAGTGCCCTGGCTGTTTTACAGTGTGCTCTTCGAAATTTTTATGAATGGGCAGACACCGGGCAAGAAAGTGTTAAAGATCAAGGTTGTCAGGCTCGACGGTACACCGGCGACAATAGGTGACTACATACTTCGATGGATTTTTGCCTTTGTAGATATTTTTATTTTGTCGGGCGCTGTTGCTGTAGTAATGGTCGCGATGGGCGGTAAAGGCCAGCGACTAGGCGATGTTGTAGCGGGTACCGCAGTCGTTAAGTTGTCGGAACACGAACATGTATCCTCTCAAAAAGTCTTCGTAGAAGCTGAAGAGAACTACACGCCCGTATTTTCGCAAGTGGTAAACTTAAGTGATCACGATATCGCTTTGATCCAACGTGCGCTTGAAGCAAATCGAGACCAGGGTAACATACAACCTGTAATGGTTATTACTGATAAGATTAAATCATTGCTTAAGATTGAGTCAGATATGCCCCCCGTCAAATTTTTGTATACCATTATTAAAGACTATCAAACTATAACCGCTGCCTGATGAATCCTTTACCCACATACTCACGAGCTTATCTCGCGCTTAGAAACGGTCAGGATAAACCTGAGGTTTGGGTAGCGTATAAAGGATTGATCTACGACGTGAGCTTATCTAAATTGTGGCGCCAGGGAAAACATTATGAGCACTGGGCAGGACAGGATTTGACTGATGAATTAAAGGATGCCCCACATAATGCAAACGTGTTCGATAAATTTAAGATTATAGGTACGCTTATCTCGTAAATTGCGACACATAAACACACTTTATCATTTATTTTTTCTCTTACTTACAAGGTTTAGCTTTGCAAATCTTTAGTTGACAATAATTATAACCCTAACCATATCTTACCTGTATCGAACCAATGATCCTAATTGCGGACAGTGGGGGCTCCAAAATAGACTGGCGGCTCCTTAACCTTGACGGCAGTATCGTCCAGGCGAATACACCCGGTTTCAACCCTTATTATCAACCGATCGAAGATCTGACTAGCAATTTCCGCGAGGTGATCATACCTAAAGCTACCGAGGGGATTAACAAAATCTTCTTTTACGGAGCCGGGGTGTCGTCCGAAAAAAATCAACAGACAATAAAGAACGCGTTTCTCGAATTTTTCCCTGATGCTCAAATTGAAATCGGATGGGACCTTCTTGCTGCCGCGCGAGCGCTCTGCGGGCGCGAGCCAGGTATCGCGTGTATAATGGGAACAGGGTCGAACTCGTGTCTATACGACGGTGAAAAAATTATTGGCAATGTAGCTAATCTTGGTTGGATACTAGCCGACGAGGGCTCAGGCGCCAACATTGGACGAAAGTTTCTTGTTGATTACTTGAGAGAAAACATGCCAGAGGATTTGCGTGCCCAGTTTCGGCAACGATTTCCATTAACACGAGAAGAATTCCTGGAACGAATTTATCAACAGGAACGACCTAGTGCCTTCCTTGCAAGTTTTACCAAATTCATATTTCAACATTTGAAATCGCCGTACTGTTATAAGCTCGTTTATAACAGCTTTGCAGAATTCTACGAGAACAATGTTATGAAATATGAGAACTACCAAAATCTCAAAGTACATTTTACTGGGTCAATCGCATTCTATTTTTGCGACATCTTGAGACAGGTGGCGAATGACAAGGGAATCACCGTTAAGAATATTCTGGAAGGCCCGATCGCCGGACTGACGCTATATCATCAAAAGGATCTGACAACGTGAGTACTACAGAATCTTCCTCATATTATAATGATCTCGAAAAGATGAGTGTTCGGGATCTTTTGTCAAACATTAACCGCGAAGACAAAACAGTACCGCTCTCAGTTGAAAAGGTAATCCCCAAGATTGAACTCCTTATTAATGCAGCTGTGGAAAAGATGCAGGCTGGTGGTCGGCTGTTTTACATAGGTGCAGGAACCAGCGGCAGACTTGGTGTGGTAGACGCTTCAGAGATTCCCCCGACCTATGGAATGCCTCATGGTAAAGTGATCGGCCTCATCGCAGGCGGAGATAAGGCAATTCGAACTCCCGTTGAATATGCGGAAGATGACTTTGAGCAAGGTTGGAAAGATCTTGAGGAGCATCTCATCAATCAAAACGATGTACTTGTTGGAATTGCTGCATCAGGAAGAACTCCATATGTAATCGGAGCGCTGCGAACAGCACGTGCCAATGGGGTTGTCACTGGTTGTGTCGTATGCAATGAAAACAGTGAAGTTGCCAAACACTCCGATTTTCCTATTGAAGTAGTTGTGGGTCCCGAATTCGTAACCGGCAGTACGCGCATGAAGTCCGGAACTGCACAGAAGCTTGTTCTGAACATGCTTTCTACGACCATAATGATCAAACTTGGACGTGTGAAAGGAAATAAGATGGTGGATATGCAGCTCACGAACAATAAGCTGGTTGACCGAGGCGTCAAAATGGTTATGAATGAGACAGGCATTTCTTACGAGGAAGCCAAACAATTGCTAAGTCAATACGGTTCTGTAAGAAAAGCCGTGGAGAGCAAGCGATCAAATGCATGACATTGAACCATACTACAACTGGTTAAAGTATTACGATTCTTCCCTTGACAAACAGTCACCCTTCTATGGGAAGGAATACAATCACGATGTATATTCTGAAACGATCTATGGCTATTACATAGATCCGGCCTGGGATTCATTCGGCTCTGAAACGCTCTACATAAAGATCTTGTACACCGACTACACGTTGGGATTCACGGTGCTTGAATTTATCGGCGAGTGGAATGACACGCTTAACAACGATATCATGACGCTCAAGCGAAACATCATTGAGGTTTTGATTGAGAATGGCATCAATAAATTTATTTTGATCGGCGAGAACATCATGAATTTTCATGGGTCCGACGACTGCTATTATGAAGAATGGTTTGATGAAGTTGAAGATGGATGGATTGCCGCCGTTTCATTTCCCGAATTTGTTCAGGAAGAATTCAGAAAATTTAATCTTGATCGCTACATTAATATGGGAGGCACTTTGCAAGTTGACAAATGGCGTACACTGCAACCGTTACACTTTTATGATTTGATAAATGGTCTTATTCAAAGAAGGCTTAACTGAACGTCGTTAACCAACGCGTCGGCTGGAACCAGGTACTCGCGTTTCGATTTGACTTCCTTGCAAAGAAACCGTGTTCTCCGAAGCTTACCCTTTTTGAAATATTTTCCCTGCAACAGAAAAATGCTGCCCTCTGGCAAATGCGATAGAACTGCAGCGTGCGATTTATTTCTATCGAAGAGCCTGAACACTTCGGTGAGTTTAGCATCTGCAAACGAACTGGCTTTCGGATTCACCATATGCCTTCTCAGTTCGTGCAGAATTTCCTCGGGATAAACATGCTCCCAAAGTAACGGCACTAACAGATCAGTAAATGTCTGCTTCCACTCATCGCCGTGAGGCTCTACACGGTCAGCATATCGTTTGTATACATGCAAGTGCGCAACCTCATGTATATACGTCGTTAAAAAGAGATAGGGATTTAAATCATTGTTGAGTGTAATACGCGGGTGGCTTCGGCTTCTCCGACTTGTGAAATCTCCAACCTTTGTTTGTCTCGATTTTGAAAGTTTTAATTCAAAGGGACATGCTTGCCACAAGTTGAAACAATATTCAACTGATGTGGCCGGCACGTGTAATTGCAATATTTCTAATACTTTGTTTTCGTTCATACATGAAAAAAGGCTTTAGAAAACTAAAGCCTTTTTGAATTTTGCTGTTTCAGATTCTTATTGTACTGCAGTAGTATCCAATGCAACAGTATCTACAACATCAGAAGCAGGATCAACAACTACATCTTCTGTAGCAGTTGTATCAACAGCTTCAGCAGCAGGCTCAGCTTTCTTGCCACAAGCAACGAAAGTCCAGGCAAAGCCGCAAACAGCTAACAATGCGATTAATTTTTTCATAGTTACAGGTTTTAAAAATACAATTGCAAATATAACGTTAATATAGGACTCGCTCCAACTAAACTCACTTTTTCCTGAAGATCAAACGCACTGGTACTCCCTCGAAATCAAAGTGTTCACGAAGTTTATTTTCGAGAAAGCGCTCATATGATCGATGAATGTACTGTGGGAGGTTACAGAAGAAAACAAACGATGGAAACCTTGCATTTACCTGCGTAATATATTTTATCTGAATGTGTTTTCCTTTCATCGATGGCGGAGGGTTTCGACCGATTTCGCCCAACAAAATATCGTTTATCTTAGATGTAGAAATCTTTTTTGTTTTGTTTTCAAAGACCTTAACTGTTTTCTCAATTACCTGAAAGATCCTTTGCTTATTCAGAACGGAAGCAAAGATGATTGGAATGTAATCGATTGGGGCGAGCTTTTCCAGGATATCTTTCTTAAACTTGTCCGCTGTTTTCGAATCCTTTTCTACCAGATCCCACTTGTTCACCATAATAACCATTCCCTTACCCTGACGTTCCGCTAAACTTATAAGATTAACGTCCTGTGCTTCCATTCCGCGTTCGGCATCGATTACGATGATACATACGTCGCTTTCTTCCAATGCTCTCAAGGAACGCAATACTGAATAGAACTCAACGTCTTCCTTTACTTTACCCTTCTTCCGGACACCGGCCGTATCAATCAGGATAAAATTCTTGCCGAACTGATTATAGTGCGAATGAATGGCGTCGCGCGTTGTACCGGCTTCATCCGTAACAATACTTCTCTCGGTTCCCAGCAGTGCATTTAAAAGCGACGACTTCCCAACATTTGGCCTACCGACAATAGTAATTTTTGGTATACCCGCGTTAGGATCTTCCACTCCTTCCGATGGAAAAGTCTTAACGAGTTCATCAAGCAACTCTCCAGTGCCTCCTCCATTCTCAGAAGAAATCGGATAGACCTCGCCAAGACTTAGCTCATAAAACTCCGCGGCATATATTGCTTTGTCTGGCGTGTCGGCTTTGTTGGCAGCGACAAATATCGGCTTCTTTGAAGTGCGTAAAACGTTTGCAAACTCTTTATCAAAACCGGTAAGTCCATCGCGGCAATCAACCATAAAGATTATAGCAGATGCTTCATCGATGGCTAGCTTCACTTGCTTCCTAATCTCTGATTCAAATTTATCTTCGGAACCCGTAACATATCCTCCGGTATCGATTACGGTGAAAAACTTTCCGCACCATTCAGCATAACCATAGTGTCTATCCCGTGTAACGCCAGGCATATTATCCATGATCGCCTCGCGTTTCTCGACCAACCGGTTAAAGAAAGTCGACTTTCCCACATTTGGTCGTCCAACGATCGCTACTATGTTTGCCATTTGTTATTAAGGTATAAGGTATAGAGTACTACTCGAGGTAGCCGAATTGTTTGAGTTTGAAACTTTGTTTTCTCCAGTTATCCGCGACTTTAACGTGCGTTTCAAGAAATATCTTTTTCCCAAAAAAAGTTTCCATATCACGCCGGGCTTCGACTCCAACCTTTTTTATAGAGCTGGCCCCCTTTCCGATAATTATTCCTTTTTGTGAATCTCTTTCCACATAGATCGTTGCACTTATCCGAATAATTTCTTCTTCTTCTTTAAAAGAAGTTATCGATACTTCGGTGCTATAGGGAATCTCCTGTTCATAGTTCAGAAATATTTTTTCGCGTATGATTTCGGAAGCAAAGAACCTTTCCGATCGGTCGGTGTATTCATCGTTTGGAAAATACGCCGGATGTTGAGGCATCAACGCCAGGATCTTCGGCAAAAGTTGGTCTACCTGATGGCCAGTCTTTGCTGAAACCAAAACGATATCCGCGATCCCGGGAAGGAGCTCTTTCCAATACAGGGCTTTGTCGTAAGCCTGCGATCCTTTTCCCAGGTCAGTCTTATTAATAATGAGAAGGATGGGCGTCTTTATTCCTTTGAATCGGTCAAAAAGCTCTGGTTCATATTTGTCTTCAATGGAAACAACGAGCAAAATCAGGTCAGCATCATCCAAAGAAACCTTTACATAACTCATCATCGCTTCATGAAGGGAGTACTTCGGCTCAAGGATTCCCGGCGTATCGGAATAAACGATTTGGTAGTTCTCCCCATTCAAAATACCCATGATGCGATGCCTGGTGGTCTGTGCCTTCGGCGTTATTATGGAGATATTCTCATTCATCAGCTTATTCATAAGCGACGACTTACCCACATTCGGCTTCCCGACAATGCTTACAAAACCTGATTTGAAGGATACTTGCTCCATTTGGGTGCAAAGGTAATGCGTTTCCGTTATTCGTTAATCGTTAATAGTTATCAGTTATCCGTTAATAGTGGGCATGGGCAAGAGTGTGCGCCAGATCTGTTTCCGTTATTCGTTATCAGTTAATCGTTATCCGTGGTGCCAAGTTCATCAATGCTGCTCCGTTCAATATTTTCGGTGCATGTTTTTAGTCTGCATAGTTGCTCGTCCGTGGATCTGGCGCACACCCTTGCCCAATGCCCATGCCCACAATTAACGGATAACGGATAACTATTAACGGAATGTAATATTCAATTAACTATTACGCAGCTTTTCACTGTGCGGGTATCGTACTTCGCACAAAATCCTCGGAACCACTAGATGCGAAATCCTTATTTATCCCTGCTGGCTACAGCATGGAAATATGCCCGACACGAAAAGAAGCGCTTTGTCTTAGTCTATACCATGTTTGTTTTCGCCACCATAATCGTGGCGATCAATCCATTGTTTTACGGCTGGTTTATTAATGAATTGCAACTCCAGGGAACAGATATTCTCAAGACCGGCTGGGTATATATCGCGGGATTCATGGGTTTAAGACTTATAGAGTGGTGCTTCCATGGTCCGGGAAGAGTCCTGGAACGTCAGTTAGCCTTCACGTTGAGCAAGAATTTTATGGAAGAAGTGTACCATAAGATATTGCATTTACCTGTTAAATGGCATCAAGATAATCATAGTGGATCCACTATAAACAAGTTGCGCAAAGCGCATGAAGCTTTGAGGGAGTTCTTTCAGCATGGTTTCATTTACTTCTATTCGTTCGGAAAATTTTTCTTCTCGTTCGGAGCAATGCTGTACTTTTCACCCATCTTCGGAACTATTGGCGTAGTGCTCGGCATCATCACCATTTGGATCATCGCCAAGTTCGACAAGGTGTTCATCCGCTCATTGCAGGAAGTGAACGAACGGGAGCACGAGGTGTCATCGACATTGTTTGATAGCCTGTCAAATATTATTACGGTGATAACGCTACGGCTGGAGAAAAGAATACAAGCGACCTATATTCAAAAACTGATGGCGGTTTTCCCTCCGTTCAAGAAAAATGTTTCAGTAAACGAATGGAAATGGTTTACCGCGCAGATGATGGTTGGAATCATTTATTGTGTCACAACCATGGGCTATTTGTACCAGCATTGGAACACAGGGTCGACATTTTTTATTGGAGGTCTTGTAGTCTTGTTGGGATATGTAAATCAGTTCACCAGTGTTTTCAATGACATTGCCGGTCATTACACCCAGATCATGAAGTTCGATACTGAGTTGAAAAGCATTCGAGAAGTTGAACAGGCTTACGATCAAAAACATTTGCCGGATGCGGATCTGAAATTGCCCGACAACTGGAAAACCATCGACATTGAGAAGCTGAACTTTTTCAGGGAGAGGCAAGGGCATTCCCGGAATGTTGGGATACATGATCTTAGTATCAGGATTTCCAAAGGACAACGTATTGCGTTCATCGGCGAGAGTGGGAGCGGAAAGAGTACAATCCTGGCGCTGCTCAGAGGCCTCTTTGCACCCCAGGGAAAATCGACAATAACGGTTAACGATACGGCTATCTGCAATTTTGAAACAATTGCTAACCATGTAACGCTCCTGCCTCAGGATCCTGAGATTTTTGAAAGTTCCATTCTGTATAATATAACCCTCGGACTAAAGTTTAGCGAGGAAGAGATCAAAAATGCCTGTGATGCCGTTCAGTTTAGCAGTGTTGTGAGCATGTTGCCCCATGGATTTGAAACCAATATCCAGGAAAAAGGGGTAAATCTTTCCGGTGGACAAAAACAACGGCTGGCCTTGGCGAGAGGGATTCTTGCAGCAAAAAGCAGTGATATTGTTTTGTTGGATGAGCCGACCAGCAGCATCGACCCGCGAACTGAGCGGCAGATCTATGAAAATCTTTTCCGGGCATTTCAAGGGAAAGCGATTATTTCATCTCTCCACCGCCTATATCTGCTGCATTATTTTGATTATGTGTACATTTTAAAAGACGGATCAATTGTAGACAAAGGAACATTTGAAGAACTTAGGAAGTACAGCCTGGTTTTTAAGGATCTGTGGGATCATCAAGTGACTGAGATTAAGGACGCTGAATCCGCACCAGTCCGACAGCCAGATATAATTCTAAAGGAAGTTAAACACGCTTAATTCGCTCGAACAGGCATATTTTTCCCTGCGAGGCCGAAACAATCGAGGACTTTTGCTGATTTCTTGTTTTTTAGCTGGAACGCGCATACTTTTGCGAACGATTTTTATAACACACTGGTTATAAAATCGACATACATCGCGGGGTGGAGCAGTTGGTAGCTCGTTGGGCTCATATCCCAAAGGTCACAGGTTCGAGTCCTGTCCCCGCTACTAAAAGCGACTTGATAGTCGCTTTTTTCGTTTTATGTCATTCCATGTTTACGTCTTACATTCAGTTGAAAGCGACAAAATTTATATTGGTTATACCTATGATCTTGCAGCCAG
>JAEZBX010000345.1 GCA_023412765.1 Bacteroidota bacterium
ACGCAAATATTACCGGTAGCGGCAGCGTTCGGTACAAGGGAAATCCCAACAAGGTGAACAGCCACTCGGCTGGGAGTGGAAATGTTAGGAAAATGTAGTAGTACCCTATTTTTGAAAAGAAAAGAAGCGAAGGAAATATCCTTCGCTTTTTTATTTTGTTACATCTACAAAACAAGTCTATGGAATTCGACAGTGAAACCGCCTTACAGATTGGTTTATCCTTTGCCATTGGAACAGCAATTGGACTGGAACGTGAATATCGAAGCAAGGCAGCTGGGTTGCGAACAATGATCATGATCTGCGTAGGTTCAACCCTCTTTACACAGGTTTCAATTTCGATGAGCGAGCTGGCGCCGGAAAGAATTGCCTCGAACATCATTACAGGTATAGGATTCCTCGGCGCTGGCGTCATCTTTAAAGATGGTCTTTCGATCAACGGTATAACTACTGCAACGACCATTTGGATTTCTGCAGCGCTTGGTATGGCCGTCGGCGGAGGTGAATATTTTGTCGCTTTGGTAGGATCTGTAATAGTCTTGATCGTTTTATCCCTTCTCGAGACTTTTCAAAAACTCATAGCCAGGGCTCATCAGGCACGTTCGTATAAGATCACTTTTAGGGACGATGGAAATTTTATTCAATCGCTTGAAGAATTTTTGAAAGAATTAAAGCTAACTTTTCATAAGGCCCGCGATGGCAAATCGGAAAGAGAGTACATGGCAGTTTATGAAGTCAGCGGAAGCGAAAAGAAACTCGAAAAGCTTAATTCCTTTTTGAAGGAACGACCGCAAGTCTGCGCTTATGAATATTAATTAGTTTAAGATTTTAGGTTTAAAGTTTAAGGTTTAAAGTTTAAAGTTGTAGTACTTCCACTTTAGAGGGTAAAAACTTAGTAGGTCAAACTTGCCCGAAGAAAGTATCTAATCTTTTGAATCGAGCGAAACCTTAAACCTTAAACCTTAAACCTTAAACTTTAAACTTTAAACCTTAAACTTTAAACCTTTCCCCACCCTTCTCTATACTCGTCTCTTACAAACTGATTAGCTTCGTCGAAATTGGTGATCTTCATGTTCTTGGCGTCCCAAAGAAGTTTCTTACGGCCAGGGTAACCCTTTCCATCAGGACCTTGCATATTGTAGCTACGGATCGCCAGGTTGCCCATTAGTACTGCTTCGGTAAATGGTCCGGCATACTCAAGAGGTGAACTTAATTCCATCTTGCCATAACCCTTCGAGCAGGCTTCCACCCATTGCGTATAGTGTCCGGCCTCGGCACCGGGGACTCGGGGAATCGATGGTGTTGGCATTGTTATTTCCTTCATGCGCGAGGTAGGGAGCAGCGTCGGCATTTTGTTGTAATCAGCCATAAGTTTTCCCTTCGTGCCTTCAAAAATATATCCGTTACCACCGGAACCCATTACTTCTTCAGGAAGAAGTTCGTCAGGTCTCTTCGGAAGCAGACCGCCGTCCATCCAGGTGAAATTGATGTCACCTTTCCCGTCTTTGCGCGGAAATTTTAAGTGAATAATTGATGATGCTGGACAGCTATCGCGGTAGTCAGCCACTTTAAAGAAATCTGCCCATGCAGTGGTCGCGCTGCATTCAACCTCTGTAGGATAGTCGATAGGCAAAATTCTGAAAGCTGCATCCATAATATGGCATGCCATGTCGCCTAGGGCACCCGTGCCAAATGGCCACCAGCCTCGCCAGTTAAATGGAAGGTATGCCGGATTGTAGTCGATATATTTTGCCGGACCTAGCCAGAGATCCCAATCCAACTCTTTCGGTACTGCATGCTTTCCAGTAGGCGTCGGTATTCCTTGCGGCCACACCGGCCTGTTAGTCCATGTAATAACTTTGGTAACATCACCGATCAAGCCGGCGTCAACCATTTCCTTTGCCACGCGCACGTAATCAGCTGAAGCGTATTGATTGCCCATCTGTGTTACCACCTTATGTTTTTTTGCTGCTTCTGTAAGCATCCGTGCTTCATAGATGGAGTGGGTGAGAGGCTTCTGAACATAGACGTGTTTTCCCCGCTGGATTGCTGCCATGGCTGCAACGGCATGGGTATGGTCAGGAGTTGAAACTGAGACCGCATCGATGCCCTTATCTTCCTTATCGAGCATTACACGAAAGTCTTTATAGTATTTTGCTTTTGGGAAATTCTGTTTTGATTTTACAGCCATCCGATCATCGACGTCGCAAAGAAATGCTATTCGTGCCTTTGGATTCGCTACGAAGCCGGTCAGGTCGCTTTCCCCTTTCCCACCAACTCCAATTCCCGCGATATAAACGGTGTCACTCGGCGGAATAAATCCTTTACCACCCAAAACAAACCGAGGAAGAATTGTGAAAGCAGCTGCAGAAACGCCTGCATTCCGAATAAATTTTCTTCTTGATATCGTCGCTTCTTCGCTGACGTTTCCTTTCTTAGATACCATATATTAATCGTTGTTCTTTACTACTATTATTAATCAGCAAAAGTTAGGTAAGGGATTAAGGCGTCAATTGTTTTGGTTGCCACTAAGTCACCAAGGCACGAAGGTTCACGAAGGAATTTTTCTTTCGTTAATTATCCCTTGTCATCGCGCCTTTGCGTCCTTGCGGTTAGATTTTCTTAATTATCCGAGTTTCCACCCACTTCTATATTCCCGCTTCACAAACTGATTGGCATCATCAAAATTTGTGATCTTCATATTTGCACCGTCCCAGAGTAGTTTGATATTTCGACCTGGATAGTCAAATTCGTTCGGCTTATCTTTCTTTGGTTTCCGGATGTCATAGCTCCGGATTGCAAGATTCCCCATAAGAATAGTCTCGGTCAACGGTCCGGCTATATCAAATGGTGAGCTCACTTCCATCTTGCCATATCCTGCAATACATGCTTCCACCCACTGGGCATAGTGACCTTCTGCGCCGTTCGGAACGCGTTTGATGGTCTGAGGAACTTTCACTTCCTGATTCCTCGAGGTTGGAATCAAGCTTGGGTACATACCATAGGTACCGCACATCATTTTACCTTTTGTTCCTATGAAGACTACACCATTTCCTCCATCGCCCATTGTTTCATTTGGTCCGAGTTCTTCAGGTCTTTCAGGCTGAATACCTCCATCCATCCAATGCATCTTCACGGCCGACTTTCCGTTTCTCGCAGGGAACGTCAGTATGATATGGGAAGAGGGGGGACAACTTTCTGGAAAATATCCTCGCTTAAATTCATCGACATAAACACTGCCGACGCTGGCAGTTACAGCTGTAGGATAGTTTAGGCCCAACACGCGGAACGGAGGCTCTACAATATGACATGCCATGTCGCCGAGTGCACCTGTTCCATAATCCCACCATCCGCGCCAATTAAATGGAACTATCTTTTCCACATATTCTTTATAGGGTGCAGTACCCAACCACAAATCCCAGTCAAGTTCTTTTGGCACGGGGGCTGTCTTATCCGACCATGGAATTCCTTGAGGCCAGACCGGCCGGTTAGTCCAGCAGTACACTGTATGCACATCACCAATAGTGCCTGCGTTGTACCATTCCATAAGTTGGCGAACTCCATCACCTGAAGCGCCCTGGTTACCCATTTGAGTGACTACTTTGTATTTTTTGGCTGCTTCGGTCAGCATCCGCGCTTCATAAATATCGTGAGTCAAAGGTTTTTGTACATAAACATGCTTACCAAGTTGCATAGCAGCCATAGCTTGCACGGCATGATTGTGATCCGGAGTCGATACGGAAACTGCATCGATGTTTTTTTGCTCCTTCTCGAGCATGACACGAAAGTCCTTATAGTATTTTGCCTTAGGGAACGATGCGACAGATTTCGCAGCTCTTCTATCATCCACATCACATAGAGCAACTATATTAGCTTTCCCACTCTTGGCAAAACTAGCTATATCGCTTTCGCCTTTTCCACCAACACCGATACCTGCAACTCGGAGCATATCACTGGGTGCTGTGTATCCTGGTCCGCCTAACACAAATCGCGGAACAATTGTAAAAGCTGAAGCCGTTACCCCCGCCGCAATAAACTTCCTCCTCGAAATGTTTTTGGAGTTCTGTATCGATTCCTTTTTCATAGTTAATAATTCTAAATTCAAAATTTAAAATTCAAAATTTATCATGAATCGAACTTGACGCTCTCTGCGAGTGTGCGTTCGTCATACTTAAGGCCATATTGAGCGAGAACATCGTCAGGAACACCGTCCCATTGATTCGGCCTGTTTCCGACATATCCCAGATCTTTAATTCCGATTTCGCTGGTAAAGAATCCGCAGGCTGTCAGATCACGCATGGTATTGAAAAATGCCACGCCCTGTTGCAATTCCGGTTTTGCTTTTTCGGGAAATGCAATCTCATCTACGATCTCAATTTGTTGCTCAGGCTTAAGGGCAGCGAAATCTGAATTAAAGCGCTTCAGACTTTGCATGTCGAGCCATTTTATCCCACCGCGCAATGGTGTTTGATACCTTGGTTGGTCTTTCACAATGAATTCAATAAAAGCAGGGACGCCAGCATCGGTAGCGCTACCCGAAACTTCGTCCTTAGGAATAATTATATCAGCAAGGATGCCGATGGTTTTCATTTCGTGATCGTCAAAAAACTTTTCACTTAAGAGTTTTTTTTCGCGAGCAAGTTCCGCAGGAGTACGGTCTATCGTAAATTCTGGATCTGCTGCCTTGACTTCTTGCTTGGGCGCAGTGTCGCATGAATTGTTCAATATTCCGACTGCACCGACCGAGGTAACGGCAAGGGTTTTTAAATATTTTCTTCTGTCCATAGAAGTTCCGTTTATTGATTCGATTTTAAATATTCTGCTTTTTCAATTCATCGATGATATACTCTGAAGCTCTCATTGAGAGAGCAAGTATAGTCCAAGTTGGATTTTTATCTGCCTGGGAAACAAATGGCCCACCATCCACTACAAATAAATTTTTGCAATCATGGGCCTGGTTAAATTTATTAACGGCAGATTTTTTCGGATCATTTCCCATCCGTGTTGTTCCGACTTCGTGAATGATTCTTCCGGGTGCGGCCAGGCCGTATTGATTTTCCGGTATTCCATCATTACCCCATGTGATCACTCCTCCCATGGTGGTAATAATTTCAGCGAAGGTTTCCTTCATATGTTTTGCCTGCTGAATTTCGTAATCACTCCATTTGTAATGGAAGCGAAGTACCGGGATTCCGTACTTATCGACAGTCGATGGATCGATTTCGCAATAGTTGTCTTCTCTGGCAACCGCTTCACCCCGTCCCGACATTCCAAAATGAGCGCCATAGAAATAGCGATAGTCATCTTTTAACGACGCGCCATAGCCACCGGCTTCTTTTACTTTGCCGTCGCGACCAGGATATTTTCCATTGGTAGATTGCATTCCAAAACCGAAGCCGTATCCAGGCATTCCCATACCTCCGTAATATTCAATATGATAACCTCTTGGGAAATTTAATTTCTTATTGTCGAGCCACCATGGTGAATAAACGTGCATACCACCTACACCATCTTCGTTATAGCGCTTGCGTCCAATTAGTTTTGGCAGAATACCTCCCATATCCGTGCCAGTAGAATCGTGGAGATACTTACCGACCACATTACTTGCATTAGCCAGGCCGTTAGGATTTCTGGATGACTTCGAATTTAAAAGCAGTCTTGCGGATTCGCATGCGCTGGCTGCCAGAATTACAACTTTTGCAGACACCGTATATTCCTGCATATCATCTTTATTAACAAAAGAAATGCCTGTGGCCTTGCCCTCATTGTCGGTTAAGACTTCACGCGCCATTGCATTTGGAATGATATCCACATTGCCTGTTGCGATCGCTGGCTTTACCAGAACAGATGAAGAAGAAAAATCGGCATAAACAGTACAGCCTCTGTTGCATTGTGAACAATAGAAGCAAGCGCCGCGGTCTTTATTTATAGGTTTCGTAAGAATCGAAAGTCGCGCAGGTATTACAGGTATTTTAAGTGCAGTACCCGCTTCTTTGATGAAAAGTTCGTGGAGTCTAGGCTTGGGTGGCGGCAGAAAAATGCTGTCCGGATCATTGGGAAGATTTTCTTTCGACCCAAATACACCAACAAGCTTGTCAACCTTATCGTAATAAGGGGCAACATCATCATAGCTGATCGGCCAATCTTCGCCAAGACCGTCAACGCTTTTATGTTTGAAATCATTTGGTCCAAAACGGAGAGATATTCTTCCCCAGTGATTAGTGCGACCGCCGACCATTCTTGATCGGAACCAATCGAACTGTGTTCCATTCTTTCGTGTATAGGGTTCGCCCTCAAGTTCCCAGCCACCATATGCTGCATCGAAATCGCCAAAGTGTCGGTAAGGTGTGCTTGCACCTCGCCGGGGAGACTCCCACGGCCACTTTAATTGTGTAACATTCTTTGCAGGGTCGTAAAGCGGCCCGGCTTCAAGCAATACAACTTTTACTCCAGCATTCGCTAAGACATATGCTGCCATACCACCACCTGCCCCCGAGCCAACAATACAGACGTCATAGGCCTTGGCGGTTTTTTTAATTTGAAATTCAGGCATAGAAGATTAGAAGAAATAAATTATTACGGTAGAAAAAATGAGCATAGATGAACCGCCTCCGTGCAAAACAAGATCACAATTCATTAACACCAGAACACATAAACTACGCATATTTAATTTTTTAAACTAACAATTACAAGGGAGAATTATATTGTTGAGGTGTGCGAAAAGAAACACTTATCATTCATTCAAAAACAAGTCTCGCATATTGCGTTTGCGTTAACAATTTACGAAACCGGTTTCGTAAATATAATATTCCTTCCGACGACCGACCGTCCGATTTTGTAATACATTCGGACCATCTTCCCAGCATCATTTTTTGATGAGTGGGAGAAGTTGTTCAACAAAATCCACTAAACAATCCTAATGATTATGAAGAAACCCTACAAAAGATTGAGTTTGTCTCTGGCGTGGCTGATGCTGATGTTTGCATCAGTGACGTTGGCGCAAGAACGAGTAGTGACGGGTACCGTTGTCGACGAAACAGGCGCAGGCATGCCTGGCGTGAACGTACTTGTCAAAGGTACACCACAAGGTACAGTGACAAGCGCACAAGGAGCCTTTAGCATTTCCGTACCTCAAAATGCGACCCTTGTATTTACATTTGTGGGATATAAGACGACTGAAGTGCCAGTTGGCGATCGGTCCACAATAGATTTATCACTTGAACCAGATGCAACTTCACTCGACGAAGTGGTTGTTATCGGTTATGGTACTCAGAAACGATCTGATCTTACAGGTGCGGTTGGCTCGGTTAGCGCGGATAACCTTCGGGAACGTCCGGCAACGTCCCTTAATCAGGCAATGGCAGGTAGAATTGCTGGTGTTCAGGTGAACACGAACTCTGGCCGTCCGGGAGGAAAGGCAAATGTGCGGATCCGCGGATTCAGTTCAATCAACTCTTCTAATAATCCGCTGTACGTTGTAGATGGTGTCCAGTTGCCTCAGGGTAATCAGGACCAGTTCAGCCAGTCTATCGACTATCTAAATCCAAATGATATTGTTTCGGTTGAAGTATTGAAGGATGCCTCTTCAACAGCAATTTATGGAGCAAGAGGTGCTAACGGAGTTATTCTTATTACTACCAAACGTGGAAAGTCAGGTGAGGGCAAGATCACTTATGATGTTGATTTCAGTGTTCCCACTATTGGTCCTAACAAGCGAGAAGTTCTGAATGCGGCGGAGTACATGGCTGTGGAGGAACTGGCATGGCGCAATATGGAAAAGTTCGATCCAGTAGGGTGGGGCGCCGGTAAGTATACGCACCTGAATCCTGCGTTGCGCAGAATAGATCCCCGTGTTTGGGATGCCAATGGAAACAATTTGTATGATACTGACTGGCTGGAAGAGACAACGCAACATAAAGTTTCTCAAAATCATCAGTTGGGATTCAGCGGTGGAAACGAACGTACGACCTATACGCTGTCACTGGGGTACCGCGATGATCAGGGCTTTCTCAAACAGTCATATCTCACTCGTTACTCTGGAAGATTCACCATCGATGACCAGGTTAAAAAATGGTTGAAGGTGGGTGGTACGCTTAGTTACAACAATCAATCAGAAAATCTGGTCGATATCACCGACCAGGTGGGACGTCAGATCGTTGAAGATTTCCCATTCCTTCCAGTTAAATACGACGATGGCAAATTTGCCAACAACCGGGATTATCCAAATGCTGAAGGAACCATGAGTTCAATGCATCGTTTGTTCGGTCGGAAATATATCCTGAATACTCAAACTACTCTGGGTAGCGTCTTTACGAATATTAACATCACCAAGGATTTGGAGATGCGGACGGTGCTGGGTGTGAATGTTGTAACGCAGGAAAATAACGAAGCGATCAACAGCACACTAAATACCAACGGACAAGGTCAGTCTCAAACCAGTAACGAAAAGCAGACGTTTTGGTCGTTGGAGAATTACCTGACCTATACGAAAACCTTTAATGAGATTCACGCTCTTACAGCGCTTCTCGGGATTTCATGGCAGGAGCAGGACCGCTTTTACATCAACGCGGATGTACGGAATTTTCCCAGCGATTATTTCCAATACAACAACATGGGCGCTGGAAATGATAATAAGAATCTTTCTTCCAACGCTTACCGATATGCGCTTAACTCTTATTTCGGTCGTGTTAATTACAGTCTGAAAGGAAAATATCTGTTAACCGTCACTGGCCGTGCAGATGGTTCGTCAAAGTTTGGAGAGAACAATAAGTTTTCATTCTTCCCTTCTGCTGCTCTTGCCTGGAGGGTGTCTGATGAAGGCTTCTTGTCTGATAATAGCGTGATCTCAAACTTGAAACTTCGCACAAGCTATGGTTTGACCGGAAATTCTGAAATTCCGTCTTACTCTTCACTATCGCTTCTTGGATCAGGCTACCGTGCTGTGTGGAACAACGCCAGTGTAGGTGGAACAGGTCTCAACAGATTGGCTAATCCCGATTTGAAATGGGAAAAGACAGCTCAGACTGATTTTGGCGTTGAATTAGGGTTGTTCAACGATCGAGTTTCCCTCGAGGCAGATTTTTACTACAGAAAAACAACGGACATGCTATTGGATGCACCGGTTCCACAAACCAGTGGTTATGCAATCATCAGAAAGAATGTCGGTTCGATGGAGAACAAAGGGATCGAGCTTTCTCTTAGCACTGTAAACATTGAAAGTGAAAAACTAAGCTGGAGGACAACTCTTAACGTGTCGATGAACAGAAACAAAGTGTTGTCATTGGCAACTCCTTCAGATCTTTTCAACGTTGGTGGACCGGGTATTACCAACCCGACCAGTATCATCAGAGTAGGTGAACCAGCAGACTCTTTCTGGGGTCTGGTTCGTCTTGGAACCTGGAGTACTGATGAAGCTGATGAGGCAGCGTCATTTACCAGCTATAGAAATGGCCTCACAATTTTGCCTGGTGATATTAAATACCTCGATGTTAATGGTGACAAGGCAATAACCGATGCGGATAGAATGATCATTGGTCGTGGTAGCCCTGATGCATGGGGTGCGTTTACAAACTATGTTCGATACGGCGCTTTGGATCTGACGCTCGAGCTTCAATATTCCTTTGGTAATGATATCATGGATATGAACCTCCACTCAAGTGAAGATCGTCAGGGATTGGCAAACAGCTACAAAACTGTTTTAAACGCATGGACTCCCGAAAATCAAAACACAATGATTGCACAGGTGCGCGGAACCAGCGCCGGGTATGTCACAAACGTAGACTCTCACTGGGTACAGGATGGATCGTTTATCAGAGGTCGAAACCTTTTGCTGGGATTCACATTCCCGCAAAGTACGCTGGACAGACTGAAGCTTGACCGCTTGAGACTTTATACTTCGGTACAAAACTTTTTCTTGATTGTTGACGACGAAGTTATCGGCGATCCTGAGATCACACCTATCCGCGGTGATAATTCCAACAATGCTTTTTCTCAAGGTATGAAATGGCATGAGTATCCTAAGGCGACAACCTTCATGTTAGGACTACAGATTGGGTTATAATTCACGAATAAAGATTAAGAAAATGATGAACGATAATATATTGAAATACGGGAGCAAAATGTTTTTGTGCTCCGCTCTGTTACTCGGCACGGCGTGCTCGGATTTCCTCGATGAAAGGGATCCTTCCAATCTGACGCCCGAAAGTTTTTACACGGAAGCCAAACATGCAGATGCTGCGATCGCTGCTGTTTATGCTGATACAAGATTTTTCGGGGATGGTGCCGGAATATTCTCCTCAAACTGGCAATTGCTCGAAGCGCCGACGGGAACATCGACAACGGAAACGGCTCAAAATTCCGACCTTAACAATTTGTATTCTCTTACCTATGATCCGAATACAGGTCACATACAAAACTGGTGGCGCGGTATATACAAGGTGGTAGCAAATGCAAACCTTGTACTTGAGAACGTTCCAAAAATTACTATGGATGAAGTGGCAAAAACCAAAGTCTTGGGTGAAGCGCATTTCCTGCGTGCGTGGGCTTACTTTTATGCTGTCAGAATTTGGGGAGACGTTCCGTTGATAACAAAACCGCAGTCGGCAACTTCGGAAGATTTCTATCCGAGCCGCACCCCGTCGGAACAGGTTTACAATCTCATCGTGGAAGATCTTAAAGCTGCTGAGGCCGCAGGACTTTCGTGGACAGATCCAACGGGTCGCGTTTCTCAATCTGCAGCAAAATCGTTGCTTGCGAAAGTTTATCTTACAATGGCAGGCTTTCCGTTGAATAAAGGTGCAACACACTATGCACTGGCTGCAGAAAAAGCGAAAGAAGTTATCGATAATGCTGGATCGATCAAGTTATTCGATAATTACATGCAGGTGCACGATGAAGCATTACGAAATACGGGGGAACATATTTTCAGTCTTCAGTACACTGCTGATGTAGCTGAAAATCCAATGGGAAATATGTATCCTAACTTTAAGCCTACGACCTACCGCGGTC
Organism: Bacteroidota bacterium; assembly: GCA_023412765.1. Taxonomy (GTDB): domain Bacteria; phylum Bacteroidota; class Bacteroidia; order Cytophagales; family Cyclobacteriaceae; genus Chryseolinea. Next base: position 11,005 of record JAEZBX010000345.1, read on the forward strand.
CGTCAGGAACAGGAAGTACTATTCCTAATGTGGATTTTTATGAGTCGTTCGAAGCTGGCGATCTTCGCGCAGAAAATCAGGACGGTTGGTTTTACACCACATACTATACCAATGGTAATGGAGCACCATTTGACCTTGGGGCACCATATATTTTCAAGCACTTTAATTATAAGGCCAACGGTATCGCCGGTCAGGAGCCAACGAAAAGGGATAACCTGAACGTGCCGATGATCCGTTATGCTGAAGTTCTTTTGATTTATGCTGAAGCACAAAACGAAGCTGACGGTGCACCCAATGCACAAGCACATGCTGCT
>JAEZBX010000006.1 GCA_023412765.1 Bacteroidota bacterium
CTACCGTTCATTGCAGCGATATCAGAGACATTTGCTACCACTGACTTATAACCAAGATGATGAAGAGGTGTGAAAGCTAAATCGAAGTGAATTCCTTCCAGTAACATATCAGTTGTAACCAGCAGGCGCTCGTCACCGATGTCTATTACTGCCGCATCATCTCCAATTCCGGCTATCGAAGACTGGTGAGTAAGCGCAAATTTTTGCTTAATCCGGTCAATTAGGCCGAATTCTCCCAGTTGTTTTATTTCTGATCTGTTTTCGCTCATATACCTATCATAAACGAAGTCCCTTTAGCGTGTGCAGAGACCATTCGTCATGCAAAAGTAAGATTATCGATGAATACGGGGGATTTATGTCCTTAAATCGGCGTACTTATGCAGGGTAAAGTAAGGTTATGAAAAGATATTTTGCAGTGATCTTTGCCGTCTTAATCCTGGCTGCCTGTAGCACCCCAAAACCTTATTATAAGACTGCCAAAGGCAAAAAGAAGCAGAAATATTACAATGAGATCCAGTTTGGAGGCAAAAGCGCTAGCCAGATGAAGAAGGGGTATTGATATCCTGGCACAATTCGATCAAAACTCCTCCGGTCGACTTAGGATGTAGAAAACAAATCATTTTATCGTCGGCGCCCTTTTTAGGTATCTCGTTAATGACTTCAAATCCCTTTTCTTTATATGCCCGAATACCTTCTGAAATATCAGGGACAGCAAACGCCAGGTGGTGAACACCCTCTCCCCTTTTCTCAATATGTTTTGCGATGGGTGAGTCGTCGCGCAGTGCTTCGAGCAGCTCAATTTTTACTCCTCCAATATCGAAAAACGATGTTCGGACGCCTTCAGACTCCACCTCTTCGATCTTGTAATGAGACACTCCCAAAATCGAAGCAAACAGGGCATTGGACCGATCCATATTTTTTACGGCAATTCCGATATGTTCTAGTTTTTCCATATTTGTTAACTTTGTATCCAAAGACGAAACTTTTTGGTTAAATCAAAAGTTTAGCACTTGAAACTTTAGTTTATGCTTGAGACACTCAGTGAGATGCATGTAGAAGCGGCCCGCATACAGCAAGAGATCAAAGATTATTTAGGGCTGCGTACATCAGATCTGGTGTTTGAATACACGACTATCGATGGAAAGGTGAAACTGGATTTGATCACGATCAATCCACGCCATAACCAGGCATTTCTTTTTCACAGCGAAACAGGCGCCGACAAAGTACACGCGCTCACCAAGATGCTCTCATATGTTCAGAGCTATAAGGAAAAAGAAAATTCCTATACCATACAGTGGGTGGCCAAAGGCGATACTGAGCTTCATACATCGTATTTCAAGGCTGGAAATATTCTCGACGCCTTGCAAAAATTGTATTACGGTCGGGATATGAATACCATTACTGTTTTTAGTGTGGTGCTTAACCCGATCTCTTAAGTTGAGGTAACATTATATGATAAACGTCACTGACAAAGCAAAAGAAAAGATCATCGCACTTCGCAAAGAAGAAGGTCGCGCTGTGCATAATAACGTACGGGTGTTGGTAAAAGGAGGAGGTTGTTCGGGACTGATGTACGATCTGAATTTCGATGATGAGATAAAACCTGCAGATCAGATCTTTGAAGATAAGGGTATTAAAATCCTTGTTGATAAGAAAAGCTTACTCTACTTGCTGGGCACAACGCTTGATTTTTCGGATGGTCTGAATGGAAAGGGTTTTCAGTTTATTAACCCGAATGCTACACGCACGTGTGGATGTGGGGAGAGCTTCGCCGTGTGAGACGTTATCCGTTAATAGTTATTTGTTAATCGTGGGTGTGGGTGTGCGCCAGATCCGAATACACCGGTTGGAAAAGGATCTATGTTTGTCCGTTTCTATGCGTCACAGTAAACAGGCTGATTCTCCAACTTGTCGCCCAGAACGAGTGGAAAAGAAAATACGGAAAAGAAAGCGCTATCCGCGTAGTAACCATTGCTCTCGAAGTAACTGACGGTCTCTCCATTCAGCTCCTGATAAGTCATCATTCCACTTGCCGTATGAAGGCGAACAAAATTCTCCACCTGCGGATATTGCTCTCTTATAGCGGGCGCCTCAGCATGAAAACTCGCCATGCTGCTACCGTCAAAGACATTGCCTTTGTAGCTATCCAGTCTTATCATGCATATACGGTTCAGCCGATCATGGAAGTTATCATAGCTGAACTCGAAGCTCACGTATGTGAAAAGGAGAAATGCCGCTGTCATTCCCAACGCAAGTCCCGCAATATTAATTGATGAATAGCTCTTATTTCGCAGAAGAAATCTCCATGCAATTCTCAAATAACTTTTATACATATTGTTTGATTTGGTTCGACAAGAATTTCGGCATTATCACACCCCGTCAAAAAAATGACAAATACATGGCACGCCAAATGGAATTCAGCCCTTGCAGTTGCAACAGACTATTGTTTTAGGTATAAAACTAAATATTTAGTTTTATATTTCATACAAGGGCTTCTTTGTTAACTTAAACAGCGATGAGGAAGGAAAAAGAAGCCGTTCGAGCCGAATAAAGAAATTAGTAGAGGCCTGAGGCATAAATACCACCACCTAATGTTGTTCGAGCGACGCCAGGTCAAGGCCAAATCCCTCTACATCATTCTCGCCGCCAATCACCCGGTCGAACCTACCGATCATCTCAACAGAACGGTCGGGACGAAAGATATAAGTATTTTTTTCAAGGGGATCAATTAACCAGGCAAGTCGGCAGCCGTTCTGAATCCAGACAATCATTTTCTCTTTCAGGTCTTCAAGTTCGTCGGATTTGGATCTAACCTCGATCACAAAAACAGGACACAATGGAGCAAATCTATTTTTGTCTTCGTCAGTAAGCGCTGACCATTGAGCTAAGGTTACATAGGCAGCATCAGGTGAAAATACAGAACGATCAGACAGGGTAAATCCTGTGGAGCTGTCAAATACAATTCCCTTTCCATTTTTCTTGTTCCACTGAAACAGTTGACCAAATACTTCGGAACTATGAAGTCCGGATAATGTGCTAACGGGTGACATAATAATAATTTCAAGGTTGCTGTTCCTTTCTATACGCAGCCCAGGATTCTCCACGCAAAATCTTAAGAACTCCTCGTCCGTCATTCGTCCGGTAATACTATCTCTTAGAACCACTTCCATATTTCAGATTGTAGGATAAAAATAGGATTTTCCAGGCTTCAGCCCTAAAGCTATTTGAGCAACTCCAGGTCAAGTTCGAATCCCTGAACGCGATCTTCGCCAATCATTTTAGTAAAGTTCTTTAGCTTTTCCTCCTGCTTTGAAGGTCGATATATAAAAGCCATCTTATTTATTGGATCTATCAACCAAGCCAACTTTGCACCATTTTTTATCCATGTTGCCATCTTTTGTTTCAGGTATTCCACGTCATCAGTTTTAGATACAACTTCAATGACAAAATCCGGACAAACAGGAGCAAACCTATCTTGATCTTCCCTTGTTAGCCTATTCCATTTTTCCGTTAACATCCAGGAGGCATCCGGCGACAAAACCGATCGATCGGGAAGGGTAAAACCAGTGGATGAATCAAAGGCTAGTCCCCTTCCATCCTTGCGAGACCATGAGGCTAACTGAAAAAAAATTTCGGAGCTGTGAAGTCCTGATAATGAGCTAACGGGTGACATAATAATAATTTCCATGTTGGTGTTCCTCTCAATACGGAGATCCTTATTCTCGAGACAAAA
>JAEZBX010000029.1 GCA_023412765.1 Bacteroidota bacterium
GCCGCATGGCTGCGCTTTCGGATTTGCAACTGAATTTTAGCCCTGCCTCCGCCGAGCTTCGGCAGGCGCAGCGCACATCCCCCACCAGGCCAAAGCTAAAATTAGGTTGCAATCCAAAAGCTGGAAGTATGGTCGTACTACTCCTCAAGCCATACAGTTCTCCTTAACTTGACAAAGTAGTACAGTTATTGTGAAGTGGCTTTGCGCTCGATCAAATATCGTAGCAATGCGCCTTATACCCTATACCTCACCTTATTCCTTATTCCCTATTCCTCTTATCAAAGAGCAAAATAGGCGAGAAAATCACCGAAGAGAAATCGGAACCTGAACGAGTGTCCTGTCCCACTTCATATTCATTACGACACCAGCTGTGTCGGGTTCAAAGGTAATTGTGAACTGTTCCGTTTCTTCTGCGTGCCTGGTCACTGGTACCTCAACTTTAGCAACATCGAGGGCATAGTTAGGTTCGAAGAATCCAAATTTTCCGAGTTCGCTGTTAAGTGAGATCTGCCACGACGTCTGGTTTGGAACTGCATACATTCGGTAGCTACCTGCCTCAATGGGTTTGTTTGCAAATGTGATGTTTTTGCTGAAAGTAATTTCTGTTGCATCATTAGCACCAAGCCTCCAATATTTGCCGTATGGCACAAGCGCTTCTTCTTCCTCTGGACCAAAAATCAATCGACCTTTTTTATACGGTCGGTAGTACACAACTTTTACATCGAGGCCTGCATGACTCATCGTTGTTGTTTCGCCAGGACTGTGCGACCGTGTAGTAAGCACTCCATAAATAAAATAGATCAAGCCACCTAACAATAGAATCCCGAGTATCGTGAAGAGTTTTTTCATTTGTTGCCTCAATAATTCGAACGTCCAATATATAAATTCACAGAATACATTGTTCCAGTTTAAACCAATTTTCGACGTACAAAAAAAATATCCGGCCTAGATACTAGCCGGATATTTATAAATCCTCATTCAATTCTATCCGTAAACTAAAATTTCACGAGGAACAAACCCCTCATTTCACCAAACCTGTGAAAAAGTTAGATTACGTTTGTTTGATAAAATTTCCTTTGGACTAGACATGTTACCTCCTTTCTTTTAGTTCAACATAAGCAACAACGTACTCTTCAGATACCTTAGAATTTCACTTGGTGCCGACAGCGACCGCCATCGAATCTCCAACGCTTATCCTTTGAAATTCGTTTACCCGCCTCCAATTATTTTCGTCGCTTAATTAATTTCTGGGATATTGACCTCGAGAGGCAACTTCTCTACTTTCATGCGCATCGAGAAATTCCATCAACAACAAAGAAACAGGAGCTCGCAAAGGAGATAATACTCCGGAAAAAATGGCTCCCTCCCTTTGTTTAATAAATGCCGTACAGGCTAAACACACCTTGCCTGAAGGCGCGCAGCGCTGTCCAATATTTTCTTTTCTTTTCTATATCCAGATCGTAAAGAATTGATCTTATACTTTCAAATGACGCGTTAATTTTTTCCAGGTAAAATGCCGCACCAAGTCTTAAGGCATCAACGGCCATATTAAGATTCTTTTGCGCCAGCAGGAATAGTACAGGAATGTCGCGGTTAACTTCTTTGATTTGACGCAAATAATGAAGGCCGTTGCATTGTTCTGCCAGGTCATGGGCCAACACAATGAGGCATGGCTTGAGATGCAAATGGTCCATCATTTCCCGGCCGCTTGCAAAATGGGTGACGTAAAAGTTGAGAGCCTCGAGGTGCAGGCTAAGTCGTTTTGAGGAATTTGGATCGCTGTCAACGATAAATACGGTCTTATTCTTCATAATGAGTTCCTCCGTTTGTGTGGATAGCAAAGAGCATGTAAGTAAGTTTTAATAGGGTCTAGGACTCTTTTCGAGATCTTTTAATCTCGTTTTGGTCACAACTGTAGAAAAAAGGGAACCTGTAAGCGAAATCGGGAATCGGTATCGATGAAAAGAAGTAATAGCCTTCAAAACGCCAGGAAAAGCAGGCCAATATTGAAGGACATACAGGCGATCCCTTTACTTATTAACTTAATGAAGTCTGTCAAAGGTATGTCATCACCACGTAAGAAACGGCGCCTTAGAGGCAACCTTATTTGATTTTCACTTGTACTGACTACAAAAGCAGTTCCTTGGAAGAGAATACCGAAAAAGTTCATAAGATACTGACAGGGTGTAAGAAACTGCACCGGGAGAGCCAGAAGCAGCTCTACGAGGAATTTTATGCGTACGCCCTGAGCATTTGCCTACGCTACGCCGACAATCGAGAAGAAGCATCCGAAATATTAAATGACGGTTTTATGAAGATTTTTAACAACGTCAAGCTTTTCGATTTAAGCAAGGCATTTAAACCATGGCTACGGAAAATCATGGTCAATACCGCAATAAATCATTTCCACCAGAAGCAGCGAAAAATTCAGGCAGAGGAAATTCGGTATGCCAAAAATGAAACGGAATCAGAAAATATTATTTCGGGGATTTCGTACCATGAAATTATTGCAATGCTGCAAAAATTACCCCCGGCCTACCGGACGGTTTTTAATCTTCATGTTCTGGAAGGTTATAAGCATGAAGAAATAGCATCAATGCTGAACATCACAGTAGGGACATCAAAATCGAATCTATTTAAGGCTAAGGAATCATTGAAAAAGATAATGAACGATTTTTTTGAAACAGACTATGTCGAAAAAGACTGACGATAGTATTGATCGGATTTTCCGGCAGGCTTTGACTCATTATGATACCAAATTCCACGAGGATGACTGGTTGAAGATGGAGAAATTGCTGAACGAGGAGGCTGAGAGAAAAGCTGCGGCACGCTCAAAACGAATTAAGGGTACTGCTTATACGTTGACGGGCCTGACGGGGCTTTTCATCGTTGTCTATTTTTTGGCAACTAAAAATCCGTCTGGAACAATCGCAAACCCAAGCGATTCGGTTACTGAAATGCAGGCCACGGAAGCTCTCACGGAAAATGGGAATGTGAAGCTTGAGAACCCTTCCGAGGGCCTGCTTTCCCAAGACAAGCCGGATGTTTCCGAACCGGCTGTAGACGAGCAGAAGCAACTTTGGGACAAAGCCCCTGATTCGTCGGATAAAGTCTCTGATTTAAATGACCCATTTACTACTTCCCCCGAAGAAAGGGCTGGAAAAACTTTGAGTAACGATCCGAAAGGGAACGACATCGAGCCTTCGCCGAAAGGTAATAATGATAAAGGCTGGAAGGGCGAGATTGATCACACGGATCCTTCAGTAAAGTCCCGTCCAATTGCAACCGAACAAGATGCGGCTGATCGGTCCACATATACGAGGAAAATGAATGATGAAGATGTTAAACCCGGTTTGGACCCATCCAATGAAAGTAATCCTTCCCTGACTCCGCGAGAAGAAGCTGAAAACGTTGAGGCTGTAGACGATAAGCATTCGAGAAGCGATGATAATTCAGGGCATACTAATCTACCGGCGACTTCTCGCGAGTCAGGAGGGAATACTTTGGCCAGCCAGGAAACTATCGATCAGCAGTCCGGATCGGCGAACGGAACGTCAGCTGAATCTTTGAACGCTAATCAGAGCAATAGTGTGACCGTTACGCCCGACTCTTCGAAGATCAGTCAGTTAAGCTCAAAAACAATTCAAGGCGACTCCACACAACTGGCAGAGGATACGTCTAATAAACCAGGAATAAAACCGAAAGGTCGCTGGAGCGTTGCATTTGTAATTGCTCCCGAATTCAGTACTACGAGTTTGTCAAGCTACTCATCTCCCGGCGACTCTTATGGATTGCGTATAGGTTATCAGTTATCGAACAGGTTTTCGATCAACACCGGTTTCATTCGAAGTCACAAGAAATATGAGGGGTACGGTGATGATTATAAACCGCGCAACCCTGCATACTGGCAAATCAGGACTAACGGGGTCGTGCCCGAAGAAATCTACAGCAAGTGTCTTGTTTATGAGTTGCCCTTGGGTGTACAGTTTGATGCTCTTCAGACTCTTAAGTCACGGGTATTTGTGTCCACTTCTATTTCAAGCTATTTCATGATCAATCAGGCATATGATTATACTTTCCCGACCCCAAACCCTGGTGCTGATACGGGATGGAGGAGTCGCGGATCGGAATCTTATTGGTTTAGTGTAGGTATGGTGTCAGCGGGTTATGAACGATATATCACACAGTCGTTTGCTATTGGTATTGAGCCCTATCTGAAAATCTCACTTTCGGAGATTGGATGGCCCAATATCAAACTATATAGCACCGGTGCATATGTAACGTTGCGTTACAGGTTCGTGAGCAGAAGAAATTTTTAATCAATGGAACAGAAAATTTAATCCCAATGAGTTCAAGAAGAAAAAAATTCTATGAGGATCAATATGCAAGTCTTTCCGTAGTCGAGTCCATTCCATGTGTTAAGGTGAAATTGTCGGGCTTTCCGAGCGGTAGTGAACACTATCAATATGTTCAGAAAAAATTGCTTGAAACAATTCGTGATCAGGCAAGCAATTATTGTAAACTTCATTTGTTGACGGACACTACCGAAGCGGGACTGGTTCTTGACGAAGACATCACCTACTTCAAATCCAATATAATTCCTGCAATGGAAGAAGCAGGCATTCGCTACCATGCTATTGTTTTACCTCAAAATTTCTTTGGAAATGTAATAAAAGACCAAACGTCGCTAACGAATAGAAAGCTAAAGGTGGCTTATTTTGATACCGTTACCCGTGCAACGAAATGGTTGAAAAAACAATAGCCTTAAGGTTGCAAACCAAATTTATTTTTTTGTTTTGGTTTCGTAGGGACCATGTACTGAAAGAATTTCTCTCGTTTCATTCTCGTCATTGAGAATTATGACATAATATTTTCTACCTTCATCGATCACCCTTACTACAATGTGTCCGTCCATACTTTTGTAAGCGCGTTCAAGGGCCGGACCGATTACGTTTTTGTTTGGTTCAAGGATGTTTGTCGCGAACAAGTCTCTCGGACCGGGATAAAGGTACGTTGAGGTGACTCGCCTTAGCACTTCGTGGCCAGGATGATCCGACGACCACGTTTGTTGAATCCACACCCGCGGCTTGAGGGTTCTGATATTGAAGTCGTTGTGTGCATCCCGGTTGCCATGGTGGTCCATTACAGCTACGTCAACTTCTCCAATGGCTTTAGACATCGGGGTCTCCACATCGTTCCACTTTGGAGCTCCAAGGTCTGCAATACCTGGACAATCACCTCCAGTGTAGAAACGAAAATCACCGTAGTCAATTCTCATGGCAAGGCTCATTTGGTTTTCTCCCGGCGTATAAACCTTTGAGCTTAATGGCGGAAAGTATTGAATAGTCTCATTTCCAGAGCCGGTCCATATCTCGCCATTAGCCTTTATATTTTGAACTCGGAAATTTTTGAATTTGTCTGGATTCTTCAGCAATGAGATCTGTTCGTCTGACCCCGCTTTAAATCTTTCGGTGACGTTTCCCTGCTTCTTCTGATATTCCAGAAAATCCCAATAATTCACAATCGCCTTGTATTCATTAGCGGTTTCTGATCTATTCATCAAAGCGTTACGCACAGAATCGCTTTTGAACGGGATTGGATAATTGTAGTCAGGATACCCTCGGTCAAGGATTTTTTTGATTGTGATATGGTGACCAACACCAGTAATTCCCGATAGGTAATAATCTCCTTTAGTTGATTTTTTGGCCGATGGATAATAGCTACCATAGTGATCGTCATGAAAGTGGGTAATCACAGCATAATCGATTGCTATATTAGAAGAACGTGGGTGAAAGCGCTTCACATAATCAACTATCCATTCATGGGCCCGCTTCGAACTATTGGGATGAGCCTTGGCATTTCGTGCAGAGTTTGTTCTCTCTGCGGTAGGATCCATTTCACCTGCATCCAGCAACATCGTTGTCCCATCAGGAAAAATATAAAATGCAGCATCACCATGACCCGTATTGATATGATGAATGTCAAGGTATCCTTCCTTCCATTCAGGTAACTGCTTTCCAACCTCCTGGGCGCTCGACAGCGAAAATATTACCAACAAAAGAATTACTAAGGCTGTAATTTGTTTCATCTCTATCGGGAATTAATAGTGTATAACTTCTTTTCAGGATGTTATTAGTCAGTCGCGACTACCCATGCTCCAATCCGCCGTTCAATACCCTGACCGTTACTAACAGTTGACCTGTATGCCGTTGCGTGTGTTCGGCCGCGTGAAATAATAGTCCCAAAACATTCGAAGGAAGCTTCTTTCTCCCGACACCAATTGGACGAAGGAGCGACGCTTCATCCGTTTGTTCCAATTGTCGAAGACTTTTTTCTACCTGTTCTCTGAAATTCTCTAACAGGTCTGAAACTGTAATAGGATCTGACGGTGCTGAACCTTCCTGACGAAGATAATCAAATTGATCCTGCGATAATCCCTCTCCCCTCGCGTACGTAAAAAGTCTGTCAAGCACCCCGGTTAAATGCTGCAAGTGAAATCCTGGTGATGCAACCCCCGCGGGACGCCCCCACAGCTTATCCTCTGGAAATTCTTTCATGAGTTTTTCAACCTCTTCCAGCGATTGCATTATTGCATGCGCGACCGGTTGCAGGAGGGACGGAATGTTGCTGACCGGCCCTCGGAGCCATACTTCAGGTTGTTCCATAAAAAATTATTGATGCCTTAATTCCTCAAGGTAGCACTGTTTTTGATTTTTGTAACGCGCATTAAGTCTTAGCTTTGGTGTATGGCAAATCGATTTGTTATATCATTCGTTTTTTGTGTACTGATTACGGTCAACATCTGCCGGGCTCAGCAGCTTGAGTATGCAAAATACCTTATCGAAAAGCTAACCTCACTCGATATGAAAGGGAGGGGATACGTAGATAACGGCGATTTCAAAGCTGCATCTTTTCTCGCTGAGGAGTTTGAAAAGATGGGCTTGAAAAAGTATTCAAAATCATATTTCCAAAAATTCTCGACGCCCGTTAATTCATTTCCGGGCAGAATGTCCCTTGTAGTCAACGGCAAACAATTAAAACCTGGTGAGGACTTCCTTATTGACCCGGGATCACCCGGCATTTCAGGGAACTTTGAAGTGGAGTTACTAACGGCAGAGGAGTTGCTTAAAGAAGGATGGCTGCAGAAAATCCAGGCGGCTTCTTCAAAGTTCATTGTTATCGAAGCTTTTGATAGATCAAGGTTCGACGCTGAAGAACAAAAAAAACTTTCGGAGATAATTGCCTTTCTCAAATATGCGAAAGAAAATCCAGCTAAGGGAGTACTCATCTTGTCAAACGAGAAATTGACATGGAGTGGGTCTACCGAAGTTTTTTTTAAACCAGTTTTCACCGTTCGTAAACAAGCGATATCGCTTCCGATCTTTAGTATTGACGTCAATGCCGAAAACAAGTTCTTAAGAAAGCATGAGACTCAAAATGTGATTGGCTATATCGAAGGTGAACAGAAGGATTCGTTGCTTGTATTTACTGCACATTACGATCATCTTGGTATGATGGGTAGCGAAACGATATTTCCGGGAGCAAATGATAATGCAAGTGGAGTTTCCATGCTCTTAAACCTTGCAAAACATTATTCCAAAACGGTACCCAGGTATACCGTAGTGTTTATTGCTTTTGCGGCGGAAGAAATCGGGCTGATCGGCTCGAATTATTTTACAACGCACCCGCTATTTCCGCTGGGTAAAATTAAGTTCCTTATCAATTTTGATCTTGCGGGTACCGGCGACGATGGCATTCAGGTTGTCAACGGAAAAATTCACCAAAAGGAATTCGATCGCTTACTTCAAATTAACAGGGATGGTAATTTGTTAAAACAGATAAAGATCCGTGGCGAAGCTTGCAATAGCGATCATTGTATGTTTCATTCAAAGGGTGTGCGATGCTTTTATATTTACACGCTGGGAGGCATACAGGCATATCACGATATTTTTGATAAGGCGGAAACTCTTCCACTCACCGACTACCAGGATTATTTTTCTCTGATTACAAAGTTTATCGACACACATTGAGCGGTTTCGGTTGAGCCAATAGAGGTGCGTGGAAATACCAGATTGGTTTAACTTACGCTATTGGCTAAGGTCGGTTTTCGATTATTCGTCTGTTAACCAGTGAATTAGAATTTTCACACTGAATTCCCAGAGCAAGAATACCTCAGCATTACCGATACCCTCCCAGAACTTACATAGGCGATATAAGCCGATGTATTAAAATTTATCAGTTGAAAAATCATGGTATTCTTGATGTTGAAATGGACTGCCCTGATGGTGGGTCTGAACAATTTTTTTAACTGTCTTATTGGTTGATTTTTGGCTGTTTGATGAAAGCGTTTCTGAGCACATTTTTCCTCTTAATTGCGTCCCATTTTTTGGTTGCTCAGCAACGCCCGGCGTCCTTCAAGCATATTACTACAAATGATGGCCTCTCACAAAGCAATGTGACCTGCATATTGCAGGATAATGAGGGTTTTATCTGGTTTGGAACACAAGATGGACTCAATCGATATGACGGAAAGAACTTAAAGGTGTACAAAAAGGATCCATTGCGCAAGGAAAGCCTGGGACACAATTACGTTCTTTCATTATTCAAAAACCGAGATGGAAATTTTTGGGTAGGGACATACACCGGTCTTATCTTTTTCGACAGAGAAGCTGAAACCTTCAAATGGTTTAATGAGGTTTACAGAGATACCAGCGCATTAGACAACATTAGGGTTTATACCATAAATGAGGATAGAGAGAAGAATCTTTGGATCGGTACTTTTGGAAAGGGACTTCAATTCTTCGATCAAAAAAATAAAACTATTATCCAGTTCAGGAATGATGGGCAGCCCGGTTCCATTAGTGGAGATTATATAAGGGATATACATATTGATCGCAGAGGAAATGTCTGGGTCGCTACTTTTTACAACGGACTTAACCTGTACGACAAATCTACAGGCAAATTTATTCAGTTCAGGCATAATCCCACCGATCCTCATTCGCTAAGTAAGAATGATCTTAGTGATATCCTGGAAGATAATCTTGGAAACCTTTGGATTGCATCCGACGGAGGCGGTCTAAATTACTTCGATGTAACAACGAAAAAGTTCACCCGATATCTTCATGCCGACAATAACGAAAATTCCCTGGTCCACAACGATGTACTTTCGCTGGCTGAAGATGCTAATGGAGGGATATGGATTGGTACAAGGAACGGGGGTATTAGCATCCTGAAAAAGGACAGGCGTACATTTGTGCACTTAAAACAAGATGATAGTAACGAAAAGGGATTGAATAACAATTCTGTTTATTCCCTATTAAGAGACCAACACAATAACATGTGGATTGGTACGTATAGCGGTGGCGTTAATTTTTACAGTGGTGCGTCTTCGAAATTTCAACTTTATAAGAATGACCCGCATAATAAAAACAGCCTTAACAATAACTCGGTTCTTTCGATAATTGAAGACCACAAAGGTGATCTACTCATCGCAACTGATGGGGGAGGACTGAATATCTTTGACAGGAAACAAAAGAAATTTACACATATCCGCCGGTCTCATCCAGGTGCTATCAGGACGGATCACCCGCTGGACGTGCTGGAAGACAGGGAACATAACCTTTGGGTAGGAAACTTCCGCGGTGGAGTGGATGTCCTTTGGAAGGGTCGGAAAGAATTTGAAAACATGATATTGGATGAGTCGGGAGGAGGGGTAGAGACCATTGGCCAGATCATCGAAGACCACCAAGGAGATATCTGGTTCGGAACGTATGGCACAGGGGTTAGTCGATTTAACAAGAAGACAAAAGAACTCACTCACTTCAGACCCGATGCTCCTAATTCGGGTGGCTTCAGTGGTGCAAATGTATTTGCCTTATTGGAAGATAGTAAAGGTACGATCTGGGCTGGTACATCCGGTGGTGGATTGAATCGGTACGATCGCAAGACGGGTTCGTTTGTAGTTTATCGGAATAATCCGAAGGACAGTCTATCGATCACCAGTGATCTCATCAATGCGATCGCAGAAGACAGCAACGGCCATATTTGGATTGGTACCAATAACGGATTAAACCTTTTCCATGCTGAAAATGAAACTTTCTCTTCCCTCCATGTTAAAGACGGACTTCCTAACGATGTTATTTACAGTATACAGGAGGATAGACGCGGTAATCTTTGGGTGAGCACGAATAAGGGTCTCTCAAAGTTTGATCCTGTCAAAAAAACCTTTAGGAACTTTGACGCGGCGGACGGGCTGCAAGGCAATTCATATAACCGAATGTCAGCATTTATGAATGCAAAGGGTGAACTGTTTTTTGGTGGATTGAATGGCTTCAATGTTTTTCACTCCGACAGTATTGTTGACAATCCCGTAGTACCTGAAGTATATATCACAAGCCTGGAAATCTTTAACAGGCCTGTTAGCCCTCATCAGGAAAACTCACCACTTTCTAAATCCATTGACAAGACAACGGAAATAACGCTGTCACATACCCAATCAGTTTTCTCCTTTGAGTTTGCCGCGTTGAACTACACTTCAGCCGAAAAAAATCAGTATGCCTACAAGATGGAAGGATTTGATAGAGAATGGATCTATACAAATGCAACCAAAGCCATATACACCAACCTCAACCCGGGTAAGTACACCTTTAGGGTGAAAGCATCCAACAACGATGGTATCTGGAATGAAAAAGGCACAGCCCTTCGAATAATTATTACTCCACCTTTCTGGAAGACGTGGACATTTTCGGGTATGGTAGTCGTTGCATTGCTTGCCGCGATCTACACATTCCTCCGGATTAGAC
>JAEZBX010000046.1 GCA_023412765.1 Bacteroidota bacterium
CCCTGCCTCCGCCGAGCTTCGGCAGGCGCAGCGCACATCCCCCACCAGGCCAAAGCTAAAATTAGGTTGCAATCCAAAAGCTGGAAGAATGGTCGTACTACTCCTCAAGCCATACAGTTCTCTTAACTTGACAAAGTAGTACTAGTTATTGTGGAGTGGCTTTGCGCTCGATCAATTATTGTAGCAATGCGCCCTATACCCTATACCTCACCTTATTCCTTATTCCCTATTCCTTTTGTCCAACCTGACAAAGTAGGATTAAGCACTATGTCTCAATAATGGTGACGGCTTTAAAAAGAATTAAACTTAACTTTAGTATGACGTCAGCGTATAAGCTTAGTCCCTACTACCAGAAAGATGACCCTAAGCACGCCCTCAACAACCTCAGCAACTGTGCTGACAGGCAAAACGCGAATTGCCTCTATTGATATTCTTCGCGGACTCGTCATGGTAGTCATGGCGCTAGACCATACCCGGGATTTCTTCCACGCTGATGTGGGACTCTTTGATCCAACAGATCTGACAAGGACAAATCCAGTGCTCTTTTTCACCAGATGGATTACCCATTTTTGCGCCCCAACTTTCGTTTTCCTGTCGGGTGTTTCTGCTTACATCAGCCGGCAAAGAAAGTCAACAAAAGAGTTGTCATGGTTCCTTTTCACACGCGGGCTATGGCTTGTATTTCTTGAGTTCACGGTTGTGCGCTTTGGGATAATTTTCAACTTGTACTATGACTTTTTGATCTTCCAGGTTATTTGGGTCATAGGTGCATCTATGATAGTACTATCTGCATTGGTTTACCTTCCACAAAAAGCAATACTCGCATTAGGTCTTATACTTGTATTCGGCCACAATCTTCTCGATGCATTCAGACTCAATCCTGGCGAACCGGGACATTTCATTTGGGCGATAATGCAGCAATCTGGATTTTTCCCTGTGGGCTCCGGCTCAGTAGTATTAGCCGCCTACCCTCTACTTTCGTGGCTTGGTATTATGCTAACCGGGTATGGCATTGGGTTCTTGTACGACAAAGACTTTGACCCATCACGCCGCAAACGCATCCTGATATATTCTGGAGTAGCATGCCTGGCGATTTTTGTCGTATTGCGTTTTACTAATGCGTATGGCGATCCAAGTCCATGGACAATTCAAAAAAATTCAATTTTCACTTTTCTGAGTTTTATTAATGTGACCAAGTATCCTGTTTCCCTCCTATACACCGTGCTTATGTTGGGACCAGTGTTGATAGCATTACCGCTTCTCGAAAATATCGGTGGAAGATTGGTCGAGCCTTTCCGAATAATCGGCCGGGTACCGTTGTTCTATTACATTCTACACTTCTATCTTATTCATATTTCATCAATCCTATCATATATGATTATTTACGGTAAGTCATGGTCAGACCTGGATTTCCACTTCTCAGCAGGTTTTGGAGGAATTCCGGCCGGCGTGGGATACATGCTACCGTGGGTTTACTTTGCCTGGATATCCATAGTAATATCGCTATATCCCATTTGCAAATGGTATCACCGATATAAAAGTCAACATAACCATTGGTGGCTCGGGTATGTATAGACCTAACCCAGCCCCGCTTATTTAAAAAATTTTATAAGAAAACTCCGACAACGCTTACAAATCCGTTCGCGCATAGTAGATTGAAAATTGTTCGTCAACAATCTTCGACATGTCGAGAATTATACTCGTGCTGTTGTTCTTTATAACTACACACGCCTATTGCCAAAAAGAGGCACATATTACTTTTCCAGAATCGCCGCCGGCTAAATTTGCGGTCGAAAAAATCCAAGCAGCTCTCTCGTCAGCAGGGTTTGCCGTATCGCTCAATTCTGAACAGAAGTCAAATGATCCAGAGGTAAAGATATTTCTGTCGCTATCCGACAAGCATGACCTCAACGCGGAAGGGTTTACCATTCAGAAGACAGAGGCCCAGGGACAAGCATCAATTTCGGTAACGGCCATCGATGATGGTGGTTTAATGTATGGTGGAATGGAGTTGGCCGAAATTATCAGAACCCAAGGTTTGAACGCCGTTTTTGATGTCACTCAAAACCCTTACATGAAAAAACGAGGTGTTAAGATGAACATTCCGTTGGATGTGAGGACGCCTAGCTATACCGATATGTCGGATGCGGCTCAACAAAATATTGCAGAGATGTGGAGTATGGACTTCTGGAAGGAATATCTCGACAGTCTCGCTAGCTACAGGTTTAATTTTGTTTCTCTCTGGAGTTTGCACCCGTTCCCTTCGTTGGTAAAAGTGCCCAAATATCCGGAGGTCGCTTTAAATGATGTACATCGTTCTAAAGCAGCGTTCAAAGAGTATTACTCCACCCGTGCCACGGGGTATGATGCACCAGAAATCTTAAATAATTATGAAGTTGTAAAGAAGATAACGATTGACGGAAAGATAAAGTTCTGGCAAGATGTCATGGAGTACGCCAAAGACCGGAACATAAGATTCTACATTGTTACCTGGAACATATACACTTATGGAACAGAAGGTAAGTATGGAATTACGGATGATATCAAAAATCTGACAACTAAAGACTACTTCAGAAAAAGTGTAGAGCAACTCTTCCTCACGTACCCCCTGCTGGCCGGTATTGGATTAACAACGGGTGAAAATATGCCAGGTGCTGATTTTGAAGCAAAAGAAAACTGGGCATTTGAAACCTACGCCCAAGGCGTGCTTGACGTGGCAAAAAAGCAACCGGAAAGAAAAATTACTTTGATCCATCGCCAGCACGAAGCCGGAGCACAAGATATCGTCAGAAAGTTTAGCAGCCTCATAGAAAGTAAGAACGTAAACTTCGTCTTCAGCTTTAAGTATGCACAAGCGCATGTGTACAGTTCTACAAAACAGATCCATCATCACGATTTTTTAAAACAGGTCGGCGAAACAAAGAAATTCAAGACATTGTGGACTCTTCGCAATGACGACGTGTACTACTTCCGTTGGGGCTCGCCGGATTTTGTCCGGGAATTTATCAGGAACATTCCAATGGATTTAACGGAAGGATATTACTACGGGTCTGATCAATATGTATGGGGCCGCGAGTTTATGAACAAGTATCCAGGACAGAAACGACAAATCGAAGTTGCTAAACATTGGTATCAGTGGATGCTATGGGGGCGACTCGGATACAATCCTGGTCTAAGCAATGAAAGCATCATTGCCAAGTTGCAGAGTAGATATCCGAAGACAAATGCCCGACAACTATTCAATGCCTGGCAATCTGCGTCCATGATTTACCCGTTGACAACGGGATTTCACTATGGAGCACTTGACTTTCAGTGGTATATTGAAGGAAGTAAATCGCGGCCTGAACCAGCGCAGACCTCTTCGGGTTTTCACGATGTCAACCGTTTCATAACACTCCCGCCGTACAAGGCGACTGATTTCGTTTCCATTCCAGATTTCGTTTCGATGAGCACACAAGAGGCCTCAACGTCGGGTACATCTCCTTTTGAAGTTGCAAAAAAGATTGAAACTGCGGCCGACAAAGGCTTGAAAGGAATTCAAGGAATTTCATCATTGGGTAACAATGAGCTGTATAAAACCTTGGAGGACATCAAATCGATGTCTTACCTCGGCAAGCACTACGCCCATAAGATTAATGCTGCGACACATCTGGCTTTGCACCGCGCAGATTCAAGCGCGCAAAGGTTTGAGTCTGCCATCGCGGAACTTAATAATGCTGCGTATTATTGGCGCCTATTTGCGTCCACTGCGGTCGGGCAATATAAAAATCCTTTGTGGATGAATCGCGTTGGCCATGTCGACTGGAGGGATTTGTACAAATATGTGGTTAAAGATATTGTAGACCTTGGTGGAGAGGTTCGCATACCGAACATGCAATCGAAGCCTGGCGGAACCATCATTGAAGCGGAAGCTGGTGACATAGAAGATCTTGAAGAAGCTTCAGATATCGCCGGATACACGGGAACCGGCTATGTTAGCTCTGATAATATCAACAACAAAGTATCGCTGGATTATGAAGCAGAGACAGGTGGCAGATATATAATCGAATTCAGGTATTGTTCAGAGAACACAACAGCGAAAAGCCGAATTCAAATCAACGATAAGCATGTGGCCGAAATAACGCTATGGCCAGGCGGTACTTCTGAAAACTGGGTTTGCGATAAGGTTGAAACAACTATATCAGAGGGCACTCAGCGGATTGATATTACGCTACCTGCAAATATAATGCTCGATCACATCAACGTCTATCGCCGATAGCCTTACTCATGCCTAATTGCCTTCACAGGGTCTGCAACGGATGCTTTATACGTTTCGATCTGAGAGGAAGATGCGACCCATGACCTTTCGAATTCCCGCCTCTTTATCCATCACGTACCCGGATCGATGTCTACGCCCGACATATACTCCGATGGATTAACTCCAAATAATTTCCTAAAACTGGTTCTAAAATATTGCAGGTCATTAAATCCCACGAGGTAAGTAACTTCAGAAACGGTCAGTTTTTGTTGTTTCAACAATTGCGCGGCGCGTTTCAGCCTAATTGTACGAATAAATTCCACGGCAGTTTGTCCAGTCAGCGCCTTTATTTTTCTGTATACTGCCATTGCATCCATTTCAAGTTCCTTCGCCAGCGTCTCCACGCGGAACGATGAATCGCTCATATTCTTTTCGATGACCTGGATGACGGTGTTCAAAAACTTTTCATCAAGCGACGTGATACATATTTCTTTGGGCTCTAATATCAGCTTTTTACTTGCTGAAAATCTTTCTCTAAGGATCTCTCTGGACCTGATAAGATTCTTCGCACGTGCTCTTAGTTCGTAACTATTGAATGGCTTAGATAAATAATCATCTGCTCCCGTGTCCAGGCCTTCGATCTTGCTCTCCAGATCTGCCTTAGCTGTGAGAAGAATCAGCGGGACGTGCGATGTTTGAATGTTAGTTTTAAAATTCCTGCACAACACGACACCATCCATGCCGGGCATCATTACATCCGATATTATAAGATCGGGAACTATCTCAAGTCCCTTCCTCAGTGCTTCTCTCCCATCAGAAGCTTCCGTAACAGCGAAATCTGTTTGAAGACATTGCTTTATATAGTTCCTCATGTCGGCATTATCTTCAACGATTAATATTCGTGGTAGCCCGTCTTCGCCATCATCTTCATTAACATTTGGCACTTCCAACTTTAGAGCAACCGGATTTACAAATTTGTCTGTAGGTATCCACCTTTGATTTTCATGACTTGACCCTACGCTTTCATCGATTTCAGAATCAGTCAGATGATTCCTTCCCAACGACAGGATTACCTTAAAAACAGAACCGCTGCCAACCGTACTCTCCACAAAGATTTTACCTTTATGCAGTTCCACCAATTCCTTTGCTAATGAGAGTCCAATGCCAGATCCTTCAGCATTGCTTTGATGCGCGACCTGATAAAAGTGATCAAATATTGTATTTAAATATTCTTCTGGAATGCCGGCACCGCTATCAGTAACTGCAACCTCGACCTTATTATTTTCAAACGATGTATCTGAGGTTCCGCTTTCGCTAAAAGTTCGTACTGAAAGTACAATCTCGCCCTTATTAGTAAACTTAAACGCATTGGAAAGAAGATTGGTAATAACCTTCTCAAACTTGTCGGGATCGAAGAAAACGAAAATAGGTTCGGCTGGATGCACAAACGTAAACTTAACGTGTGACCGTTGCGCGTACGATTCAAACACTGAAACTATTACGCTAAGGAAAGCTATGATGTCTATCCGGGCAGCCTTTAGTTTCATCCTCCCAGCGCCGAGTTTGGAAAGGTCAAGCAACTGATTAATCAGCATTAGTAACCTTTCACCATTACGTATCACCATTTGATATTGACGTTTTACATCACCACGGAAATTTCCGGAAAGCATATCCCGTATCGGACTTAGGATCAGCGTCAGTGGTGTGCGGAATTCATGAGATATATTCGCAAAGAAATACGATTTGAGCTTGTCCATCTCCTGCATCTTCATAAGCTCAAGGTGTTCGAGCTTAAGATCATTCCGAAGACGTTCACGATGGATCAGGTTCTGCCGATACCAGAAAAATAATCCAAACGCTGCGGCTCCATAAACACTGTATGCCCACCACGTTTTCCACCACGGCGGACTTACAATAATTCTCAGAGTAGTTCCGCGTTCGTTCCATACTCCGTCATTGTTCGTCGCTTTAACCCGGAACGTATAGGCACCCGGTGGTACCTGGGCATAACTAGCTTTTCGTTGCGATCCTGCGTCGTGCCAATTCTTATCATATCCTTCAAGAATGTACGCATATTGATTTTTAAACGCCTGCGAAAAATTGAGTGCAGCAAACTCGAACGTGAACTCATTTAGAGTATAGGGAAGAACAATTTCTTCCGTCTCTGTAATGTTGGAAGACAAGGGTGAACGTGGAGCACCCGGTTTTATCAGATCATTATAGATCCAAAAATTTGTGATATAAATAGGTGGTACATTAGGGTTGCCCAGAATAGCCTTCGGAAAGAATGAATTGAAGCCGTTCACCCCACCAAAGAAAAATTCACCCGACTTACTCTTGAGAAACGATCCGCGAATAAACTCCTGCGCCTGTAGCCCATCCGCAGTGTTGTAATTTTCGAAGCTTATGGTCTCCGGATTAAATTTACTAATACCCTGATTAGTACTCACCCAAAGGTTTCCTTCACCATCTTCAATAATACCGTAAACAACATTGTCTGCAAGTCCATCTTCCTTTCGGTACGCCTTGAATGTTCGGCTTTCATAATCAAATTTATTCAATCCACCCCAGGTACCAATCCAAAGGTTGTGTCGGCTATCTTCGTAAACTGCATTTATAAGGTTGCTGCTCAGGCTTGAAGGATCGTTTGGATTATATCTGAAGCTGGTGAAGCTAGGGTTACCGTTCACATCCTTTTCCATGTGGATCAATCCGCCACCCTCAGAACCAATCCACATATTCTTCTTCGTGTCTTCATACATGGTAAATACCCTATTGTGGCCAATAGCCTTAGGGTTGGTATCGTCTACGCGGTAGTGTACAAAAGAGTCAGTATTCCGATCATAAAGATCCAACCCCTCGTAGAATGCACCGACCCAAAGTTTCCGGGAGCTGTCTTCAAATATCGAGAAGACATAGTTTGATCCGAGGCTTCGCTCGTCCTGTGCATCATGAAAGTAATGCTGAAATGTTCCGGTCTTTTTGTCAAAGCGGTTTAGACCCCCCTCCCAGGTACCAAT
The DNA here is from genome assembly GCA_023412765.1 of Bacteroidota bacterium. Classification (GTDB taxonomy): domain Bacteria; phylum Bacteroidota; class Bacteroidia; order Cytophagales; family Cyclobacteriaceae; genus Chryseolinea. The sequence continues at coordinate 7,258 of JAEZBX010000046.1, forward strand.
CCATAAATCACCATAGCTATCAAGTTCTAAAGAAATAACAGAATTGCTGCTTAAACTCTTAGGATCGTTTGGATTATGTACGTAATGAGTATAAGTGTTTGTGGCCCGATCAAGATAATTCAGTCCACCACCGTCGGTACCAATCCAAAGATTTCCCTTTTCATCTTCCGCAAAACAAAGAACATCATTGTTGGCTAGTTTGTGATTACCTGAAGGCGGAAGGATATGATGTATAAATTTCGTATGATATTGATCCCACTTATTGACACCTCGATTTCTCGCAGCTATCCACATAGTTCCAATCCTGTCTTTGTAAATAGCCCAAATAGAATTGCTACCTATACTCGTAGGGTCAAGGGGATCGGGCCAAAAGTTTGAAAAGGTGCCACCTTTTTTATCATAAATGGCAAGTCCACCATTTTCTAATCCAATCCAAAGTCTGCCAAGGTTATCTTCAGCGATGCTTAACACGATGTTGTGTATCAACCCTGTTGGATCCTGGATATTTGGTTTAAACCGCTTGAATTTCCAACCATTTTCGGTCTCCACCAGAAGGTTGAGTCCTTCCCGCGTACCAACCCAATTATTTCCGTCTGAATCCTGCAGGTATGAGTATAAGTAATTGCTGCTAATAGATTCGTCATCCATCGGATCATGGACGTGATGGATGAATTTGTTTTTCTTACGATCAAACAAAGAGAGTCCTCCTCCGTATGTACCAACCCACAAGTTTTCTTTTGCATCTTCAAAAATCACGCGAACGTGATTATTATTCAGACTGTGCAGACTATTAGGATCGTTCTTGAAATGTTGAAATTTTGTTAGTCCAGGCTCAAGAAGTTCAAGTCCGGCTTTTTCGGTACCCACCCACAGGTTGTGCTTGCTATCAATATAGAGATCAGTAACCCAATTGTCACTGATTGCTCCCTTTGCTCCCGGTCTTGGTTGAAACCTCCTGAAGTTATCCATTTCCCGGTTGTACAAATTTAAACCAGCATCAAGGGTTCCGACCCAAATATTACCGAGACTATCTTCTACCAAAGAATTGATGAAATTACTGCTGATACTCGTGCTGTCGCCGTATACGAATTCATATATTTTGAATTCAACGCCATCATATCGGTTTAGTCCGTTCCGGGTACCAAACCACATAAACCCTTTGTTATCCTGAAGTATGCAGGTTACAGATTTTTCTGAAAGCCCGTCGGAGAGCAACTCAAACCTGATGTTATCGATGTTGATACTGTTGGATTTCTGAGCAAGGCCGCTCAACGGTATAGCTACCTGAAGGCTCACACAGATGATTACCACTACTACCAAAGCAGAACGCTTTATGACAATCGATGGTGAGGATAGCATTCTTTAGAATTTGATAGCCTTAAAATAGCAGAAAAAAGTCGTTCTTCTAATGAGGAGTAGGCAATAAGGAATAAGAGATAACGAATAAGGAGTGGTATCCCCCTAAGAAAATAAAAGCAATAGGCCGAAACCCATTGCTTTATTCATCACAAAACCCAATTAATGTGATGGTGAGGGATATGATCTCTACTTTCTCCCTGAATTGCTCACGAAAGCAATGCTTTTGCTGTCTGGGGACCAGGAAGGAACGTTGATGGTTCCCTGGCCACCATACAGATAGGCAATTACTTTCGGAGCTCCTCCAGCCGTTGGCATTAACTTTAGTGTAACACGTTTATAAGATGGATGACTGTTTACCGGAATTTCTGGTGGAAATGAAATGTAAACGATCCATTTTCCATCCGGTGAAATATGTGGAAACCAGTTGTTGTATTGATCGAACGTTAACTGTTCGTGGCCAGAACCATCAGGCTTCATTCGCCAGATTTGCATAGTACCCGACTGGCTACCGTTGTAATAAATATATTTTCCATCGGGCGAATATTCGCAACCATCGACGTGTTCGCCGTTGCCAGTGTTGGTAAGCCTCACCTCCTTGGATTTACCATCAATGGCTTTTTTGTAGATGTCGTAGGTAGGATTGTCGCTGCGTGTAGCCACGTAGATGACCTCCTTATTGTTTGGCGACCATCCATGCAGATACGATGGTGTCTCTTCTGTTATAAGCCTTGGCTCACCACCTTCAATCGGAAGAACATAAACCGAGGACCCACCTCCAGGTAATCCATCGCGGTGATGGCTGATGGCAATCATCTTCCCATTGAATGAAATCACGTGATCATTGTTAAGCCTGTTGGCAGGACCGGTATTCAGTTTTTGTACATCGCCCCCCGCGACAGGTATAGTATAAAGCGATCCGTCCATATTGAACAAAAGCTTTTTACCATCAGGCATCCAGTTGGGAGCTTCAAACCGTCCGTCTTTTTCATAGATGACTTTCCTTTTTCCATCGAAGACGTTCATAGTCTCCAGGCGACAACCAAGCCAGCCCTCACGGCCCGGGTTGTAGGTGTCAGCTACCGGCCGGTCAAGGCGAACATTGTAGGCCCGGGCTTCTTCAACAACGTCCTTGTTGTGAGAAGAGATAAACAAGCCCACCAGAACAGAATCTTTGAAACTGGGCATGGTATGAGAACCGATCATTTGCAACGGTTCGCCTGGATGTGCAGCACGCATAATAATTTCTTTGCCTTTGCGCTCCAGCTGTAGTATTGTGTAATTATTTTTCGGTGGAAAGATCTCGTCTTCGGGATCGCGCATGTATGCACCCCGCAGCTCACGCCACTGAAGAACTGTAAGGCCATCGCCATGAAGTGTAGCATTAACACTTGCTGCCTTTTCATCATCAGATTCTCGCACCATCAAACCTATTTTGCGATGCGGATCAGTACCTTTACCTACAAACTCAAAGTCAGCCGTTATTATAAAATCGCCACCAACCTTGTTGTAGACATAATTGAATTCGTCACGCTCAAACCATATGTTGTAACCGGCACCTTTTAGAGAGTATTGTTGAGTGGCTTCGTCAAAGATTGCGCCGCCAGCCTTCGCTGGGTTCCCGATGTCTTTGTTGAATTTAAATATCCCTACGCTTTTTTGCTGTGCATTCACTACGACCGTTAGAAAGAATAAAGTCAGTGTAAAGGTATACTTCATAAAAAGCGTCAAGTTAATAAGTGTATCCGCGACATTTAATTCACCGATGGCGAAGCGCCGATATCATGGTTGGATGGGCTCCAGTATGCTAGGCTACCAATGGAAGCGCGGACGGTCCAAAAGTCAACAGATCCAAGTAAAAACAACAATGGTAAATCCAGCAATCATGCAGGGTATTTCCTGTAAATTGATGCGCTCAGGACACTTTTAAGAACTTTTTTACACCAGATCACTCGACAGCACAGCGCTGTTGAAATGTTAATACTTAGATTACCATTCTAAATCCGATGGCATGATAAACTTAAAATTAGTGGTGGCTTGCATAGCTCTAGGGTGTGGTAACGTCCAGGCAGCCATCGCCACCGATTCGCTAAACATCGAAGGTAACTTCAGATCATTTCACTTTCGTCAACCCGAATCTTTTAAACCTGGCGGTAGCCTTGTGTTTGTGTTGCACGGCTCGGGGGGCAGCGGTCTTGGCATGATGGAACAAACAGCCAGACTGGAGGAAAAATCTAAAAGTGAGCATGTGTTGCTTGTTTATCCAAATGGGTACAAAAGATACTGGAATGAATGTCGCAAGGCGGCCAGCTCCCTTGCCAATAAAGAAGACATTAATGAAGCCGCATTTTTCGATGCAATGATTAAATATTTTGTCGATAAGTATAAGATTGATCGAAACCGTGTATTTGCCGTCGGAACTTCCGGAGGTGGCCATATGTGCTACAAGCTGGCATTGACAATGCCAGGAAAGTTCGCAGCAGTAACAGCACTAATTGCTAATCTTCCCGATGACGATAATATGGATTGTGCAGAAAACGCGGCACCTATTGCGATCATGATCGTAAATGGAACTGATGATCCAGTCAATCCGTATGGTGGCGGGATGATGAAGGGATCAAACTTTGTAATGGGTACAGTGAGGTCTACAGACCAGAGTTTTCAATACTGGGCAAAACTGGCGGGCTATACTGGCAATCCAACAAGAGAAGCGGTTCCAAACAAGGATCCAAACGACGGAAAACAGATCGAACGTTACACCTATAAATCAAAGGGCAAACCGGAAATTGTTCTATTGAAAGTAATTGGCGGCAAACACGACTATCCAAATGATATCGACGTTCATGTTGAGGCTTGGGAATTTTTTAAAAGGCAAATTTGAAGTTCGGAATTGAAGAACTTGAGTGAAGAGTGATGAGTGCAGAATGCAGAAATTGGGGGCACCCACCATTCTAAACTCTGCACTCTGCATTCATCATTCAGATAGTTCGAAATCTAAGTTTAAAGTCCGAATTGCAGAACTCGAATGCAGAGTGATGAGTGAAGAATGCAGAATGCAGAACTTAGGGGCACCCACCATTCTAAACTCTGCACTCTGCATTCATCACTCAGATAGTTCAACTTCTGATGTAAGGTAACAATGGAATACGTTTAGATTTCTCAAAAACTTTAAAAGCAACGCTCCGTTAATTGAAACATAACGGAAGTCCATGCAGTATAAGCAAATCACACCGCCGGATCACCTTAAGCGTTGGGTACGATTTTTTTGGGTATTGGAAACATCCGAAGATGTATCGCAAATCCTGAATCCCTTAGCAGACGGATGCCCTGGAATAATTTTGCAACACGCATGCCACGGACAATTTCGTGATCATGTAAAACAGCCCGTTCCTGAAATTTTGTTATACGGACAGACGATCCAATGCTCACCACTCCATCTCATCGGACAATTCAAAACAGTTGGAGCCTGCCTCTATCCTTCGGCATTGAAATCCCTATTCCGGATTAATGCTAGTGAACTCACAAATTCGTGTGTGGATTTGACTTTGCTAATAGACCAATTGAAAGAACCCCTCGCAAATTCCACTACTCTTAACGAGAAGATTGATATTTTGTCCGCGCGGCTATGGAATATTATAAAGAGCAGACAGCCGTCCACTGACACTACTACGGATCGGGCTATAAGACGGATCGTGGAATCAAAAGGCAATGTGCAGCTGCGTTCATTGCAAAAAGAATTGCAGGTATCAGAACGCGGACTTCAGCGTAGGTTTGAGCATCACATCGGAATCTCTCCAAAGATGTTTTCGCGAATTTGCCAATTTCAAGCGTCGCTCACGCAATTGAGAAAAAGTGATTTCCAGAATCTCTCCGACGTTGCCTTTGATAATGGCTATGCAGATCAATCACATTTCATCAGAACATTTAAGGAATTTGCTGGCTTTTCTCCCCTTCAATTTCAAAAAAGAAAAACAACGCTAACAACCAATTTCACAGTTTCGTAGCGTCGGTTTTATTCTATTTTCAATTTGTCTGCTCATATAGTTTTGAATCAAAAAAATCAGAACTATGAAGATCCTTGTTTTTGGCGCAACTGGAAGTGTAGGCAAAATATTTGTACAGCAGGCACTTGACGAAAATCATAGTGTTTCCGCCTTCGTACGCAGGCCGATAGCAATTTCGATACGGCATCCCAGGCTTTCGATCATTCAAGGAGATGTACTGGATCAAGCGGCGGTGGCGCGCGCAACGCCCGGGCACGACGCCGTTGTCTGTACTCTCGGAGCAGGCAGTAAAGGAAACCTAAGAGCCCTCGGTACGAAGAATATTATTGGCGCTATGGAGAAGGCAGGTGTCGAAAGGTTCATCTGCCAATCTACACTTGGTGCCGGCGATAGTAGAGGTAATCTGAATTTCTTTTGGAAATATATCATGTTCGGGATGTTGTTACGAAAGGCGTATGCAGATCACGAATTGCAAGAGACGTATGTAATGACAAGCAATCTTCGTTGGACCATCATCAGACCAGCGGCGTTCACAAATGGCCCTCGAACCGGAAGCTACGCACATGGATTTGGCGCAGATGCAGAGGGCTTAACACTCAAGATCTCACGCGCGGATGTTGCCGACTTTCTCCTAAAACAATTATCAGATCTTCGTTACCTTCATAAAACGCCAGGACAATCATATTAACTTTTCTGGCCTCACCATCACATAAGAAATCTTATCAAGGCTTCCCTCGCTAAGGCCGGATCAACGTTCCATCTTTCTTCCGTACCTGCCAATTGGATTTCGTTGTGATTGGATATTTGGCTGCGGCTTTCTCATTAATGTCCACACCTATGCCAGGCACTTCGTTAACCGACATGTATCCGTTCTTCATAGTTGGGCATCCAGAAAAAACCTCAAGCATTTTGTCGGAGAAAGAAACTGCCTCCTGTATTCCAAAATTCCAGACAGCAAGATCCATATGTGCATGGGCTGAATGACCTACAGGTGAAACATCGCCAGGTCCGTGAAACGCAGTTCGAACATTAAACCATTCGCCAAGCCGTGCTATTTTCATCGCTGGAGTTATTCCTCCGATTTGCGAAACGTGAACACGAATGAAATCGAACCATTGATTTACCATCGGCAATTTGAATTCATTGATGTTATTGAACAGCTCACCCATAGCGATAGGTACAGACGTAGTTGCGCGAAGCTGCTTGAACCATTCCATGTTTTCAGGAGAGAATGGATCCTCAATAAAAAATGGGTCGTATTCCTCCAGACTCTTTATCATGTTGATTGCATCCATAGGCTGCACGCGTTCATGAATATCGTGCAGTAGCTCTACTTCCTCGCCACAACGCTTGCGAACAACTTCAAACATTTTTGGAACAGACTTAAGGTAGAGCTTTTCATTCATGTAATTATCGGAGGGCATCCCAAAGCCTGCCTGTTTGAAATCGGGTTGTGTTTCTGAACCTGCCGCGCCGACCGCCCCATATCCACCCTGTTGTATCCTAACATATTTAAAACCGTCCGCCATTATCTTTTGGGCATGGTCTGCAACAGCCTCGGGTGTATTGCCGCTTGCGTGAGTATAACACGGTACAGCGAAACGTGACTTGCCTCCAAGCAATTGATATACTGGCATGTTAGCACGTTTGCCCTTGATATCCCAAAGAGCTTCATCAAGTCCGCTAAGCGCATTGTTCAAGACCGGCCCGTTTCGCCAATATGAACTTACGTAGGCAGCGTTCCACATGTCTTCGATATTGTCTACATCCCTGCCAACACAAAATTCATTGAGGTAACTATCAATGGCGGTGACGACAGCAAAAGCTCGCTGTGTAAAGGTCGCGCAACCCAGCCCATATAGGCCCGGCTCAGTTGTTTCGACCTTAACGACAATGAGGTTTGAACCCTGTGGAGCAGTTGCAATCGCCTTTACACTTTTTATTTTAACTGGAGGAAGTCCCTTTGCATAAGAGGGTGTAACACGGTCTTCTGCACGCGCTTCAGTAGCGCCGAGCAATCCCAGCATACCGACTCCCATCATCTTTAAAGTATCTCTCCGACTTGATTGAAAATGTCTGTTTCCTTTCATAGGTCTCTTGGTTTAGTTTAGCGAAAAGGCAAATGGTGCCTTAAATTTGTATGAAATTATCAGGAATCCTAGCGAACGCGGCACACCAAAAATTAATTGAAGTGGAATTAGGATAAGCGGCGAGCAATGGAACTAACTACAGCGGAACCGCATGCTAAGAGTTAGTTGGGGCTCATCAAATCTCACCTGCAATTGCACCAGATTTTGATTAAGTTACGAGACTAATAGAGCTTGCATGAAGAAAGGAACACTAATTTTATTGGGTATTCTCGCTGCAGCAATATTGGCTGTGGTGGCTTACCAGCTTCTTAAGCCAAAGAGCCCAAAGGATGTTGTTAATTATAGCGGGAACGGGATTGAAGTGAAAGTAGAATATAGCCGTCCGTACAAAAAGGGCCGGGTAATATTTGGCGAAGTCAGCGATACGCCTTTGCTCTCATACGGCCAATACTGGCGGCTCGGCGCTAATGCATCAACAGATATTACTTTTAGTAAGAATGTAACGTTTGGAGGAAAACCAGTTGCCGCGGGAACCTACCGGATGTATGCAGTGCCAGGAGCCGACTCTTTTGAGATTTCTCTTAACAGCGAGCCGGGGATCTCTGCTGCACATAATGAGCCCGATTATTCAAAGGATGTAGTCAAAGTGAATATACCTGTTCAAAGCACCGGGGAAACAGAACAGCTTACGATTTCATTTAATGATAGCGCTCAAGGGATCAACATGGATATCAAATGGGACAAAATCCTTTTGACAGTTCCCATTCTTCCGCAATAATTATTATTCCACGGTTAAGGCGTTGCCAATCCGACTGCAAATGTTGCTAAGCGTAGATCAGCCAAAAGCTGCTTAATCCAAAGCACACTGTTATATTAGTGGCCGAATATCAATGGTTAAGAATTATTTGAAAATCGCCCTTCGCTTCATGTCACGACAGAGGGGCTTTTCGATCATCAACATCGCCGGGCTTACAATTGGCATTACGTGTAGCCTGCTCATTATCCTTTATATTCACGATGAGCTTGCCTACGACAAATTTCATCCTGACGCCGATCGAATTCATCGGCTTGGGGTTAAGGGCGTTCTGGAGGGAAAGAATTTTACTTCTGCACAAACTGGTATTCTCGTCGCCCAAGGTATATCAGAAGACATTCCCGAAATCGAGAGTAGCCTTCGCATGGCCAGTTGGAAAACTTTTCCAGTTAGGTATGAGGAAAAGGCGTTCACTGAGCCTAGACTATTATTGACCGATCCCAATTTCTTTCGTTTCTTCAATTTCAAACTTATAGAAGGTCACCCCGATAGTGTTTTGCTCGGTGAGGGAAAGCTAGTGCTCACAGAGTCCGCTGCAAAACGATACTTCGGTTATAAAGGCGCAGGAGATAAAACTCCTTTGGGAAAGACGCTCGTTCTCGCGCAAGGATATATAGCACAGGTAGCTGGAATAGCCGAAGATCCTCCGCTTAACTCTCACTTTCATTTTAGCCTCATACTTTCTTTGTCATCGTACACCAGTACCGATCCCGGCGATTACATGTCGGGAAAAGTATTTACTTATTTTAAACTGAAGCCGAACAAGAGGATCGAAGATATTTATTCCAAATTGAATTCAATTCTTGAGTATAAGATCGGTGCAGAATTAGAACAGCACAATAATACTACACTTGCTCATTTTAAAGCTCAGGGAAACGACATTGCTTTCTTTACGCAACCGCTGGTAGACATCCATCTCAAGTCTCAACTTCCTGATGAACTTGAACCGAACAGCGATATTCAGTACCTGTATACTTTTGGATGCATTGCGCTTTTTATCACTGTGCTTGCATGCATAAACTTTATGAACCTGTCTACAGCGCGTTCAGCGAGTCGCGCCAAGGAAGTCGGGATTCGAAAAACAGTCGGTGCTCCTCACGATCGCCTTATCTTTCAGTTTCTGCTGGAATCATATTTATATATTTTCATCGCGGTCGCGATTTCGGTACTTCTTGTTGTCGCCATACTCCCGGTTTTCAACTTCTTTACTGCAAAACAAATTCAGACTGAAATACTTGTAAGCCCTGTTTTTTTGGGCGTAACTGTAATATGCATCTTACTGGCAGGTCTGCTGGCAGGCAGTTACCCTGCCTTCTATCTGGCACATTTTAGTCCTGCAGAAGTTTTAAAAGGCAAGCTCCGCGAACAGCTTCGCAGTTATGGAATTCGAAATGGACTGGTGATTTTTCAGTTTTTCATTTCCACTGTTTTGATCATCTCTACATTGGTGGTCTATTTACAGATTCGCTTCATTCAACGAGCCAACATTGGATTTGAAAAAGATAACGTTGTCAACCTCTTGCATACACGCAATCTTGGCACCAATGGCTTAGCCTTCAAAGAAGAACTTCTGAAACATATGGAGATTACATCTGCCAGTTATGTAAACCGGCTACCGCCAAATGTCGATTGGCAATCTCTGTTTAGTCTGCCTGACAATGGAAAAGAGTATCTGTTCAGCGTATACGAAATGGATTATGATCACCAGGAAACGATGCGCTATGAGATGGTGCAAGGGCGTTTCTTTTCTGAAAGTAATCCAGCGGATACAAACACGGTGATACTGAATGAGACCGCCGCAAAAATATTGGGAATCACTTTTTTGCAGGACAGGAAGCTTATAAGTCACTATGACCAACCGAAGCGTGAGCGCGAAATCATTGGGATCATGAAAGATTTTAATTTTCAATCCCTGAGAGAGCCTATACAGCCACTGGCTATTGTACTTGGCCGTCAACCCAACTGGGAAATAGCGATCCGCCTCACACCAGGTAATACCTCCGAAAAGATTTCCTTAATTCAATCGATCTGGAAAAAATATGCGAACAATGCGCCATTTGAGTATACTTTGCTTGAAGACAACTTCGCTGCAAAACATCAAACAGAAAAGCGCATTGGCCTAATATTCCTGCTGTTCACGTCGTTGGCCATTTTTATTGCCTGCCTGGGTTTGTTTGGACTAGCAACCTTTGCAGCTGAGCAGCGCACGAAAGAAATCGGGATACGAAAGGTGGTTGGTGCCAGTGTGAAGGATATCGTCGTAATGATCAACAGGGATTTTATGAGACTTGTCGGGATTGCTAATTTGTTTGCCTGGCCGATTGCAGTGTGGCTCATGTACAGCTGGTTAGGGACCTTTGCATTTCGTATAGCCTTCCCGTGGTGGGTACTCGTGGCTGCTGCCGCTGTAACGATGGCAATTGCGTTTTTGTCGATAAGCCTCCAGGCGCTTCGCGCGGCGAGGGGAAATCCGGTGAAGTCGCTGAGGGCGGAGTGAGTCGGTTCTGGCTCGACGTCTGTAGGAATTTAAGGATAACCGGAAGCGCTCACAGAGTACAGGTGTTTACAGAAAGGTAATCGGTATCTGCCTCAGCGTGCAGTATGGTTTAATTGAAACCGAAGTCCTCGTCTATTTTCCTTTGCCAATAAGAGGTAATCGGTGTCTGGCTCAACATGCTTTATGTTTTAATTACAACTGAATTATTCGTCTATTTCCGGTGCCAAAAAGAGGTAATCGGTGGCGGATCGACGTCTGTAGGAATTTAAGGACAACAGGAAGCGCTCACAGAGTACAGGCGTTTACAGAAAGGTAATCGGTATCTGCCTCGGCGTGCAGTATGGTTTAATTGAAACCGAAGTCCTCGTCTATTTTCTTTGCCAATAATCGGTAATCGGTTGGCTCGATTGAGAGAACTCCGTTGACAATAAGTGAAACTGGTACGAAGTCAATAAGCAGTCATTAGCTTAATTTAATTTCTGTGCGCACCGATCCAATAGCTATCGGGTACTAATTACCGTTTACCTGTTAACTACGTGTCACGTCGCCATGCAAGAAAAGTAACAGTGACTATCACTAGAGCAATGCCAACAGACAATATAAATGAAACCTGAAGAATACTTAAAAAGGCAGCTAAAGTAAAAAGATCAGCTTCAAACAGATCAAGCAATTGTAGGAGTGTAAATAAAACCACCATTCCGATCAACGCTGCCGCTAGTGCGCAGAAGTGGCGCGTTGCTCCCTCCCAACTCTTTTGAATTCCTTTTTCCGAATCAAATAAACGCCTTATTAACATCACCAGAACAGCAAATCCAATAATAAAGAAAATTGTAAAAAAGGTACTCAACATATGCTCATGTCGTTGACGATGGGATGCCCGGCTGTCTTAGCTTGAGCACAATGTAGCAAATCATGGAAATCAGAAATACGATCAAACCATACAATACATTGATCAGTGCTACTTTTAACCCGCCCATAATTACCTGAAACGGGATCACCTGTTCGCTCTGCTCCAGTGCGTTGAACGCCATAAATAGTCCAGTTAAGGTACCAAAGGTGCCAATCGCCACAGCAAATCCGCCTATATGTTTAATTGCTTCAATCCAATTTGAGTTGACAATTTTTAGCGTAGTTCTGCGATAGATTATATATCCTGTTATGGCAATGTTCGCAACAAACAGAATGGTAATGGGATGCATATAATCAACACCACCCGCGATATAAGTATCAATAATTTTTGACATAGCGATAAAGTTTGAGGTTAGAAGATATGGAAGCAAGTATTTCAATTAAAAAATAATATGCTTTCTTTTTCGGCGAAGGCAAAGGTTTCTGGCGAGGGACGGGCTTCTGCAGTCTGGATTTGGCGAAAAGGTGTCAGTTCCTGCCGAAAGCCTGCTATTTTCAGTTGACCAACCAAATTCTATCACTAACCTGAAATCATTTTTTCATATTTATGCGAGAATAGATGGACCGGATTGATAACCTGCTGGACGAATTTTTTCTAAGGCGTCGCTGGATTGCGCACGTCTGCTTCTGGACCATAATCCTTGTGTTTTATGTCCTATTTTTCGGACGAAAAAGTAATAACTATCCGCTGACCCTATTCTTCGTTGGTTTGCTGATGCCAGTCACGATCGGCACAACATATTTTGTTAACTATATTCTTATCCCGCGTTACCTCATGAATGGTCGGTATGCATCGTTCGGACTTTTTTTCACATATACACTTCTAGGTTCATTGTTTCTTGAAGCAATTATTGCAATGATCACTTTTATCGTCGTTGCAAAAGTGAGCATCAAAGATATGAGTCCCGCCTCGATCGACATTGTTTTTCTTCTAACGTCACTCCTGATGGTCATCTTTCTGGCAAGCGGAATCAAGATGCTGTTGCACTGGAAAAAGTCAAAGGAGGATTATCAAAAATTGATGCGTGAAAAAGTTGAGACGGAGCTGAAATTCCTGAAGTCCCAACTGAATCCACATTTTTTGTTCAACACGTTAAACAACCTCTACTACCTGGCCTCAGTAAAATCTGACAAAGCACCACAGGCCATTCTCTCTCTCAGCAAAGTTCTCGATTATGTGCTGAAAGATGGACGATCAACATTTGTCTCGCTTGAGCGTGAACTGAAACATTTGGAAAATTACATTGCTCTGGAGATGTTGCGCTACGAAGACAGAGTTGACCTGGAGACGGAAATCTCTGGGCCGGTTGAAAAGCATTCTATTGGACCCATGATCCTGATCACGCTGATGGAAAATTCGTTCAAGCACGGCGTCATGCCAGTGGCTGGCAAGTCATGGATTAAGATGATGGTAAAATGCGATGAAACCAAGGTCCAAATCACGATCAGCAATAGTAGAAAAAGCTCTTCCAACGGTCACGGTATTGGTTTAACCAATCTTTCCAATCAGCTAGATCACTTGTATGGCGACAAGTACCAGTTGGCGTTGCGTACAGATCAGCCTGATCAATTTGAAATATCATTAACTTATTAAAATAATTGTATGCGGTACAAGTATCTTATTGTTGATGATGAACCCCTCGCCAGAAAATTAATTGCTTCGCACGCTTCCAAAATTGAAGCTTTGGAACCGATCGGTGAATGCGGAAGCGCACTTGAAGCAAGTAATATACTTCGAAACAAGCCTGCCGATCTGATCTTCCTTGATATTCAAATGCCCGAGCTGAACGGATTAAAATTTTTGTCAACACTAAAACATCCACCTTTCATTATCATCACCACAGCATTCAGAGACTACGCACCGGAAGCTTTTGAATTTGATGTCGTGGATTACTTAATGAAGCCAATTTCGTTCGAGAGATTTCTTAAGGGGGTGAACAGATTTTTTGACCGCAAGACATCCGCATCCTCTAATGTCGTTTCTCCCACCGAAGCAGACGCATACATATACCTGCGAGCCGATCGCAAAATGCACAAGGTTCGTCTCACAGAAATTCTTTACGTGGAAAGCCTCGACGATTATGTAAAGGTCTATCTCAAAAACAAAATGTTGATCACCCGGGAAAATATCACAACACTTGAGCAAAAGCTTCCCGCTGACACCTTTGTGCGGATTCATCGATCTTTCCTGGTGAGTGCTAAGGCCGTTGCTACAATCGCGTCAGATGGTGTTGAAATTGGCGGTAAAATTCTTCCTTTTGGTCGGGCTTTTAAAGCAAGTGCCCTGGCTGGACTAAAACTCAAGATCTAATATCTGGTACTAATCCAAAATTTCACTGATAATTTAAGGTAACGTGCAACCTTTTGCACACAGTGTTAGTCTTATATGCGTTCGGAATCGCTCATCAAATTGTAATAATGAACGCGTCAAAATGGAAAAACAAGCCAGATGCGCCCATATGCAATAAATGAGCGGTGGCATTTAAATTGACCTCAGTTAGTTCCATCCAAAAATGATAACATCTTACAAGCCATGAAGAAAATCTTAATTCTGTTGTTCCCTGTCCTATTCGTCTTTGCATCTCAAGCTCAGGACGGAGAACCGTTTATTAACAAATCTTTTGCTAATCAGACGATAGACAATGTTTATGCACGCACCTCAGGGGGCAGTATATCTGTGCAAGGCGGTGACGGACCCTCTCGCGTGGAAGTATTTATAAGAGGTAACAATGGTCGAGATCTTTCTGAAAAGGAAATAAAGGAAAGAATACTGGAAGATTATAAGCTGGTGATCAAAGTTGAAGACAATGAATTGAGAGTGACTGCAGAATCGAAGGACAAATTCTTCAATTGGAAAAATGCGTTGAATATTTCGTTTAAACTTTACGTTCCTACCAATGTATCAACCGATTTGGGAACAAGTGGTGGTAGCATAAGTATGCGCAACCTATCGGGTAGGCAAAATTTCTCAACCAGCGGTGGAAGTCTTCGTCTTGACAGATTGAGTGGCCAAATTAAAGGGCGCACATCGGGTGGCAGCATAGAAGTAAGCAACACAAAAGATAATGTTGACCTATCCACGAGCGGGGGAAGTATCAAGGCCGAAAACTGTAGTGGGATTGTTAACCTTTCCACGTCGGGTGGCTCAATTAAACTTGAAAATTTGAGCGGAACGCTAAAAGCAAATACCAGCGGGGGGCCTATACGCGGTGATAAAATCCGAGGTGAATTGACTGCACACACATCCGGTGGAAGCATCGATCTCTATTCTTTGGAATGCAGCGTGAATGCGTCGACCAGCGGAGGAAGCATGGATATCGAAGTGCTCAAATTGCAGGAATACGTAACCGTTCACAACTCGGGCGGGAGTGTTAACTTACGCCTTCCCGCCAATAAGGGCCTTGATCTTAAGCTAAGAGGGAATCGCATTCACTTTGAAAACATGCAGAATTTCAGCGGCAACAAGGAAGACAACAAGGTGGACGGAAAAATCAACGGTGGAGGTGTGCCAATCAGTGTTCAAACCAGTGGTAGGGTTTCCATAGCATTGAACTAAAATCGGTAATACTTCTGAAGCGCGGCGATTTTTTCGCCGCGCCTTTTTTTTGCCCCGGGAGTGAAGATTATTATTGAATCCACTGGCGTCCAATACTATCTGCGAAGGTATTCAACCGATTGTTCTACAAAATTGGTTCAGGACGCTGAAGACCATTGCCTAATTATTTCTTCTATCAGATTCCGTTATCGGTTTGTTGTTAGCTGAAAATTTCGTTGGCGAAAAAATTGGGGTTTCATCGTGCAACTACTGGATTTCATGTAGATAATCGTCCACATCAAAAATATAGGAGACACCTTGCCTACCGGAAAACGAACGGTAGAAGCTGGAATAGTTTTTGACTGTCTTTAGTAAACGAGAAGGGTATGAAAACGATGATCAAGTTGCACGAGGAGGAAGAGATTGACAAAATTCACATGGATGAAAATTATGAAGTTCAGGCTTGGTGTGAAATGTTTGAGGTTTCGGTATTCGATCTTAAAAAAGCAGTCGCCAAGGTTGGGCCAAGTGCGATCAGGGTGAAACATTATTTTGAGGAAATCAGAAATCACGGTGGACCGAGCGCTTTCTGATCGTTCCCCGGACTTTTCCTATCTAGAGTTCCGCCCATCTTGTTACGTCAGAATAAGACGGGCCCATTACATATACACTGACTTTCAGGCGCTTTCCGCCAAGCCCTGGTTAATGCAACCATTGCTTCTATAATATCTGGTTATTCAGAGTACGCCGGGCGATTTACCCTTTTTCTTTGCGTTGTCCGCCATATTAGTGGTAAAATCATCCAGGGATCTAAAACGAGCCGACTTTCTCGCCATTGGTTGATTTTCCGATTAATATTCCATTAATTAAGTAGATTTCGAACCTAAATCTATGAGATCTAGCTCTGTTGCAATCTTAATATTTCTGGTCTGCTGCCTTCAAGCTGCCGCTCAGCATCCGCTTCTGGGTACCTGGGAAATGGTTTCTATTAGAGGCATCAACGCAGCAGGGGAAAAGTTTACGGAAGACACATCGACTATACGGGAAGTCAAGATTATTACACCTACTCATTATATGCTGATAGCACATGATGTTGAGGGAGATTCGCTCGTTTTTAACCGATGCTATGCCGGGAATGTCGAATTTGACGAAAGGAAGTACAACGAAATACCTCTGTTGTCCTCCGTTCCAATTTTCGACAATGTAAAGACGGATTTTACGTGGAAAGTTGAAGCCGATAAGTTTACACAGGCTGGTTCGATCATTCGTCCTGATGGGAAAAAAATCGTGATTGAAGAACTCATTTTTCAGCGTGTGAAATCGAAGCAATCATATCCCGACAATCCGACGATAGGCAGTTGGAAGCTTTTGTCAACCACCTACACGCTTACCGATGGCACTACACATTCCGATACCCAGGAGAGTGTTAACGCACTACAGTTCATCACACCAACGCATTGGATGTACGTCGGCAGCAAAGACAAAAAATTTCAGCACGCTATGGGTGGTACTTACACTAAGATCGACAACAAATACCAGTTGAATCTGGATTATGCATCCTTTTCGAAAAGTCTTTGGGGAAAGACCGAAACGATAGAAAACCTTCTCGGCGATACGTTGACAATTACCGGATCAAGTGTTTTTCCTGACGGTAAAAAATTCACGTGGGAGGATGTGCTTCAACGCGTTAAGTGATTGAGTTAATAGTTAAAAGTTAATTGTTATTAGTCGCCAGAATCTAGTGGGTGGGCCTCTAATTTCAAATTTCAAGTTTCAATTTCTTCTCCTTACCGTAACCTGGACACCCCCAATCCCCCAATTATCCGTATCAACTTCATCGATAACTACCACTGTGGTTTCAGGATTCTTATTTAACACCTTCTGAAGAAGTTCCGTTACCCCCTTGATCAACTCGGCCTTTTGTTCCGATGTTACTCCATCCTTCGTCACTTTGATATTAACGTATGGCATGTCCGTTTTTAAGTTGTTAATTTTCTTGCTTCCGTTATTCAATACAGTTTAAAGTTTAAGGTTTAAGGTTTAAAGTTGTGCTAATAGCTAAGTCTCAGCTATTTTCAATGGCGTAGAGTCTCAGATCGAGCGAAACCTTAAACCTGTGTTCCCACCGCCCAAATGTTTCCTTGAAAATCCTTGAATGTGCCCCTTACATCAGGGTCACCAGGTTTGTTCACTGGTTCCTGTACAACCTCACAGCCAAGTTCAACCGCCTTGCGAAATACTTTATGAACGTCAGGAACATAAACATGGATTAACAAATTGTTTGCAGGATATGCTTCACTTGAATCGGCAAGCATTATCACGGAATCATCTATCCTCAACTCCACATGCATAATCTTACCGTTGCTATGCTCATATTTTCTCAACTCCTGAGCCTCAAAAATTCCTTTCAGCAAGTCAATCATCTTGCGACAATCGTCCACGATAAAGTAGGGCGAGACAGAATTGTAGTTTTCGGGTTTGAACTGCTTGTCCATTTTGCAATTTTTTGATGTGCTAATATCTGGAAATTTTCTATTAGTCCTTCGGAGTAGAGAAGGAATAAGGGAATAGGGAAGGAATAAGGGAATAGGGAATAATGAGTAGGGAACATGCGCCTTAACATTCACCTCCCTATTCCCTATTCCCTTATTCCCTAGCCTACCATCTTCGAGAAGCACAAATCCAAAAATGCAAGAACGATGAAGGGGGTATTCGCAACCAATTTTACCCCTCCGCCGAGCTGCCTAAAACGTCGCTGCTACATTCCATTTCGTCGCCGTAGGAAGACCGTCCTGAGGGCAAATTTCTCTAACTTCGTATTCAAGCCGGTGTAGCCGTGCCGTATTTTTTAAACTTTAGGTCATTTTTTAATCATAACAAGACACATCCTCGCTGTCCGTATTTCTAGTTGTCATGGGAAACGAAAGCCAACACGGATTATGAGGAGTTACGCTACAAACCCAAACGAATAATCTAACGCCTTACCTATGCGCCCATTAATCAGCTGCTTTATTGCTGTGCTGGCTCTCTCCTACTATTCTGTACGAGGGCAGGATCTCGATTCACTGATGAACCTTAATGCATTCACCGAAGAAAGCGATCTGCAAAGAATGCTGAATAAAAATGTATCAGTATCCTCTCAAAACTTAACAACTCGCGAAACGCCAGGCATTATCAGCGTGGTGACCGCTGAAGAAATACAAAACATCGGCGCACGCGATTTGACCGATGTGTTACGACTTGTTCCTGGATTTGATGTAGCTCAAGACCTTCAATTTGTAATGGGTTTGAGCTTGCGCGGAAATTGGGCTAACGAAGGAAAGGTTCTTGTACTAATGGATGGTCAACCATTCAATGAGCTCCTTTACCAAAGTGTTGCAGTGGGCAATCGGTTTCCGGTCGATGCTATTGAGAGAGTGGAGATCATCCGAGGACCAGGTTCGGCCCAATACGGAGGATCCGCAGAGTATGGCGTTATCAATATTATTACAAAGGCTGCGTCCAGCCTTACCGGTGTTGGCGTTTATGGTACGGCTGGTTTGCATAAAAACGCTACAGGCCGGACAAACGGTGGAGTTATGGCTGCCGCGAATGGTAGAGAAATCGCATGGGATTTTTCTTTGTTTAGAGGAAAAGGCATTGTTAGCGACCAAATTTATCAGGATATCTTTCAATCATCTGATCCAATAAGCCTGGCAAATGCAACGAACTCTGATCCGATGAATATCAACGCCGGTATCCGTTACAAGGGATTGGCAATTAGAGGTATGTATGACGAGTTTAAAACATCTGACCCTCAGTCGAATGTTTCATTCAAGATGTACTCATTGGATGTGCAATACAAAATTAAATTGTCCGACCGTTTTAGTTTGACCCCCAGAATACAATATCTCAACCAGGTTCCCTGGTACTATGATTATCCTGAAACACCAGAAACTGACTTTGAAGTAAGGGCCGTGCGACAGCTCGGTCAGGTAGATGGAGAATATTCCATCAGCAGAAAGGTTAACCTCAATTTTGGTGCATTGTATTTTACAGATAAGAGTACGGACCTCTCCGTGGATGAGCAGCTACTCTCCATGAATAACGTAGCCGTATATGCGCAGGCACTGTTAAAGCACCGCCTGGCAAATGCTACCGTCGGATTTCGTGTCGAAAAGAATAATAAGTACGACGGCGCATTTGTTCCGCGCATAGCTTTGACAAAGAAAATTGAAAACCTGCATTTCAAAGTGTTGTACAGCGCATCTTTCCGATCGCCTTCGCTACAAAATGTACAATTGGATACTACAGGTGCAAAACCCGAGCGTTCCAATGTATTTGAGTTTGAACTCGGTTACCAGTTCACGCCACAGATGTTGCTGGCGTTGAACGCCTTTCATATTACTACCCGCGACGTAATAATATATGGGTCGGAAGGTGAAGGTGATGAGTTTGATGAATGGTATGAAAGCTACGATAAATCAGGAAGCAAAGGCATTGAGTTAGTATACAGTATTCGTAAAAAAAATTGGTACAGTCACCTTACTTACTCCTTTAGTCAGGCGATTTCAGATAACGCCGTTGATAAATACGCTATACCGCAGACAAGCAAACAATATGTCGGGATGTCGGCTCATAAAGTAACGTTGAACACGAACATCTATATCACGCCAAAGTTGAGTTTCAACCCAACATTTATTGCAGCAAGTAAACGGTATGCCTACGGGGCAATCGATGAGAATGAAGAATTAGTATCAATAGCCCTCGACCCGTACGTACTAACAAATGTGTTTTTGAACTACCGTAACGTCGTTCCAGGCCTTACCATCGGCGCTGGAGTTTATGATCTTCTAGACAATGGTCCAGGTATACCTCAAGCGTACAACGGAGGGCTGGGTGCATATAGCGCAATACCAGCAAGGAGTCGGGAGTATGTAATTAAGTTAGCTTACCAGGTAGATTTTAAGAAATAATCGCAATATGAAATTGTCAAAGTCAAGCCTTTTAATAATCGCAGTGTTTTGTGCATTTACATTGAAAGCGCAAACGACGAATTACCAGGTCTACTCACTTTATGTTGTCAATATAGCCAAGTATTCTTCCTGGCCATCCATAAATGGAGAGTTCAACATAACAGTTTTCGGCAAATCGAAAGTCTTTGACGAGTTGTTGAAACAAAAGGGAAAGAATGTAAATGGACATGAACTAAATGTGAAACAGGTAGATAACCTGAACGACATCGGTCAACCTCACATCATTTACCTTGCCGATGGAAAGAGTAGCTCCCTCGATGATCTATTAAAGCTTACGGAAGGGAAATCAGTCATGATCATCAGCGAAAGAGAAGGTCTACACAAACGCGGTGCAGGCTTTAGCTTTGTTGTAATGGAAAATGGAACGTTGCGATGTGACATGAATATTACCGAACTTGAGAAACGTCAGATAAAGATCTCTAAAAATTTGACGGCGCTCACCAATTCTTCAATTTGATAGTAGACCCGGTAGGCAATTGCTGACTGTATTTTAACTCTCTTGAAGAAGCTTTGCTCAGCAGATCCTTTTTAACGAAGGAAATCATTTATATTTTTAAGCAAGATACCCATAAGATTTGTTAAGGGATCTAGCTATGATGCCTGAAGCTTTAATTGAAAAAAGTGACAAACCAAGGGTTGTAATACTCGGCGGAGGTTTCGCTGGCCTTGAACTAGCGAAATCATTGCGACATGTGCCTGTACAGGTAGTGCTCATCGATCGCCAGAATTTTCACACTTTTCAACCCTTGCTCTATCAAGTAGCGACAGCGGGTATTGAGCCTTCTTCTATTTTATACCCGTTTCGAAAGATTTTTGACGATCAGCCTAACTTCTATTTTCGGATGGCTACAGCGTTGCGCGTAGACACTGACAAGCAAATCCTGGAGACATCTATCGGATTTCTGGAGTATGATTACCTCGTTGTGGCGATGGGCGCGACGACAAACTTTTACGGAAATGCAGAAATTCAAAAGAAAGCTATCGCGATTAAAAGCGTTGAGGATGCTCTTGCCCTCAGGAATACAATCCTTACCAATTTTGAAAAGGCCCTGCAAATTAAAGATGAGCAGCAGCTTAATAGCTTGATGGACTTTGTTATCGTAGGTGGCGGCCCCACTGGTGTTGAGTTAGCAGGTGCATTGAGCGAGCTACGAAAGCACGTTTTTCCAAAAGATTATCCGGAATTGAATTTTGTCAACATGGACATCCATTTAATTCAGAGCGGCCCGCAGTTGTTGAAAGGAATGTCCGATGAAGCTGCTCATGAGGCGAAGGAGATCCTTGAAAGAGCGGGTGTAAAGCTTTGGCTTAACTGCCGGGTAAAATCCTACAATGGATTTAAAGTTCAGTTAGACACTGGTGAATCTCTTTGCACAAGGACTCTGATCTGGGCTGCCGGTGTGACACCAACATCATTGGAAGGTTTAGACAACGCAACGATCACGCATGGCAATCGTCTTAAGGTTGACGCCTTCAGCAGATTGGAAGGATACTCGGATATTTTTGCTATTGGCGATATCGCAGCAATGGTTACAGAACAAACGCCGGATGGTTATGCAATGATGGCTCAACCTGCAATCCAGCAGGGCCGATGGCTTGGTGCAAATCTTAAGAGACTGCTCGAAAAAAAAGAACTCCAGCCCTTCCGTTATCGCGACCAGGGATCAATGGCAACCATCGGACGGAACAAAGCAGTCGCAGATTTTAAACTATTTGGAACCACCTATAAAACGCAAGGATTCCGTGCCTGGTTTGTCTGGATGTTTGTTCACCTAATGTCCTTAATCGGTTTTAGAAATAGACTCGTCGTTTTCATCAATTGGATTTGGGCCTACTTCACCTACGATACTGGAATACGACTAATTATTGGAAAGAAGAAAGAGAATGTACCGGTGGAGAAAGTCGCGGAGAAGAGTGTTGTGTGATCCTTTTCCGTTAATCGTTATCCGTTATCCGTTATCCGTTAATCGTGGGTGTGAGTGTGGGTGTGCGCTATTAATTTAATAAGTAGGGACTTGACGACCTTCCTCAGTTGACTTCACAATGACATCTGCGCCTCAGGAAATAGGATAATCAACGTCGGGTGGCAGGCACCACGGATAACTATTAACGGATAACTATTAACGGACCCTAGATCTTGAAAAAGATTCCCTTCCGATACAAAAACCTGCACAAACTCCACTCCAGCGCGAAGATGGTTAGCGAGGTTATGATCGCCATCAAGCCTGCAGGCATATTAACCATGCTCATCAAACCATTTGTAATTGCGCCGATGTATCCATTGAACCATCTGCCAGCAACAATTTCAATAAACAGGTAAATGAAAAGTGAGTTCATCCCGACGATTACGAAAAATTGTACGTAGCGCTTGTGATGTCGCAGGTCGATCCACCAATAGAAAAAACAAAGCGCTAATAAACACCATCCGCCAGAAGCCAATACAAAAGAACTGGTTGCTATGCGTTTGATGATAGGTGTAATGGTAAAATCCATAATATACCCTGTGACCAAAGCAATAACACCCGTTATCAGCAACCATTTTACCTTTTCTTCGGAGGGTTTCGAAGTTAAAAGCAACTTACCTACCAGTGCTCCCCAAATTGTATGCGCTGCCGTCGGCAATGCATTAATAGCAACCCATCCTCCCCTGTTGATCTTGTTCATCAAAACAAGATCCATATAATTTCCAAAGTTATGTTGGTCAGTAAATGGTTGATCAAAGTTGGGGATGTTGGTGAAGCGATACAGAATTTCCGTGAGTAGAAGCAACCCCAG
This sequence comes from Bacteroidota bacterium, assembly GCA_023412765.1. Lineage (GTDB taxonomy): Bacteria > Bacteroidota > Bacteroidia > Cytophagales > Cyclobacteriaceae > Chryseolinea. Next base: position 30,253 of record JAEZBX010000046.1, read on the forward strand.
ACTAAAAGCTATTTGTGCTCCATACGTCCATCGAAAAATAAAAAAAGCTACCAGGGTTGTGAACGACAGTTGTGTGAGCACATCCCACAACTCAAAAGATAATCCACCCGGCCGCACAGCGTAATCGAGAACCCCCCAGAAAAACAGCCAGCAAGACCTCTTAAAAACTTTTACCAGGGAAACGCGCCAGGGTACCCCATTGACCTGTTGGCGATGTAAAGAATACGCCATCGCTGTACCTGCCATAAACATGAATCCCGGCTGGATAAGGTCCCAAAACCTCAGTCCATTCCAAGGATGATGGAAGAATTGCTGGATAAGAAATTGGATGCCCGTACCCTCTGCTATGTCGTTCAGATTATCATATAGACGTGTGCTTTCCAACATCAATAGAACCATGATGAGTCCGCGCATAAAATCTAACGATAACAGGCGGCCACTGTGAGGTTGTAAGGTCATAGGTTTTGCAAGGAATAAATCCCTCAGATTTAGAGTCAGTCCATAAAGTAAATAATTAACGGTTAGCACACAAAACGGAGAGCAATCCAAATGGAATTTTGTACTTTCATTGCAAACAATCTAGACCTATGCGGCATATTATCATCGTATTCACGGCTGTCCTGTTTTCGTGCAGCTCAGATTATTATTCGATTGAAGATTTTTCAAAAGTCGAAAAGATCGATACTCACATGCATCTTAACTGCGCAGATCCGGCTCTGACACAACAAGCACGTGCCGATAATTTCAAACTGCTAACCGTTAATGTCGACGTGAATGATTATGTATCAGTGGAAGATCAGGAAAAATTCGCCTTGCAGCAAATCCAGCAGTCACCCGACAATCTACAATACCTTACAGCTTTCACGCTGCAAAATTGGAATTCACCCGAATGGACCAATGAGGTGATTGCTCGTCTTGAAAATTCATTTAAACAGGGCGCGTTAGGAATTAAACTATGGAAGAATATTGGAATGGCTTATAAAGATTCAGCCGATCAATTTATTATGATAGATAATCCACGTTTCGATCCAATCATCGAGTATATTATCAAACAAGATAAAACGGTAATGGCTCACCTTGGTGAACCCAAAAATTGCTGGCTTCCCATTGAAGAGATGACGGTTAATAACGACCGATCGTATTTCAAGGACCATCCAGAATACCATATGTACCTCCATCCGGAATATCCTTCTTATGAGGACCAAATTAATGCAAGGGATCATCTTCTGGAAAAACACCCCGACATGCGTTTTGTGGGAGCTCACCTGGGTAGTCTCGAATGGGATGTTCATGAAATAGCCAAACGTCTTGATAAGTTTCCCAATATGGCTGTTGACATGGCAGCAAGGATTCCGCATTTGCAGCATCAGACAATATCCGATCGCGAAAAGGTAAGGCAATTCTTCATTGACTACCAGGACCGCTTAATCTATGCCACGGATTCCGGAATTGAAGAAGGTTCAAACCCTGACAATGAACGCAAGGGCTTACACAATGACTGGATTAAGGACTGGAAATATTTTGTAACAGACTCCACGATGACATCACCGCATGTAAATGGGGAGTTCAGGGGACTGAAGCTACCCCGTGAGGTTATTAACAAGATATACCGCGAAAATGCCCGGAGATGGTTTAAGATGAAATAACCTTCGTTCAAGCTTCATGCTTCATACTCAACGCCTGGTATACACGCTAAACTAAGATATCGCTCGACTTGGTACTTTGTACAAGCGCTTTGATACCCCGCAAAGGTATTATCACCCAGTCGGGTCGGTTATTTAATTCATAGTTTAATTCGTACACCGCTTTTTCCAGGCGGAAAGTCGTCATCAATGTATTCAAATCTTCCTTTGACTTAGGTATAAAAGCACTTCCCTCAACTGTTTCCATGTAAGCCTTCATAAAGAATCCTGACATGTAATGAAACCACTGCTCTGCAAATGGAACCAGGTAATTGATATCTTCCTTGCGAATTTGATTGTCGAGAAGCAGTCCGCCATACGCAGCATAATGGAATGACCGGATCATACCAGCGACGTCGCGTAAAGGTGACCTCTTTAGTCGCCGTTCGCTGTAGCTCCTGGCCGGCTCACCTTCAAAGTCAGTGATGATAAAATCCTTACCAGTAAACAGAACTTGTCCGAGATGATAATCGCCATGAATTCTTATCTTAACAACGTCGATTTTCTTTTTATAGATATTCTTGAAAATATTCAGAATGTCTTCCTTCATGGCAAGTACTTCCTCAGCCTCTACCCTCGCCTCATCCGAGAGTTTCGACAGGTTTCGTGTTTGATTGTGGAAAGTACCACGCACTAAAGATTGCAGTCCCGCATATAGAGAGCGTTGGTAGTGTAGCGAATAAGGCTCCGGGCTGAAATTCGGAAAGTCAATTCCGGAAGCAAGCGCCAGGTGCATTTCTCCTGTCCGTACACCCAACAGACGAGCACCTTCTGCCACAGATCCCTCCAACAATTCTTTCATTTCAGCAGGAATGTCTTCATATCCTACAGGCTCCAGAATACTACCGACCATTTCCGGCAAGACCCGACCGTTCTTCTCAGTCAGAATTCGTTCGTTGTAATCGTCGAGACGATCAATCATATACGTCCATGCATCACTACTTCCTTCAATGACCTCCTGCATCAGAACCATCACCATTCCGGCATTTTCATATTTCCATTCAACGGCACCGACAAACGCAGGAACATTTTTAAACTTTGCATGCTCCGTGAGATATTGGATTATCTCCAGGTCAGGATTGATTGCCCGATCGACCTTACGAAACATTTTGACAAAAAATCGATTATCATAAATGACAGACGTATTGCTTTGCTCACCGCTTAAAATTCTTGGCATGATCCGAGTCTGGCTTTGGATGTGCCGTTTCAGACTCTTATTTCCGTAAAATTCAATCTTGCTATTCTTTAACGATATGCTTTGGTTGGCTCCCATTTTTTGAATAATCATTTGCTGGAAAGCGTTGCCATAAATAGCATCGTAAAGAATGCCTTCATCATCGCCGACCATTAATCTGCAAATCACCGCCTGAGGAAAGTTGTCTGCAATTTTCGTTGCATTGTCACCTTTTGCAAAAGCTACGGGAAGCTGATAGGTTTCAGGCAAACCACTTTCGTAAGATACCTCAACTAACAGGAGTAGCGCATGGTCTTCAGGAAGTGGGATGCGTGCATGCTTAACAATTCGGATATGCTCAATAATTCTTCCCTTGCCGCCAAACCATCGCATTTTTATCAGATAGCTATACAGTGCTCTCTCTTCCAGTGCACGCACATTGTCCGGTTCCTGCATCACCTTCCATGAATCTACCTCCAGCATTGGCAACGCCTTAGGTCCATGCGATTCAGGATGAACTTTTTCGAGAATAAACCATACACACTCATGTCCACCGAGTGTTAAAAAATAATTTGTATCTGCCTTGATTGTCGGGAATCTATTTTTACCGAAAATTTCCACGGGCACATAACCTTTATAAATTTCGAGATCAAGCTCTACTGCCTGCGTATATCGCGATAAATTCACCACCACAAGAATTGTTTCTTCTTCATAGCTTCTCGTAAAGGCAAGGATCTTTGAATTTTCCGACTGGATAAATTTCATATCACCATTACCAAACGCTTTATACTGCTTTCGCTTGTTAATCATTCGTTTGGTCCACCAAAGCAATGACGTTGTATTGCGGCTCTGCATCTCCACGTTCACAAATTCATGGTGATATTCGGGATCCAGTATAAGCGGCAAGTAAAGGCGATGAGGATTGGCTGCAGAGAAGCCGGCATTCCGCTCAGAACTCCATTGCATTGGTGTTCGCACACCATCGCGATCTCCCAAATAGAAATTGTCGCCCATTCCTATTTCATCACCGTAATAAAGAACAGGCGTTCCCTTCAACGAGAACAGTAAATAGTTTAGTAATTCAATCTTCTTTCTATTGTTCCCCATTAATGGAGCTAATCTGTGACGAATGCCAAGATTAATTTTTGCCTTGGGATCTCTGACGTAGACCTTGTACATATAGTCGCGTTCCTCGTCCGTAACCATCTCCAGCGTAAGCTCATCATGATTGCGAAGAAAAATTGCCCATTGGCAATTTGCGGGGATCTCAGGCGTTTGATCAAAGATATCAGTGATCGGATATCGATCTTCCGTTTGCAACGCCATGAACATACGCGGCATTACTGGAAAATGATAATTCATGTGACATTCGTCACCGTCCCCAAAATATGAAGCAGCATCCTCGGGCCACATATTAGCCTCGGCCAGCAATAATGTTCCGGGAAATTTATCATCAAGGTGTTTGCGCAGCTTTTTTAAGAATGCATGTGTTTCAGGTAGGTTTTCTCCATTTGTTCCCTCGCGTTCATACAGATAAGGCACTGCGTCAAGTCTAAATCCGTCGACACCCATTGCACACCAATAGTCGAGAATCTTAAATATTTCATCGTGGACGGCAGGGTTATCATAATTGAGATCCGGCTGATGATGAAAGAAACGATGCCAGTAATACTGCTTGGCGACAGGGTCCCATGACCAGTTAGATCCTTCAAAATCCTGAAAAATAATTCGAACGTCTTTGTATTGTTTTGGATCGTCGGTCCAAACGTAGTAGTTCCGATGGGAGGATCCGGCTGGAGCCTTTCGGGCGCGCTGAAACCACGGATGCTGGTCCGAAGTGTGGTTGATAACAAGCTCTGTGATTACTTTTAAACCACGGTTGTGCGCTTCTTTCAGCACCTGTTTGAACTGCTTGATATCTCCGTATGATGGATTTATGCTGTAATAATCGGCGATATCGTACCCATCATCTTTCTGAGGAGATGGATAAAATGGAAGCAGCCAAATCGCAGTTATACCCAGGTCTTGCAAATAGTCAAGCTTTTCCAGCAATCCCTCAAAGTCTCCGATACCATCTCCATTGCCATCGTGAAAGGCCTTGATATGAAGCTCATAAATTATAGCATCCTTGTACCAGTGAAGTTTTTCATCCAATACCGATTTTACTTCCGCCATAGTCTTTCCAACGAATTCGTAGCTTTATTATTTAAATACCAATAATATCGATATTTTGTTTAGAGATATTCTGTAATGGCACAGATATGTTCTCAATAACGCAACCAAAAAACCTCGACGCAACGTTTAAATTCCAAAATTGAGGAACGTGATAACTAAATTGCCAGTTTTATGTTATGCAACCGGGAACGCCTGCGGTCGGGTTCCAGTCATTTTAAATTTCCGCGTCTGATTTGGTGGTGTTACGGTTATGCAGTCATTCATTGAGAAAGTAAAAAATATAGTCCGCGATTCTTTCTTTATTTCCGTTGAAAAGGTTCAACCTCTCTTTCGCGCGGGCTCGCATCAATTAAAGCGGTTAGGTCACTTCTTCAAGACACATCCCAAGACTAGAAAATGGGCGATCTTTGCAGGTCCGCCTGTCTTTATTATTCTGGTACTTGCAATTGTAGTTTGGATCGAAACCCCAGGCAGGAAAGAATTGCAAACGATTCAAAACCAGGTGGCATCTGAAGTATTCAGTGCAGATAGTGTGTTACTCGGGCGTTATTACATTCAGGATCGGACTGAAGTTACCTACGAGAATATTTCTCCTGAGGTCATAAATGCCTTGATCGCTACAGAAGATGTGAGATTTTACGAGCATGAGGGGATAGATTTTGTAAGCCTGGGACGCGTTGTGGTTAAATCAATTTTTCTACAGGATGAATCCGCCGGCGGTGGGAGTACTTTGTCTCAGCAGCTCGCCAAAAACCTTTATCCTCGCCAGCGTTACTGGGTATTATCACTGCTCATTAACAAGCTCCGTGAAGTGACCATTGCTTACCGCCTTGAAGGAATCTACTCGAAGAAAGATCTGTTAACCCTTTATTTGAATACGATACCGTTTTCAGATAATACATTCGGCATACAGGCTGCGGCAAAACGATTTTTTTCTACTACAGCTGATGCATTGAATACGAATCAGGCCGCCATGCTGATCGGACAGCTCAAAGCTACCCATAATTACAATCCACGACTGTTTCCAAAGAGGGCACTTGAGCGACGAAACGTTGTGCTATCTCAAATGGTTAAATATGATTTTCTTAACAAAGAGAAAGCAGATACACTAAGGGAGTTACCTCTCGGGCTGGAGTACAATAAAATTTCTCACCATCATGGACTAGCTCCTTACTTCAGGGAATATCTGAAATCAGAACTTATCAATTGGTGCAAAGCAAACACCAAAGAGGATGGGTCATCTTATAATTTATACACGGATGGATTAAAAATTTACACGACCATTGACTCCAAGCTTCAGGAGTATGCGGAAAAGGCATTAGAGCAGCAAATGACAGAAGTTCAGAAACAATTCTTCGATCATTGGGGAAAGGAATTACCCTGGCAGGACAAAGAATATGTTTTAAAAGAGGCGATTGTACGGTCACCCCGATATCAACGATTAAAACAGCAGGGACTTTCTGAAAGAGAAATCATGGAGGTAATGCAAAAGCCCATACCCATGCAGCTGTTTACGTGGGAGGGCGAAAAAGACGTGAAGGCTAGTCCGATCGATTCTATAAAACATCACCTTCAATTTTTAAATGCGGGATTTATGGCGATGGAACCTTCAACTGGTGAAGTCAAAGCCTGGGTCGGTGGAATAGAACACGATTTCTATCAATATGATCATGTGAAAACGACAACAAAGCGACAGGTGGGTTCCATTTTTAAGCCAATCGTTTATGCTATGGCGATTGAAGAAGGAATTCTTCCATGCGACTTGTATTCGGCAGAACAAGAAACCTATATCGACAAAGAAGGTGTAAAGTGGACCCCGAGAAACATGCAGAACGACTACCATGTACAATATTCCATGCGCGGCGCGCTTGCATATTCCGTAAATACTGTTGCTGTTAAATTAATTCAGGAAGCCGGAGTGATGAATACCATCGGCTTAGCAAGAAAAATGGGAATCCATAGTGAAATGCCAGACGTTCCATCAATTGCGCTTGGATCTTCATCGATTTCCTTGATGGAAATGACGACGGCATATGCCTGCATTGCAAATGAGGGAGTGACTAATTTACCTTACTACATAAAGTCTATCACAGATTTGACTGGCAAAACATACGATAACTTTAAACCGAAGGGAACCGGACAGCGGGCGATCTCAAGAGAAACTGCATTGCTTGTCCGCCAGCTCATGCAAACTGTAGTGCACGAAGGAACTGCGTCGCGTCTTCGCTGGAAATACGGCGTATATACCGACGTGGCAGGGAAGACCGGAACTACACAGGCTAATGCCGATGGTTGGTTCATGGCCATAACACCAGAGTTAGCGATTGGTACCTGGGTTGGTGCCGATGACCCCAGAATCAGATTTCGAAACACCAGGCTTGGGCAGGGTTCGAATACTGCGTTGCCGATAGCTGCGTATTTCTTGAAACAAGTCAATCAAGATCCAGCTTTCAAAAAAATTTCGTCTGCGCGTTTCAAGCGTCTACCCTATGAGTTGCAGGAAGAATTAGCGTGCGATCTTTACGAATTGGATGATGACCTTTGGGCAGAAATCGAACGGAATATTTTCAAACAGGATTCTATAATGCATGCTGATACGCTAGCGAAACCAAGACAAGAGACATTTCTTGAAATGTTGTACAAGAGAAAAGTCAAGATTCAGCAGGCCGCGCATCGGCGAGATTCCATCGCCGCTACGATAAGAGTAGATGGTGGGTAATTGGTGATCGATCGGCTCGATCGAAGTTCCTCCGTTATCCAATCGAGCGCACCCCAGGTCCCGCACTCCGGTTAAGGAATAACGGTAATCGTTGATCAGGTAATCCTGTGATCTGCTTCCACTATCGTAGTGAAGTACGACTTGCGCTGTTTTTCTAATCTCGGTTCTTGTTTGTAGTAAGCCATCACTTCGCATAGGCACTCCGTAGCTCCTGGATCCTTCGCGCCAACGCACACGCCAACGCTTCGCTCTGGATGACGGAACCATAAGGGGAGCACTTCGTCGAACAACGTTGTCCCATCACGTCACTCTGCCGTCTGGATGACGGAACCTCGGCGAGCTCTCCGATGCCCAATGCTATCGCCCTGGAAAACTTTATCCCCCTCCTATGAAACCGTCTTCCAGAGCGAGGCATGTGGGTGGGTTGCGGGGAGCGGCCTCCTACGCGAGTGCTAAGGCGGCCGAAGAAGGATCTCGTGGAGATTCGCCAACGTTCCTTGATTACACCGGTGATAGTGGGATAGCCGTCGTCGCCGCTGAGTCTCCCGTCTCGGGGACTCAGTCAGACTGCTCCTCCTATTTCGAAGATTTCGCAACAGTTGCTGAATCCAGGCATAAAATTGAGTGTTAACAAGTGAGATACATGTCCCAGGAAGCAACGCAGCGTCCCTAAGACAGGAGACGCTGCTGTGACGTGCGCTCTTCCGGGAAGCTACTGCGTGTCGCTTACCTTCTTCCTCACCGGAAACTCAAAACCAAATCTAACATTTAACACATCTGCATATGGACTTTTATTCTCAGGATTGAATAGTCTTGTCATAACCATCGCTGTGCCTTTGATATTTCTGATAATTCGGTATTCCTTTTTCAAACCAACGAATGCACCCCAGACCCATTCGCGCTGCATCGGGTCAGGAGTTGAACCTCGTGTTACGGGAGGCAGGCCTGTGTTCATTAACTCCAATTCCGCACGGGGAAAAAATCCTTTCCATAGATTGTATTCTCCGAAAACGCGGGGACCAAAAATCCGCATTTCCGAATTAAATGCATTGTAGTTCATGTTATAGGCCACACGTTGGTTCCAGCCAATTCCCGCATTCAACGAACGGGTAAATCGATACGCAGCGTAACCATTGAAATCCACCATGAAGTCATCGCCTTCTTTATTAATTTGCATGGCAAGCCCGGGAATGATGCGTTCAATGAATGGTTTGCCTCGCATTTCATTCGGACGTTTTTTTGGGAGCTCACTAATACTTACCACGCTCGAATATTTCTTCTTGTATTTTGACATCGTTTCCATGGCCTTTTGCACCACTTGTTCTTTTCCTGCAAAATGGTTCACGGCTACTTGTCGCAGTTGGGCTATGGCTATTTCCTTTATAGAATCCTGGTTTGGTGGTTTTGAAATTGCTTCTCTGTACTGGTCGAGACTCTCCGTTTGTTTTTCTATTTCTTTGATACCGGAAATATCAGTTGCTTTTTCTTCGACGGCTTTTGAAAGGATTTCAACGTCGGAAATGTTGCCAGTCGGCAGAGTTGGTTTTGTTAAACTACCTGCGCCATTGAGCCCTTGTGGTACTTGTACATTTTCAATCTCCGTAGGAAACACTGATGAACTCCGGCTTTCCAATTTTCCGACATCCTTTAGATTTTCCAAACGATTATCGAATCCTTCCAGGCCCGGTAATTTCAGTACCGGGTTTGAAAGTACTGCGTCGTTAATATTTCCTGTGATAGTCTTCGCTTTCTCCGTCAACTCAGGTGGCAAATTCAAGTCTGCGATTTTTGATGATGCCTCTTCTTTCAGCGCCTGGAGCTTTGACTCAAACCGTGCTGTCATAACGCCTGAAAGTTTTGTCACACCATCTAATTTTTCAGCGACGTCACCTCCAGGAAGATTTCGGTTTGTGAGACTATCCAATTCCTTAAGTAGGAAAAACTTTAATGAATTGAGCTTACCTAAGTTATGTTGATAATTGTATCTCAATCTGTCTTTACGTTTATGAAAAATAACATGGATGGAATCGACATAACTATTTACTTTATTGACAGGAAAGTTTTGGTAAATACCAAGGTCCAATGAGTCAAACCTGATTACCGTATTCGTGTCATTTGATTGCAGTGAATCGGAAATTGGAGGGTCTTCATATTGCCCAATCTCTAGTTTTTTCTTGGTTAGCTGGGAGTCAAAAGGGGACTGCCCAAATCCGCTGTGAATGCAAAGGCAAACCAATGAAAGTATAATAGCAAATAGCGACATCTGTTGGATCCCGACACCGCTGCGAAAAGATCTGTTTTCTTTAATTGTTACAACTACTAGCATTATATTGTAATATCGGATTAGTGAATGCTGAAAATAACATTATGGCTAGGTGATGAAATCCGATCCAACCAGCAACCAGTACCAGTAGCTTCACAACTATAATCCATCTTTATTAATCCATCGCACTATTCGTTCAAGAAAAGGGCTAGCAAAAAGGCGTTTCTTTTTATCAATTGAAACACCTTTCATCTTACCCAATTCCTCATAAACATCCGGTATCATTAGAGAGGTTATTATTATTTTGTCACCTTCCTTAGAATAAATCACGGCATAGTTATAAGCTTCGATAGGCAGGAATTGCATTCTCCGTTCAATGGAGTTTCTATAAAAAGAAGGCGGTATGTAAAAAATTATTCTTGCAATTAGGTTAAAATTTAAATCAACGACATTCGTATTTTCTGTATACTTTAAGACTAACATATCATTATTAATAACTAAAGAACTACCACCGTTGATAAGTAAGTACTCAAAATGCAAATACAATACTGGAATTAATTGAATCAAAAAAAGCCAAACAAAAATTTGCAACCGAAAAAAAGGGTCTGAGTAATAAAAGTAAAGCATACAAGCAATGGTAAACAACATCAGGAAAATGGAAAACTCCAATGCCTTTAATTGATTCTTTAAGGTAATTTTGAATTGCATATCCTATTTTATTTCATACCAGGTCTCCAGCCGCTACGCCAGGCATTATTAAATTGAGAAGCTCCTGTCGCCACTTCTCCGCCATACCAAATTAATCCGTCATAAGCCATTTGTCCGCCGGTAAATATGCCACCAACAATTGCTCCATATGGTCCACCATACATTGAGCCAACAACAATTGACGCTACTGCCCCCGTTGAGTTGTAGGAAAAACGATAACCACTCATAGTGCCTTGCCTCACAGAATTTGCATCAATAGCTACACTGAAAACAGCGCCAGCATTGCCAGCACGACCAAGCCATTTGCTTCCTTGTCCAAGCCAATAAATAGTCTTGAGGTTACCAGATCTACCAACGTTACTTAATCCTCCTTGACTAGTTCTTGTTGCAATCATTTCCAGCCGGGCATATTCTGCCGCTGTCCCTGTGTGTCCACCTATTTCTAATCCATTTTTTGCCGCATTAGCTATCCAACCGCAGTCAAGTCCTTTAGGACAAGGTCCACTTTCGCCTTCTGATATGTCACTATCTTGGGAGCTGCTCGCATGTCCATCGTTATTATAAACAATTTTTGATTCGCTATCGTAATCAAAGTTGTGGCTTGCTTCCCGATATACATCGTACTCTTTACCGGCAGGACAAGAAGTGCAGGTCGTAATACTAGTTTTATACGGCAACATTCTTTTCGCCTTTTCCACTTCGTTTTCTCCGCCACCTCCGCCCTTACCACTGGGGTCCTCCCCGCGTTCGACTTCGTCTATGTTTGCCATACCGGTGGGATCAGTATACCTTGCAGGATTGTTA
>JAEZBX010000109.1 GCA_023412765.1 Bacteroidota bacterium
ATCTTGAGCCATCCCGTGAAGCTGATAAAGAAACTTTGTTAAGAAGATTATACCTGGATATTATCGGATTACCTCCTACCGTGGAACAGGCAAATGATTTTTTAAACAATGAAAGTCCTGATGCTTATGAGAAGCTCGTTGAGGAGTTACTGGCGTCTCCCCACTTCGGTGAAAAATGGGCATCGTGGTGGCTCGACCTGGCAAGATATTGCGACACTAAGGGTTACGAGCGCGATGTTGAACGCAACATCTGGCGCTACCGTGACTGGGTGATCAAGGCGTTGAACAAAGACATGCCATTCGACGATTTTACGCGCGAACAGCTCGCCGGCGATCTGCTTGCAAATCCAACGGATGATCAACTTATCGCAACAGGTTTCCATCGCAATACAATGAACAACGATGAAGGCGGGACGGAAGATGAAGAGTTCCGCGTTGCTGCGCTTATGGATCGCGTTAGTACGACCTGGGAAATATGGCAAAGCACTACGATGGCGTGTGTTCAATGTCATACACATCCTTACGATCCATTCTTGTTCGAAGAATATTATCAGTCGATGGCATTTTTTAACAATACCCGCGACGAAGACACCGAAGGAGAACATCCGAATCTCCGCCTTTACGAAGAAAAAGATCTCGAAAAACTGGCTGAGATCAGAGACTGGGTAAATCAAAGGGCCGGCGCCGAGAAGGAGGCGGACATTGTCGCCTTTCTTAAAACGATTGAACCTAAGTATCATCCTCATGACTTCGACCAGTTTGTAAATGGTGAGTTGATTGATACGAAGTGGCTTGGCATTCGTCCAGGAGGTAGTGCCAGACTAAAACAAATCAATCTCACTGGCAAGACACAGTTGATTATGAATTATTCAACGGACCGGCCAGGCGGAACGCTTGAAATCAGGGCGGATAAGATAGACGGTAATGTAATAGCTTATACTCAACTCGAAACCACTAAACAAAGGCGAGCCATATCCATCCCATTGAAATCTCTCAATGGGAAACACGACCTTTACTTCATCTTCAAAAATCCGGGAGCAGAATCAAACAAGCCTGTCTGCTCGGTCGAGTGGTTTGCATTCAGGGAAGAACTGCCCGGCAAGGAGATTGCCGGCTATCAAATGGTGCAGGCCGCCTTCATGCAGCTGTTGAATGCAAAGGTCGATAAAACGCCTATCATGATAGAAAACGGGGAGGACCAATATCGCACGACAAATGTATTTGAACGTGGCAACTGGCTTGTAAAAGGCGATGTTGTAAAACCTGGTGTGCCTAAATCCCTCAATCCTTTTCCAGAAGGACAGCCATACAACCGACTTGGATTTGCCAACTGGTTGCTCAGCAAAGACAACCCACTAACCGCACGCACAATCGTAAATCGATTCTGGGAACAGATTTTTGGATATGGCTTGGTTGAAACGCTGGAAGACTTTGGTACACAGGGAGCAGAACCCACGCACCAGCAGTTGCTGGATTGGCTCGCACTACGGTTTATGAATGAACACGAATGGAGCATGAAGAAGTTGATCAAAGACATGGTAATGTCTGCAACTTATCGGCAAGACTCCAGGGCAACAGAGGAACTTTTGGAAAAAGATCCATCGAACCAATTTCTCGCGCGAGGTCCGCGTGTCCGTCTGTCAGCAGAGCAAGTACGCGACCAGGCTCTTGCAGTAAGCGGGTTGCTCAGCAACAAAATGTTTGGAAAAAGTGTCATGCCTTATCAACCTCAGGGAATCTGGTCAACGGTGTGGAACGGCGCAACCTGGAAAGAAAGTGAAGGAGAAGATCGTTTTCGGCGCTCAGTTTATACATTTCATAAACGGACAAGTCCATACCCATCGTTGATGATGTTCGATGGTTCAAGTCGCGAAGTTTGTGTTAGCCGACGAATCAGAACCAATACACCGCTGCAAGCGCTTGTTACGCTCAATGATTCCTCCTTCATCGTCGCTGCAAGAAGCCTGGCAGAAAATATGATGAAGTCCGCCCCACAGCCGCGCGATCAGATCAAATCAGGTTACAAAAAGTTGGTAGTACGTGATATACCGGAGGATAAGCTGGAAATTCTAAATGGTTTATACGAACACGCATTAGAGCAGTACGAACATAACGATGAAGCTACCAAACAATTTACTGCGCGCGACAACCCTCAGCCGCAAATGGCTGCGATGACCATTGTTGCCAATGCGATGATGAATCTTGACGAGGTATTGACGAAGGAATAGACTGATAAAAAATATTGACTATGGGCGATCAACGTTCAAATCTTGACCATTTGAGAAATATTTCCCGAAGGCATTTTCTCCTGGAAAGTGCTGCGGGGCTTGGTGCTGCTGCGCTGGGAACCTTAATGTTCGGTTGCAACTCCAAACCAACGTCCTCCCTACCTGCTGTCACCGACCCGATGGCGCCTAAAGTTCCACATTTCACCGGCAAAGCCAAGCGCGTAATCTACCTCCACATGGCAGGAGCGCCTTCCCAGTTGGAGCTTTTTGACTATAAACCAGAGCTTCAGAAATTAAACAACCAGTTGTGTCCACCGTCACTACTTGAAGGAAAACGTTTTGCGTTTATCCGTGGCATTCCAAAAATGCTTGGCCCACAGGCCGAATTCAAGCAGCGTGGAGAGGCTGGTGCATATGTATCGGAAAACCTGCCCCACTTCGCGCAAGTATCCGACCAGGTTTCGTTTCTCAAAGGGGTTTATACAGACCAGTTCAATCATGCACCTGCACAACTTTTCGTGCATTCAGGGTCTCCGAGACTGGGTCGTCCCAGTATTGGCTCTTGGGTAACGTATGGGCTAGGCACAGAAAATAGTAACCTGCCCGGTTTTGTCGTTCTTACGTCGGGAGGAAAAACGCCGGACGCCGGGAAAAGTGTTTGGGGAAGTGGATTCCTCCCTTCGGTTTATCAAGGTGTACAGTGTCGTTCGGAAGGAGATCCGGTACTTTTTCTTAGCGATCCTGAAGGTGTAGACCGGGATTTGAAAAGAAAAACTATCGACGCCATAAATGAAGTTAACCGGAAACACTACCAGGATTTTCAAGATCCTGAAACGCTGACAAGGATAGCGCAATATGAAATGGCATTTCGCATGCAACTATCGGTTCCGGAAGTTATGAATATCAATAACGAACCCGACTACATTCACCAGTTGTATGGCACTACCCCGGGCAAAGCATCATTTGCAAATAATTGTCTGCTCGCGAGAAAGTTGGTAGAACAGGGAGTTCGTTTTGTACAACTCTTTGATTGGGGATGGGATAGTCATGGCACAGATGAAAATCTTGCCATCGACATCGGATTTAAAAATAAATGTCGGGAGATCGATCGGCCTATGACTGCCCTTTTGCTCGACTTGAAACAACGTGGTTTGCTGGAAGAAACACTCGTAGTGTGGGGAGGTGAATTTGGCCGAACACCTATGCAGGAAAACAGGGAGAACAAGAACAATCCATTCCTCGGCCGCGACCATCATGTAGAAGCGTTTACCATGTGGATGGCCGGAGGTGGAATTAAGCAGGGAACAACGTGGGGCGAAACAGATGAGATTGGATATTATCCCATCAATGGGAAGGTGTCCGTTCATGACGTTCAAGCCACGATATTAAATCAACTTGGCTTCGATCACGAAAAATTAACTTATCAATTTCAAGGACGTCCTTTTCGACTGACCGATGTCGGTGGAAAGGTTATCTCTGAAATTGTTGCATAAAGTAGCTAGTAAGAAAATGGCCATCAGCAGGAGAAAGTTTCTTGAGATCACCGCAATATCAGGTGCCGCAACTTCAATTATGAACCCGGCGAAAACTTCTGCACAACCGCAGCGGTCCGCAACGGCAGGATTCGAATTATTGATCTTCGCCACTAACTGGGGATTTAATGGCTCCTGGAATTCATTCTGCGAAAAGATAAAAAATGAAGGATACGATGGCGCCGAAGCGTGGTACCCGACTGATGAAAAAGAGCGTCAGGAATTTCTTGCGGCCTTTGAAAAGTATCAATTGAAATTTGGATTGCTTGTAGGGGGAAACGACAGGGATCCTGCTAAACACCTCCAACAATTTTCAACAAACCTTGAAAAGGCTGCCGCCTTAAAACCTGTATACATTAATTGCCATTCCGGCAGGGATCATTTTTCGTTTGAACACAATAAACTATTTATCAAACGGACAACTGAGGTCTCTAAAGGAACCAACGTACCTATATATCACGAAACGCACCGAGGAAGAATATTGTATTCAGCACCTGTAGCCAGGCAATTCATGGAATCATTACAGGAACTCCGTTTGACGCTTGACATATCACACTGGTGCAATGTCCATGAGTCTTTGCTGAATGATCAGGAAGATGCAGTAACCATGGCGTTATCTCGCACCGACCATATCCATGCGCGCGTCGGTCACCCGGAAGGTCCCCAGGTGAACGACCCACGTGCCCCTGAATGGAAGAATGCAGTCGATGCTCATTTCGAATGGTGGGATCGCGTTGTTGAAATAAAAAGAAAAGAAAGTAAAAGGCTTACGATGTTGACTGAATTTGGACCGGCAGATTATCTACCTGCACTGCCATACACCAGGCAGCCCGTTGCAAACCAATGGGAAATCAATAAGTATATGCTGGACAGCCTGCGCAAAAGATATAAATAGAGTGGATTTAGTTATTCAGCTTCTTGGTAGATTCCATCCCCTGGTTGTTCATTTGCCAATCGGGATATTGTTTCTCGCATTCCTGTTTGAATGCCTCTCACGGTTTCAGAGATTCAAGGCACTTGACACGGCTGTGCAACCTTCGCTGTTGATTGGTTCCATCTTTGCCGTCGCGTCAATTGTTACGGGTTTATTATTGTCAGAGGAGGGTGGTTATGAAGAGGGACTTTTGAACAGTCATCGGAATGTTGGAATTGCAACAGCATTTTTTACCGTTGGGCTGTATTTCGCGCGAATGAGATCGGGTCAATATTTCAATAACAAAAAAAAGTTAAACACTGTCCGCATAGTTCTATTTATCCCGGTTATTGTTCTCCTTTCTATAACGGGACACCTGGGCGGTTCTATGACGCATGGAGAAGAATATCTTTTTGAATCACTGGTTGTGAAAGAAAAAGAGGATCCAATCAACAAGCTCAGCGCCATTGCCAATTTGGATGATGCAATTTTGTATCAGGACATAATTGAACCAATCCTGGATTCGAAATGCTATTCGTGTCATAGTTCCAAGAAAATTAAAGGAGATCTAAGACTCGATCAGGTAGAATTCATATTGCAAGGTGGTAAGCATGGAATAGTTGTTGAAGCAGGGAAGCCGGATTCGAGCAGTCTTTATAGCCGGTTAATGCTGCCTATGGAAGATGAACTTCACATGCCTCCGAATGAGAGGCCGCAACTTTCATCATCAGAAATTTCACTTATCCAAACATGGTTAAAAGAAGGCGCCAGTTTCGATAAGAGAATTAAGGATTTGAGCGAAGCATCAAAAATCAAGAATTACTACGGCACATTACTGGCGCAACTCCGTCAGGAGCCGTTAATTCCTGTTTTCGAAGTTTCGGCAGCCGATAGAGCAGCTATTAAGGCTTTGGAAGAGAAGCGAATATTGATTTTACCGGTAGGCAACGAAACCAATTATTTGTCCGCGAATTTTGTGAATGCAGTATCAGTGACTGATACTGACCTCGCGTTGTTATTGCCTTTGAAAGAGCAATTGTTGTGGCTGAATCTCGGCCGGACAAAAATTACTGACGAAGGATTAAAAGTAATTGCTCAACTACCTGCGCTTCGCCAGGTTCACCTCAATAACACCGCGATTAGCGACGCAGGGTTACAACACCTCACATCGTTGTCAGAGTTAAACTATCTGAATCTCGTTGGAACCCGGCTGACCGATGCAAGCCTGACACATCTTGCGAAAATGAAGAAGCTTAAAAGTATCTTTGTTTACCAAACAGAAGTTACAGCCGACGGATTGAAAAATTTATCATCTCAACTACCAAATGCTCTCGTAGATACCGGTGGATATACGCTTCCGAAGCTCGCATCTGATTCTGTGGTTTACAGGAGAGACATCTGATGTGCTTTGACTCTCCTTGTCAAGTTAGAAAGGTATAAGGTAGAAAAGGTATAGGGTATAGGGGCGGAACTTGAAGATTTCTTTTTCTTGGAGTAGGATGAGTATAATTCAAGACAAAACGGAGGTGCAGGTTTCTTCGTGATCCCGATAACTCGGAGTCCCACTGGGGACGACATATTGGTTGAAACTGGAAACGGGGTGACCACGAGTGTCCGTCAGGCACGAAGATTATTCGGAGGTTAGAAAAATGTTAGACAACATCCTTTTACATGTCGTCCCCAGCAGGACTTAGGTGTACCAGGTTGTTAAATATGTATCAATGTCCCTGCCTTTGCCGCCCAGGCAGGCGCACATCCCCCGCCAGGCCAAAGCTAAAATTAGGTTGCAATCCAAAAGCTGGAAGAATGGTCGTGCTACTCCTCAAGCCATAGAGTTCTCTTAACTTGAGGAAGGTATGGTATCTTCTATCCCTATTTACCCTGCAACTTTTTCAAAATATTCTCCTCCACCTTAGAC
>JAEZBX010000201.1 GCA_023412765.1 Bacteroidota bacterium
ATTAATCGGTCATCAATAAGTTTCTTCAGGTAAGCTTTCGCTTTTGAGAGCTGAGATTTTGAACTGCCCTCGGCGATGTTCAACATCTCTGCAATTTCACTGTGGTTGTAGCCTTCAACCACATGCAGGTTAAATATCAGTTTATAGCCCTCTGGCAATCGGCCAACAATTTCAAGGAGCTCTTGATTTGATAGCTGGGAAATAACGTCCTCGGATGTGCTGAGGACAGATTCCGCATACGACGCATCTACATGATCGAAATATTTTTTGTTTTGGTGGAAGTGATTGATGGCAGTGTTGACAAAGATCTTCCTCATCCATCCTTCAAAAGATCCTCCCTGCCAGGTATGAATGTTCTTGAACGCCTTTACGAATGCTTCGTGGAAGATGTCCTCGGCTTCGGCTCTTGATCGGGTATATCGCAGACAAATTGCCATCATCCGGCGGGAATAAAGAGAATAAAGCTTCTCCTGTGCAGAAGCTTTATTCTGAATACATCCCTGGATAATTTCCTTTTCTGTCATGGAACCCGTATCCTGAGGTTATTCATTAATGGTGACGGTACATTGCGCTTCGACAAATCCGTCGCCTGTAAACAGTTTGTAGGTGAACTTGTCTGTTCCGACAAATCCTTTGGGGGGATAGTACACGTATACAATGTTTTTGAAACTGCCGGAGTAGGAAAAGGTCTGAAAACGTCCTTTTTCTGGAGCATTTAGCCCGCTGCCCTGGTAGGTACAAACCTTGTCATTCTCAAAGATCCGGATAGCGACAGGTTTGTCCTTTTTTGTTTCTATGGATTCGCCGTGAATTTCAAATACACAGTTCGAAAGGTCGATGGGCTCTTCGACGACCATCCTGATAGGTGCTGAAAAACATTGTTCTTTATGACAGACGTTGTAGGTGATTTCGTCAACTCCAACAAAGCCGTCATCGGGTTTATAAAACCATCCTTCATCCTGAATAAAGGAAATTGAGCCGGAATTTGGTATACTGTAAGAAACACTGACGTCAACTTTAATGCTATCGTTAACCAATGGGTCTAGCCTTACTCCATATGGGTTCCCCCCATTGTTATATAGGTAAATATCATCCGCATTCACCTGAATCATAAGAAAGCTGGAGGGAACTTTGTCGGTTAGATCGTCATCGCACCCTGTCAATATGAGACAGAGCACGGTCACAGCGCAATATAAATAGAAAGGTTTTATCATAATTTGAAATTTTCTGCGGCTAAGACAGTAAGGTCCGGCAAAGGGTTGCCTGGGAGGGAAAAAAAAGCTGTCAGCTAACAGCTATCAGCCAACAGCTTGGATAGAAGGTAATTCCCAAACGCTGCCAATTAAGAAATGGGACGAGCCTCTTCAGAAAGGCAATTTCGGTGTGCCCGGGGTTAAGAGCACAAATATGTCCTACCGCAACCTCAACACGTCAACACGTCAACACCTCAACACATTTAGAATTTAAAATACTCCTTCGCATTATGATAACACACATCCTCCACGATCTTTCCGATCCATTCAAAGTTGTCCGGTAGTTCGCCTTTTTCAATATCGTTACCCAACAGATTGCAAAGTATTCTTCTGAAATATTCGTGGCGTGGATAGGAGAGGAAGCTTCGTGAATCTGTAACCATGCCTACAAACCGCGATAGCAATCCCATATTAGACAGCGTGTTCATTTGCCGCTCCATACCATCCTTTTGATCCATGAACCACCATCCGGAGCCCCATTGCATTTTACCCGGGATACCCATGCTAAAGTTACCCAGCATTGTTGCAAATGTGTCGTTGTCTGAAGGATTGACGTTGTACAAAATAGTTTTTGTCAATTGATCTGTATCATCCAATTGGTTCAGGAACTTCGACATGCTTTGCGCCTGAGGATAATCTCCAATGGAATCGAACCCAGTATCCGGGCCAAGTTCTCGCAGCATTCTTGAATTGTTTCCGCGCAATGCACCCAAATGGAATTGCTGCGCCCAGCCTTTCGAATGATACATTTTACACAACTCGGTTAACACCGCACATTTAAACTGAAGAAGTTCGCTGTGATCTAACGTTTTGCCTGCACGCACTTTTAGGAAGATGGAGGAAGCGTTAGCCATGGCATTCTTGTCGTAATACAAATATTCCAAACCGTGATCAGACGCACGACATCCCAGGGAATCAAAGAAATCGACTCGATTCTTCAGCGCATCCAACAAACCATCAAACCTCTTTATTGAAATTCCTGAAGCACTTTCGAGTTTGTCGAGATAAGCGTTGTAAACCTTTGGATCTTCCGCTGCAAAAGTTTTGTCAGGTCGGAATGTCGGGAACATACGAATATCCGATTTCTGCTTCGCGAACTGGATGTGATAACCCAGGTCATCAATAGGATCGTCGGTCGTACAAACAACCTCCACCTTCATTCGCTTAAGCAGCGAAAGAACGCTGTAGTCGTCTTGTTGTAATGCAGACGTTGCTTCATCGTAAATTTCTTTCGCTGAAGTTTCGTCAAGTACTTTACGTGTCCCGAAGTAATTCTTCAGTTCGAGGTGCGTCCAGTGATAGAGTGGATTGCGCATGGTATAGGGTACCGTTCGCGCCCATTCCAGAAATTTCTCATATGGTGAAGCGTTGCCCGTAATATATCGCTCAGCCACACCGTTAATACGCATTGCTCGCCACTTGTAGTGGTCGCCTTCAAGCCAGATCTCTGTGAGGTTTTGGAACTTTCTGTTCTCGGCTATGTCTTTCGGCGACAAATGGCAGTGATAATCCAGGATGGCAGCAGGTGCTGCATATTGCTCATATAATTGAATGGAAGCTTCTGTTTCCAGGAGAAAATCATCGCCCAAAAAGGGCCGCGAAGTCTTGATCATAACAAAGTTACAAGGTTAAACTGCTCCTATTAGTTGTTGAGATTGTTGTCTGCTAGTATTTAAAAGCTTTGCTGCCGACCATCACTTCCTGCTTTTGTTCATCAAAAGTTGCCTTCGTGCCGGAATGCGCTGCAGCTGTGGTCATGATACTCGCGATGGAATGAGAGTATCCGACTTCAATAGGCGCGTTTGGTTGTTTTCTGCTCCTAACGCATTCCATCCAGTTGCGCATGTGCGCTGAAGTAAGTGAATCCCCACCCGTATTGGCAGAAGTCACTACCTTTTCAGCCATAGCTGATATGTCCATTTCCGGCAAAAGGTTAGCCGACATCTTCATTGCCTTTGCATGTCTTTCTTCCAATCCGCCGTGAGGAGAGATTTTGTTGGTGTTCAGATTCAATTCTCCTCCATTAGAATAGTAAATTTCTGCGGGATTTTCTTTTCCATTGTGCATCCTCGACGTGAATAAAACCTGGAATCCTGATGATGGATCATTTTGTGGCCCGTAGTCGAATACGGCAGTCATCGTATCCCAACTCTTCCTGCCGTCCTTCCAGGCATATATACCACCGTTGGCAACGACACTCCTTGGATGCTGCAACTTTGTAAACCAATGCACGGTGTCGATCTGGTGACTCATCCATTGGCCTGGCATTCCTGAAGAATACGGCCAGAATAGGCGAAATTCGAGGTGCTTGCGTGCATCAAACGGTTCCATCGGACGGTTCATGATAAAACGTTTCCAATCGGTGTCAGATTCTTTCATCTTAGCGACATCATCGGGTCTGCGCCAACGCCCTGGCTGGTTAACATTCCATGTTAGTTCCACCATCGTAATCGGTCCGAATTTTCCGCTTTGAATAAAATCGTAAGCAGCGTGATAATTGGCGCCGCTTCTGCGCTGCGAGCCGATCTGAACAATCTTGTTTGATTCTTTCACCGCTTTCAGTGCCGCGCGGTTGTCTTCCATCGTTTCTGCGAACGGCTTTTCCGTATACGTGTCACATCCTGCCTTTACCGCTTCTATCGTATGTAGTGCGTGTTGGAAATCTGCAGTGCTGATGATTACAGCGTCAATATCTTTTGTGGCGTATAATTCATCGTTGTTCCGGCATGCCTTGATATCGTGCCCTAACTTTTCCTTAAGTTTCGCTGAAGCTTCTTCGCGGCGGAGCCGCCAGATATCAGAAACTGCCACCATATCAAAATTCATTTCCTTATAATGATTGAGAAAGCAAGGCAGGAGGGAGCCATTAAACCTGTCAGAATAACCTACGACGCCAACGCGGACCCTGTCATTGGCACCAATGATATTACCATAGCTCTTTGCACTAAATCCAAGGGCACCGAGATAGGTTCCAGTTGCTGCCATCGCAGTTTTCTTAATAAAATTTCGTCTAGAATTTTTCATTTTTTCAGGCATTAGTTTTAATACTTTTCAGTTTGGTTTTCGATGGTAACTAAGGCATCGCGTCGAGCTCTTTTATCTTGATGCTCCTAAAGGATACTTCGTCACTGTGGTCCTGGAGCAGGATATGTCCTTTTTCAGCCATACCAAAGTTTTCAAAATTGGCATATTTGCTTCGCGCCACAAGCGCATTGTAAATCGGAGTTCCGCGTTGGTATTCAACGACCTTGTATCCATTCAACCAATGCTCTACACTGTTGTCTGGGTAAACAACAATTCTTCCCCAGTTCCATTCACCAATCTTATGCTTACCGCGATTATTTTGTTCTGCCGGTATCAGATCGTATAAAGAAGATAGAGTACGGTTGCCAGCGGCGCCTTGTTTTGCATCCGGATGCTTCTCATCATCCAGGACCTGATACTCCAAACCAATAACTCCACCCTTTGATTTTTCATTTTCTACCACAAAATATTTGACTCCGCTGTTAGCACCGGGTGTTAATCTAAATTCAAATTGTAAGTCAAAAGCTCCAAATTGTTTTTCTGTGACGATGTCAGAATGCTTTGAGCCTGCTGGCTGTGGTTTGACAGTGAGTGTTCCGTCTTTGATCTCCCAGATTTGTGTAGGAAATTCATTTCCATACGGAGCGCGCCACCCAGAGGCTGTACGCCCGTCCCACAGCAATGAATAGCCATTCATCTTTTCCTGTTCTGACAGATTATTTGGGATCAGATTTGCAACAAAAATGTCGTCTACCGGTGAAGCCTTGAGATTCCGCGTCTGCAGTTTAATATTTTTGAAACGAACTTGTTTGCCTGCATCTTCGGGATTCCGAACCGAGTGAACCTGCAACGCAATAAAACCTTTCGGTGTCATATCATCGACCAGATGCGCAGCTGGGATGTCATTAATGAATGTGCGCATAGTGTTACCGATACATTCTATGCGGACTTTATTCCAGTCGTTTAGCTTGAATGCTTTTTTGGCCGGCAGGTTGTACTCTAATGGATATAACCATTGCCTTCGCGCTTCGTCATATATTCCGCCAGTCCACGCGCGATCGGAAGGATCGATCTCAAGTTGATAACCATGAACTCTTCCGTCCTGGTAGTCCGCCTTGCTTTCACTTCGAAACTGAATGCCTGAATTTGTACCGGCATCGATCTTGAACTCAAGTGTAAGGATGAAGTCGCCGTATTCCTGTTCCGTAACAAGAAATGAATTTGGTTCGCCATGGACCGTAGTGCCCACGATCTCGCCGTTTTTTACTTCGTATTTTGCTTTCCCATTCAGGACTTTCCATCCCTTAAGATCCTTCCCATTGAACAGGTTTACAGTCGCAGTCGGTTGTCCCGCTACCGCAATGGAAATGAATGTTAAAAATAAGAGGCTTGCAAATTTCATAGGCAGGTCATGAGAAGATTAGACGCGAAGGAAACAATTGAGATTTTGTCCACTTTATTTTCTGAAGCTAAGATAAGCAAATGTGTATATAAAGAAGGTGAAAGTTGTTATGAGAGGTAAAGTTTTGTCTGAGTGTGCTGGACTATCATGGTTGCAGAACACGTTTTGAATAAATAGTAACGTTCAAAGATATTTAAAATGCAGTTTGAAGAAAGTTGGAAAGTATAGAATTTAAAATCATTTTGTCTGTGTCAATTGGTATTGTGGAAATCACAACCACTTGTATGCCTTTACCTAAACTTAATTTCTTATGGTTAGAGTTCTTACCATTCTTCTTGTTGCGTGCTCGGCGTTCTCCGTATCAGCGGCAATAAAACTTCCCGCAATCTTCTCAGACAACATGGTCATTCAGCGAAATTCCCCTGTGAAAATCTGGGGATGGAGCGGTAAGAATTCGACTGTACAAATTGCTTTCAATGGTCAATCTATAAAATCGCGGTCCGACAAAAAAGGATTTTGGAGTGCGGAGTTGAAACCTATGAATCATGGGGGACCTTTCGAAATGAAAATTTCAAGTGGAAATGAAAGCATAGTGCTTGTAAACATTCTCGTTGGCGATGTTTGGCTGGGAAGCGGACAATCCAATATGGAGTGGGCAGTAAGAAACAGCAATAATCCCGAGCAGGAGATTGCCGAGGGTAACTATGACAAGATTCGTCTTTTTACAGTAGCAAGAAAAATGAGTTTTACTCCACTCGAAGATATAGGCGGTGGACCGTGGCAAGTATGTTCCAGCGAGACCGTTGGGAATTTTTCTGCAGTAGCCTATTTCTTCGGAAGAAAACTTCACAACGAATTGGACATTCCCATAGGACTTATCAACAGTTCATGGGGCGGTACAAATATTGAAACCTGGATCAGTTGGGATGTGATGTCATTAGATCCGGACTTCAAGGATGCGGATATTAAGCAGCATCAGCAGTCAGCTTTGGAGGCAAGGAAAAATGTGGAGAAATATGAGCAGGCATTGCAGAACGATCCTGGTATTTCTGAAAAATGGTATGATGCTGCGTACAGCTCGTCGTCATGGAAGAAAACGGAATTACCGCAGGAAGGAGGTCTGACGGAGTTGCGTAGGAGTGATGGAATTGTTTGGTTTCGAAAAGAAATCACATTGCCCTGGCTTAGTGGTAAAGAGAAAGCAATACTTGGTTTGGGACCGATCGATGATCGCGACGACACGTATGTCAACGGCAAGCTTATCGGATCGACATCCGATTATTCTCAAGCCCGCGAATACCCATTGGATCCCACTGTGTTGAAAGAAGGTAGCAATATAATCGTTGTAAAAGTTACAGATACCGGTGGTGGCGGCGGGATGACTGGGAAGGAAGAGCAAATGTTCATTGAGATTGATGGCAAGCGGACTTCGCTCTCGGACGAATGGCAATACAAGGCAGCTGTATTAAATACTGATTTCGGAATAAAGCAGACTGGTCCGAACTCATTTCCTTCGCAGCTTTTCAATGCTATGATTTCGCCCATCACATCATTCTCCATCAAAGGAGTAATTTGGTACCAGGGAGAATCGAATGCAGGCAATCCAAAAAAATATCAAACTTTGTTCCCTACGCTGATAAAGAACTGGCGTACCCGTTGGGGAAATGACTTCCCATTTCTTTGGGTACAGCTAGCGAATTACATGGCGACTACCGATGTGCCTAAGGAGAGCTCATGGGCAGAGCTGCGAGAGTCACAAACGGCTACACTAAGTTTGCCAAAGACAGGCCAGGCTTTAGCGATCGACATTGGTGTGGCTGACGATATTCACCCCAGAAACAAACAGGACGTAGGGCTTCGCCTTGCATTGAACGCATTAAAGATTGAATATGGTAAAGATGTTGTTGCATCAGGCCCGATGTTTAAATCATTTGAAAAAAATGGTAACAAAATGATTTTGAGCTTTACCAATATTGGAGGTGGACTTCAAGCTAAAGGCGATCGTTATGGATATGTTAAAGGATTTGCTATCGCCGGCGAAGACAAGAATTTCGTGTGGGCGAAAGCAGAGATCCAGGGCGATCGTGTTATTGTATATAGCGATGCCGTTGCGGACCCTGCAGCTGTCCGCTATGCATGGGCTGACAATCCTGACGATGCTAATTTGTTTAATAAGGAAGGGCTGCCGGCCTGCCCGTTCAGAACGGATAATTAGCTTTCAGGTATCAGCTATCAGCCGACAGCTAGTTCCTGCTTTTGCATAGGTTGCGTTCCTTAATCCCTATTCCTTATTCCTCCCTATACCTTATACCCTATACCTTTCTCTGAGGTGTAAGGTATAGCCCGTATGTTTAAAGGTATAAGGGGTAAGAACCTCCCTCCATCATTCCCAATAATTGCCTACATTAGCAAGGAATCGATTAAGGATGAAAGTAGTCTGGATCTGCATATTATCAGCTTTCCTGTGGCAGGACGCAGTTCCCTACAAGTCGAATGACGAATTCGAATTGAAACTGGATTTGCAATTCAAGAAGCGTCCTCCGCCGGATCTTAACAAGGTTGATCTTGACAAACGCACTTTGCCTGCGTCAGGAATGAACGCGCCTTATTTATACATTGATTTGAGGGTGCTCAAGCCTGTCCCGGAAGAGTATCGAGTTAAGGTTATCAAAAATGAGCAAGACCTTCTTTTGTCAAAAAAGTTTGATCCATCAACCGTAATTAAACTTGATATGGGATTTACGGATGATATCAAAGATTACATCAGTCCGCATCACTACATGATAACGTTTTTTTCAAAATCCAAAAGCCCGCTCAGCCGGATTGAGATCTTTTTTGAAAAAGATGGGACGTATATCGTGAATGGAGAGAAGCGAGGGAAGATTTGAATGTAAGCGGTGAGTAGTAAGTAGTGAGTAGTAAGTAGTGAGTAGTAAGTAGTAAGTAGTAAGTAGTAAGTAGTAAGTAGTAAGTAGTAAGTAGTAAGTAGTGCCGACCGATTACCTCTCCGCCTGTGTAACCTACAAAC
>JAEZBX010000304.1 GCA_023412765.1 Bacteroidota bacterium
ACAAATGCAAAAAATAATGGAAGAACACGGTATACCGGAAGATTTTAAATATCTGCCATTGATAGAGAGCAATCTCATGAATGTAATATCTCACCGCAATGCTGTAGGTTACTGGCAAATTCTTAAAACTTCCGGCCAGGAACTTGACCTGGAAATTACCGATGAGGTAGATGAGCGGTACGATCCACTCAAAGCGACTGAAGCAGCCTGCAAATATTTAAAGAAGGCTTACAAAAAGTTTGGCAACTGGACCATGGTCGCAGCTTCGTATAACAGGGGAATGAGTGGTCTGCAACGCGCTCTCGATGATCAATCAGTAGATAACTATTATGATCTATATCTGAATGACGAAACTTCGCGATATGTGTTCAGGATACTTGCCATCAAAGAGATCGCGGAAAATCCTCTTCGCTACGGATTCCATATTGAGCCGGAACACCTCTACAAGCCCGAGCCTTTAAAGTACATCGAAGTTGATGAAACAGTAAAAGATCTTGTTGACTTTGCAAAAGCGCAGGGAACTAACTACAAACTACTCAAGCGTCACAACCCGTGGCTACGCGAAGAGAGACTTACTGTTAAAAAAGGCAAAAGCTACAGGATCGCTTTACCTTCCTAATCTATTTTCGTTTTTTCACCACAAAGGCACCGAGGGCACAAAGGTTGCACAAAGATGTAATTAATACTCTGTGAATTCTCCGTGCTCTCGGTGCCTCCGTGGTTAATTGCATTACTTCAGCAACTGGTTCACAAAACTTTCGTGATCCCAGTTAATAGCGAGATCAGTTATCTTACCAGACTCATTGAAACGGAAAATAAAAATATGTTCGCTATCAAAGCTGTTGCCTTTGGGTGGTAGTCCTGCGAATTCTTTTTCCTGTTTACCGAATATGACAACTTTACAAGTTACGCTGTCGCTACCCTCATTATATTGTTGACCTTTAACAGTGTTGTCAAGATTAGGAAAAGCATTCATCAGGGCTTCCCAAACAGCTTTTCCAACTTCATATAATTTTCCAGCGTAGTCAGCTCCAAGCGGAACAAACGAAATGGTGCTGTCGGGTTCGCAAAGTGCAAGCATGCGCTCCACATCCATGTCCTGATAGGCAGAGAAGAATTCAATACAGGTTCCTTTTTTTGCTAGTACATCGATTCGATCTTGTTGTTGAACAGAAGTTTTCATTTTTATTGTTTTTATATATGTTGAATTAGTTTGCAATCAATTGCTTCCCGGATATCCGGGATGCTGCTTTACTTTTTTGATTTGGCGGATGTGCCGATCCGCGTGTCCAAATAATGTAATGTAGACCTGGTGACTATTACTGCCACTGTCGGCAACGAAATACTGACGCAGATCCGACGAGGTATTTGAAACATGATCAATGGCTTCCTTGCGCAGCTTCATCACCCATGCTAGATTGTTTTCAGGGCTGTTTAAACCCATAGGAATGGTATAGGTAAAGGGCCCCGTATAGTCAGCAGAGTGATGCTTTTTCTCTTCCATTATAAAACCCAATACCTCACTGTCGTCAATTGCGTTATTCGCACGGTCGGGCTGTACGCCCAAGTCCAGTTGACGAGTAATCCTGTACTCCAAAAGAAGTTCCCATAACGCGATATGTTCAACAATTTCGTTGATAGACCATCTGTCCGGTGATTCTTTGAAATGCCACTGTTCATTCGTAAGCCCATTTGTTTCACTGATTAACTCATCCCGAGAACGGACCAGGTTATCGATAAGATACTTGCGATCTGCTTCCGACCAGTGTTTTGTTTCCTGTGCGAACGAGCCGATGCTACTCAATAAAAAGGTGGCCAATACAACCGTAAACTTTTTCATAGATCTTGTCTGAGATTGTAATACAAAGGTAAGGCGCACCCTTGCTGGCACATTGTAAAAATGCGAATGACAATCTTCTCTATTTTACAAAACGGGTGAGTTCATTGTGCAGCATATGATACTGCGACGGATTCATTTGATTGAATTCCATAAATTCCTTTACAAGATGAGATTGATCATGAAAGTCATATTCCAGCACGATCTGCTGCCAATCAATTTTTTCCTGATGCGCTACGCGATTAGAAAGCGTCCCGAATCTCCTTAGTCTCGCGTAAAATTTCGGAGACACCCCAACCTTTTCGAGGAATTTTTTTTCAAGATAACGGCGGCTGATTCCTAATTTCTCTGCGACGGATTCTACCGATACACAACCTTTGCACGAGTCAATGTATTCAACCGCCTCATCTATGATAGAAACATTCGCTTTAGCAACCGGCAGATACGAAAGCATCAATTGTTCCAGAATTTTTATTTTGCCTTCATCAGAAGATTCACTTTTCACAGCCGACCAAAGAACGTCGGCAGGAAGAGGAAAAAAAGTGAGCGATGCGCGCGAGTTGACTAACTCCGACATTCGTGAACCAAAGATGTTATGCACAGTGCAGGGCTTCAACACAATACCTGCTACGCCAATTGTACCTTTCAGTTCCAGCGAATAATTGGCCGTAAATTGTCCTGACAAAAATGCTTTAGGCACCTCCATTGGCGTCGCATTATTTTGGGAGGCCAAATAAGGATCTCCGTAGTTGAACACCATCGAACAAAAACCGCTTGGCGGGCTTTGCACTTTCAAGCCATTGGGCGCATCCCCTTCCCAGATAAAATAGCATTCCACAAAAGGAAGCAATTCGGATTTGGGAGGAAATTTCTGGTATCGCATAGTGAGTGATGAAATATACAAAAAGCTAAGGGTTTGTGTCGGGAAGAATTTGTCCTGGCCACCGCATTATTTTACTTAATTTGGGCTTCGCTTTGTTATGTCCGTATGATTTTACGAATTAGGTATAGGGTATACGGTATAGGGGCTGCCAGACCTTATTCCTTATTCCTTATTCCTTATTCCTTATTCCCTGTGTTGATAGATATTTGAAAACATCAAACTGAAAAAGTAAGACTAAATAACTTCTAGAATATGCGTCCGTACATCCTGGCAGAAAATCATTGGAAAACAGTAAAAGAAACTGAATACGAAGTAGCTATTCTCCCATGGGGAGCATGCGAAGCGCACAACTATCATTTGCCCTATGGAACAGATATTATTGAGGCTGACAACGTAGCGGCTGCAGCTGCAAAAATAGCCTGGGAGAAGGGAGAGAAGGTTATTGTGTTACCCACAATTCCATTCGGTGTAAACACTGGGCAGTTTGATGTTAAGTTGGATATGAATATGAATCCCAGTACGCAGCTTGCTGTATTACGTGACGTTGTGGACGTGTTGAATCGGCAAGGCATCTACAAGTTGATCATACTAAACAGTCATGGCGGAAATGATTTCAGAACAATGATTCGTGAACTTGGACTTCAGTTTCCCAATATGTTTTTGACATCGTGCAATTGGTTTCATGCTGTTGATCAGAAAGATTTTTTTGAAAACAAAGATGATCATGCAGGAGAAATGGAAACGAGTGTCATCATGCATCTAAGACCTGAGTTAGTGCGACCATTATCCGAAGCTGGCGATGGTGCTGCAAAGAAATTCAGAATGTCTGCAATCCGTGAAGGTTGGGCCTGGGCTGAACGCAAGTGGTTGCAAGTAACAAAAGACACCGGGGTTGGTGATCCAAGAAAAGCATCAGCAGAAAAAGGCGAAAAGTATTTCAAAGTTGTGGCAGAAAAAGTTGCAAACTTTTTCATTGAGGTTGCGCGCACCAAGCGCGACGATCTTTATGCGTAACCGAATCTGGGGTTGAACTGACGTCTTATTCTAACGGTTGGGCTTTTCTCTTCAAATCATGCCAGTAATCTTCAAGTTCTAACTTAGTGGCCCATGTTTCAAGGTAGGTTAAGTCTAGCCCACCATATTGAACCTCGTATACCCGAAGGGCATCAGTAAGATGTTTTTCGCTTCCTCCCGAAATGTTTGCCCATCTCAATTTCGCCAAAATGGTATCTTCCGGACTAGAAACCTGCATTACCATTCCAAGTGCATGCTCTTTGATTTTTCTTTGGAAACGGGACGCATCGAATGGTTCCTGTGTCAAAATCCAAAAATCGATTTTATCCCCTTCTGTAGTGTCGAGCAAATTGAACATCGATTGATACTCGATTGCCTCTTTGATGCTATTAGCAGAAAGATAAAACCGCGGAGATTTAAAAGCAGACAGCAATGCTGGAATCGACGACTCGTGAATCTGAACGACAATATCAATATCGTGTGTGGCCCTTGGTTCGCCCTGTAAGCTTGAAACAATAGACCCGGTGACCATATAGTCTATTTCCTCAGCATTGAGGACAGTTAATACGCGCTCTAATAATTTCTGTTGTGACACTTTGCTATTCTCTCCAAATAGATTTTTTTGATATCTGCTTCATCTTTGGTAGCGAATCTCTTTTGAAGCCCAGCCATAAACAATTCTTTTGCTATGGCGGAAAGCTCAAATGCCTTAGCCAGCCGTTGTGCTGGTGTCATTTTGCGTAATGTCTGTAAGTACAGAATGTGGTTAGGTCGGAGTTTAATATTATTCATTTAGCCTTCTAAGATCAACAAAGATAAGGTTTCCCTTTCAATAAAAGGATGAGTGATGTTCGTTCCGGATTTAAACAAGCCTTATTATGCCTCGCGATTCGATAGTAGTAGTGCTGATCTATAAATATGACCATCTAGTTGAACGTGCATCATAATGAAACACTTCATCGTTTCATTATGATGCGCTAACTTATTTCTTTATAAGAAATGGTTGATTAATGAAGCGATTTATCTTTTTGAAAGTGTGGTCCGCCATTTGGTCGGTTGTGGCATAATCGGAAAGACTTATGATACTCCACTACATTAAACTTGCCGCCCGTCTGCTTGCCAGAAATCCGTTTTACACATTTGTGAATGTGATCGGACTGGCAATAGGCTTCACATGCTTTATTACACTTTGGCAATACTCGACATCAGAATTATCGGCGGATCAAAAGTACCAGGACTTCGAACGCATCGCCAGAATCGGATTTGAATGGAGTTTCCTTGAAGGCGATCAGCAAGGTCACATAACCTTCAGCGCGTCGAAAGCAGATTTGCCACCCCTTCTAAAACAAGACTTCCCTGAAATAGAAAGTTTTGTACGTATCTCTGAACAAGCTGCATTCTTTCAAAATGATTTGCACGAGGGACATGGCAGGCGAATAGTAATCGCCACCGCGAATGCGACAAGAGACAACAAGATCTTTAAAGAAACCAATCTTGCTTATGCAGATCGGAACGTATTTCAATTTTTCGGCATCCCTCTAATATCGGGCGATGCAGAAAAAGTACTATCAGGAGTTAATTATGTAGCCCTCTCCAAATCCACGGCACAAAAGTATTTCGACGAGAAAGACCCCGTCGGTGAATTACTCATACTTAATGATAGCATTAATTTATATGTAAATGGAGTATATAACGACTTACCACACGGTTCCCGTCTCAACTATGATATGATCATTTCAAATGACGGGTTGCTAACAAAATGGAGCAACGTTTACTGGGGTGGAACGCAGAATTTCATAAAAGTACGAAATACATCAATAGGTGAATTCGATACGAAACTAAAGACAAACGTTAAGAA
This sequence comes from Bacteroidota bacterium, assembly GCA_023412765.1. Lineage (GTDB taxonomy): Bacteria > Bacteroidota > Bacteroidia > Cytophagales > Cyclobacteriaceae > Chryseolinea. The sequence goes on from JAEZBX010000304.1 coordinate 5,593, forward strand.
ATACTGGGCTCACATCCTGAACACATGCAATGGTTGTACAATCACACCATTCGTTCAGCCATTAAACGATATTGCTTTCAACCGTGGATTTATTGGCGATGACGGGTTTCAAAGAAAATCGAAGGCGATGCTCATGACGCTTGGAACGGTTGCTGTAGTTGTGCTTGTAATGGCTTGGATAAATTATATCAACCTCACTATATCCAGGTCAGCAAATCGAATGAAAGAATTCGGAACGAGAAGAGCCAATGGCGCTGGAATTTCAGATATGGTACTTCAATTTCTAACTGAAGCGGCTGTAATTAATTTGTTGGCAATATGTGTAGCACTAACCGTCTTTCAGATCGTTCGGTCACCACTAAGTACTTTCTTTGATATTCATGTCGCGCAGATATGGTCAATAAAGACAACGATGTGGGCACCGATTGTTGGTGTTGTGCTTGGCGGAATCTTCATTACAGGTTTTTATCCGGCATACATTTGTATCCGCCATCAACCAAGGCTACTACTTGCACGGCTTTCACGAACGCCAAACAAAAACCGGATGTCCGTTGGTCTCACAACTTTTCAATTTGCTTCAGCAATAGTTCTTATTTTTTGGGCATTGGTAGTTTATTCTCAACTCAATTTTATTCTGGAAAAGGAAACTGGCTACAATCGTAGTGGTATTGTAACTATTGAAGGGCCCGTAACAAGACAAACTAACTATCAGCAAAGCATCGAATCATTGGCAGAACGATTTAAGGCGCTAAATATCGTCAATGGTGTAACGTTAAGCCGGTATGCCATCGGCGAACCTGGTAACAAGCCTGGCAGCATTACTATGCTCGGGACTACTGTATCATCCGGCGTCGAGTGTAATGCAGTTGACGAAAATTTTATACCATTTTTTGGACTTCAAATAATAGCGGGAAGAAATTTTGTGCGAGACGACAGGAGTGACGCCGTTGTCATTAGCAGGCCGGCAGCAACAGCCATTGGTTTTGATGATCCCGAAAAAGCAATTGGTGCTAAAGTAATGGTTGGCACTGGGGATTGGGGAGTCACCAAAGAAGCCGAGGTTGTCGGGGTGATTGAGGATTATCGACGCTTCCCGTTCTTCGATCTTTCAGAAAGTAACACCGTCTATGCCGCAGGTGGATTAGGAATATTCCTCACCTATAAAAATAAATTATTTCCAGAGCTGATTTCGGAGTTCATTTCAGCAAACATTTCAACCGGAAACCTTGAGGAGCTGATAACATCGATGGAGTCGACTTACAAATCTCATTATCCTGGAAATGTTTTCGAATGGCAATTCCTGGATGATCGCTTAGCACAGGTTTATATAAATGAAAAGTTTGGCCGGAATCAGATCCTCCTTTTTACCATGCTGGCAATTGGAATTGCATGTCTCGGGCTTATTGCAATTATGAATCACAAGGTTATCGAAAGGACAAAAGAAATAGGCATTCGAAAAATATTGGGCGCAAAGAGTATCCACCTTGGTAAATTATTGGTGCACTCTACGATCGTCCAACTCTCCGTAGCATTTCTTATCAGCATTCCCATTGCATATTACCTCGCTCAACAATATCTCCAGAAATATGCGGAACGAATTTCTCTCGAATGGTGGTACTATGTTAGTCCGGCCGTGATCCTTTTCGTAATCATGTTCTTTACGATTAGCGGTATGATCTTAAGGGCTGTCCGAACTAATCCTGTAGATTCACTTCGATACGAATAGCCCATTGGTAATTGCAAGCGTTTGTTCCATGAGTTCGTGATCGCTGGTTGGATACTAGTGAAACTGAAAGCTTCGTTGTCCAAAAATTTGTAAATTCAGAGTATAATCATGAAAAAATATCCCGCCCGCCTTTTAATTGTAGACGATGATGAGCACGTGCTGCTAACTTCTAAAATGATCCTGAAAAACTACTTTGAGCACGTTGAGACGCTGACATCCCCGAAGACTTTAGAATCAACTTTAAAGCAACATGACATTGATGTCATAGTTCTTGATATGAATTTCAAAGCAGGTGTTACCACGGGGAACGAAGGTATTTTCTGGATGAACCGCATTCAGCAACTCTCACCCCATACGCAGGTTGTTATGCAAACTGCCTACAGTGACATTGAGCTGGCTGTGAAATCCATTAAAGAAGGTGCTGTTGATTTCCTTCCCAAACCCTGGGATAAGGAGAAACTTGTAGCAACTATTATCAACGCCTACCAGCAGTCGCGTTCACGAAAAGAGAATCGTGATCTAAAGTCACAACAAAAAGCGCTGCAACATCATCTTAACCAAACTCAACAACCATTCATCGCTGCATCTACTGCAATGAAATCCATACTTTATACGGTGGAACAGGTTGCATCTACAGACGCCAATATATTGATACTGGGGGAAAATGGAACGGGGAAAGAAGTAGTAGCGCGCGAGATACACAATCGATCAAATCGATCTGATGAAGCTTTCATTTCTGTGGATCTCGGAGCAATACCACCAACACTTTTTGAATCGGAAATGTTTGGGCACGAAAAAGGTGCTTTCACAGATGCTAAGGAATCCCGAATAGGGAAGTTCGAACTGGCCAATCGGGGAACGCTTTTCCTGGATGAGATCGGCAACCTCGCTCCAGATCTGCAAATGAAACTGTTGTCCGTTATCCAAACCCGCTCGGTTTGCAAGGTCGGATCCAACAAGTCCGTGAACCTGAATCTCCGCATCATTTGCGCAACCAACGCTCCGATATACGAGTTGGTGGCCACAGGCAAATTCCGCCACGACCTCTTCTATAGAATTAAAACAGTCGAGATTAAACTACCAGGCTTGCGCGATCGAAAAGAAGATATCCCGCTTTTCGTGAATCATTTTCTCGAAGAATTTTGCAGGCGCTATGGCAAGACAGTAGAATTGGACCCCTTGGTAATGCAGAAGCTTTTGAAATACCCATGGCCCGGCAATATCAGGGAGCTTCAACATTCCATCGAACGCGCAGTAATTTTATGCCGTGACCACGTCCTCACCGAAAATGATTTTCACCTCAGCAATCACGTTGAATACGATGAGACAGACAGCACTACTTTCAACCTGTCGGACGTTGAACGAAACACAATAAAGCAGGTGCTTAAGAAATGGAACGGTAATCTTACGCGCGCTGCCGAGGAACTAGGCATCGGAAGAACCACGTTGTACAGAAAAATTGAAGCGTACGGACTGAATTAGCCTGGCTAGCGATTTCAAACGAAATTTAACATACAAAACGTTGCCACTTGAGCTTCGGTCCTACCATAAGATCTTTTCGTGTGAAGGTTGCCTTGCGACTCGCTGCGATATGTCTATTTGGTTCCTTAACCGTTTACCTCTTCTTTCATTCCGCATATTGGATGTCCGGAATATGGACAGCACTTGCAACCGCAGCACTGTTCTATGAAAGCGTAAAATTTGTAAGTCATTCTGAGACCAAGCTTAGCAGCTTTCTTCAATCATTAAAGCAAAACGATTTTTCGCTCACGTTTCCAGAAAATGTTAAGTCATCAGATTATGTTCTTCACAGCGCTTTCAATCAGCTCAATGATATTTTTAAAAATTTGAGATCAGAAAGAGAATCGCAGCATCAAATGCTCCAGGTAATCGTTGAGCATGCAGCCGTACCGTTGATCTGTTTCGAAGAGCACAACGATGAAGTATACCTGATCAACAATGCCGCAAAAACACTCTTTCAAATCCCATTCTTACAAAAAATTGAGGCGCTTTGGAGAGTTGACAGGAATTTGCCGGACTTCATCCGTGAGGTGCAAGATGGCGACAAGGCATCATTTAAAATATCGATTAATAACAAGAACATTTTCCTCTCCGTGACGTCAAGACACTTAATATTTAAGGAAAAAAATCTGAAGCTGATAGCTTTGACCGATGTAAGCAGCGAGTTGGCTGCAAAAGAAGCCGAAGCATGGCAAAAACTTCTTCGGGTGTTGACACACGAGATTTCAAACTCGGCTATACCGCTCTCTACGCTGTCGGCATACGTGTGTGAAATAGTACATAGATCCGAACAGGAGAATCGTATGCTGACGTCAGAAGAACGCGTCGACGTGTTAGAGAGTCTAAACACAATTGAGAAGCGAAGTCTGTCGCTAAAGGAGTTCGTCACGAATTTCAAGAACGTAAATCAGACTGCTGAACCCGTTACTTCAAATGTTTCAATAGATGAAATCCTGGATGAGGTCATGAGACTTTTTGCTCAGGAGTTTGCCAAGGAAAACATCGTTGTAGAAAAAAGAAAAATCGGACAAACTGTGGTCGCCGACAGGAACTTGACAATTCAAGTCTTGATCAACGTGGTGAAGAATGCAGTTGAATCTATGGCGAATTTTAAAGAGGGTAAAGTGATCAAAATTGATGCTCATAAAGATGGCAATCGATTCGTTGATATCAAGGTTTCAGATACAGGATGTGGAATTGCACCCGAGAATATTGATCAGATATTCGTCCCGTTTTATTCAACGAAGAGAAGCGGCAGTGGAATCGGCCTGAGTGTTTGCCAACAGATCATGCAGAAGCAAAAAGGAAATATTACGGTACAATCGACGCTTGGTCGGGGCAGTGTTTTTACCCTGAGTTTTGTTTGTTGATATAATGCCGTTCGGGCAAAAGGCGACTAAGTACTATTTCCTTTCTACCGATATTTCGTCCCTAACGGAACGTTGGCTCGAACCTCATATGGCATTTGTGGTTTACCACTGCAGGGATATGCGCAATCGCTACAGTATTGCCTCGGTAGGCTCAGCCTTTGATATCCAGAAGTTGCCGTATCCCTCTCCAATTTGGATAGTGAGTATTTGAAGCGCCAGCATTTCAAGAATGGCAAGGAAATTAAAGATCACGCCCATACGGGTAGGGTATGCGTCTACCAGTTCGGTGAATGACATTGTTGGCTTTTTAGTCAACTCTTCAATCAAAAATTTCTTCTGTGCTTCAACCGTGTAAGGATATTGAATTACCTGGTGTACGG
>JAEZBX010000311.1 GCA_023412765.1 Bacteroidota bacterium
AAAGGAACATCCGGTCGAGGCCAACGGATGTTTCTACTACATATGGGATGTAACTTTGATTGTCTTCGGAATCAAAATACTGCAGTTTTTTTCCGGAATACTTTTCATGACTTTTCAAATCGAAATCAGTCCGTGAATGAATTCCTTCCAATTCTTTGAACCCCATAGGAAAATTGAATTGTATATCACAGGCAGCGTTCGCATAATGAGCGAGGTTAAGATGGTCGTGATAGCGATAGTGCTCTGCACCAAGTCCAAGTGCCTGATGCCATTTCATTCTTTTTTCCTTCCAGAACTCGTACCATTTCATTTCCTCACCGGGCTTCACAAAGAATTGCATTTCCATTTGTTCGAACTCACGCATTCGGAAAATGAACTGGCGCGCGACAATTTCATTTCTAAAGGCTTTACCTATTTGCGCAATGCCGAATGGAAGTTTCATTCGACCTGTTTTCTGCACGTTCAGAAAGTTTACAAATATTCCCTGTGCAGTCTCAGGTCGTAGGTAGATCTTGTTGGCATCCTCGGCGACCGATCCCATTTCAGTGGAGAACATGAGGTTAAATTGTCGTATGTCAGTCCAATTTTTTGTGCCCGAAATTGGATCTGTGATTTCAAGGTCCTCCATTATTTTTTTCATCGCCGCCATGTCGGAAGAACCCATAGCCTCCTTGAGTCGAGTATTCGTCTCATCTATCTTTTGCTGATATTCCTTTACCCTCGGATTGGTTTGCAGAAACATCTCACGATCAAATGTGTCCCCAAAACGCTTAGCTGCCTTGTCTACTTCCTTGTGAATTTTGTCCTCCATTTTTGAAATGGCATCCTCAATAAGAACGTCGGCGCGATACCTTTTTTTAGAATCCTTGTTGTCGACCATCGGATCATTGAAAGCGTCCACGTGGCCAGAAGCCTTCCAGGTGGTTGGATGCATAAATATCGCAGCATCTATTCCTACAATGTTTTCATGAAGGAGAGTCATGAACTTCCACCAGTACTCCTTAATATTGTTCTTCAACTCTGCGCCGTTTTGACCATAGTCGTACACAGCGCTAAGCCCATCATAAATTTCACTCGATGGAAAAATAAACCCATACTCCTTTGCGTGGGCAATGATATTCTTTAAAAGATTGTCTTCCTGAACTGCCATAAGGAGCAAAGATAGCATGTAGCTGTCAGCTGTCAGCTATCAGCTATCAGCTTTTAGGCAGGAAAAAATTTCGGGCAGAACGCAAAAAGCGAAAAGCAGAACGTTCGGCAATGCTGCGCAACTTATTGTACACTGTAGCACAAAAAAGATGTAGAAGGACGAAAAGGGGGTAAAACGCACAAAGCAAAACGCTTGGTGTGGGGCCATGACTATTGGACCCTGTAGCGAAGAAGAACGGGTTTGCTTGCCTTTAATTTTTTCGGAATTCTTTGCTGTTCACGATCGATGGCAGTCGCCAGCGTTTAGCTTTCTGCTTTTTGCCTTCTGCCTTAAAGCTGTCAGCTGAATGCTGTTGGCTGTCAGCTGAGTTGTCAGCTCCTTTGTGGTAATTCTATCGTAAACGTCGTCCCCTCCCCAACCTTAGATTCAAGACTTATATTTCCGGATAATTTCATCAGGGCTTCCTTGACGATATAAAGTCCAAGGCCTGAGCCCTTCGATTCCTCACTCGCCCGAAAGAACATTTCGAATATTTTAGTGTGATACTCAGTGGCGATGCCCTGACCGTTGTCTTCCACCTTTATATAAGCAACACGGCCGTTCATTTGATAATGCATACGGATATACTGCTGGTCCTTTTTCAGGTCATGGTAACGAACAGCATTGGAGATTAGGTTGCTGATAATTACTCTAAGTCGATTCTTGTCGGACTCTATATAAACATCATCGGGTATATCTATTCTAAAATCAATATTTTCTGCCTCCGGCGAAAATTTCAGGCTCTCCCAAACCTCGTGTGCGAGATCAGCCAACTTCAGTGGTTCTCGTTTTACTTCAAGTCTGTTGTTGCGAGAGTAATCGGTAATGTCTTTGATAAAATCGTGCAGGGAGTGCACGCGATCTTTCATCAAAGCGAGGTATTTTTTTACATCATTGGGATTTTGAGAATCAAGCGTGATGTTGATCAGGCCCATAATAGAGCTGAGCGGTGCACGCAGATCGTGAGAGGTGCTATATACAAAGCGGTCAAGCTCTTCATTCGTTTTTGAAAGAAGAATATTGTTTTCAACCAACTCCATTGCGTTGTGGTGGTTGAGCGTTTTGAGTAAGTACACGGTCATTACCGTTCCGGGTAATGCTGCTGAAAAGTTGATTATGATGCAAAACAATAAAATATCATCGCTGTAATCGCGGTGTGGCAGAATGCTGAAGTCCACGAAGTAGGCTAGTGTGAAGAGCACATAGGTAAAGACAGCGAAAATTATTGAAAGCAATCGCTCCTGGTAACTAAAGATCGCGAACGATGCAATGCTGCTTACTATAAAAAATAAGAAAGATCCTGTTTTTGCCGATTCGCTTGATGCGAGAAGATAAATGGCCACGTTCATCGTGGCAAGTAAAATGTAGTTGGCCAACATGTGATTGCCTTGCCTGTGGCAGAAAATTGTTAGCCCTAGAAATGCTGCAGTTCCGGCCAATACTGGCAACGCTTCAATGTACCCTATTCTGTAATTGAAGATGGTACTTACGATGCAGAATATTATACCGACGATGGCAAACTCTCCTGAGAGTAGCGCTTGTCGGAACTCACTGTAAGATTCAATAAACTTGTCATCGCCAATGATAACGTTCCGGATGACGCGCTTTAAAGACATAGTTGAGCCAATTTGCTTTTACAAAAATACCGGGGCTCAAAAGCGTCTACAACCGTATTCGTTATAGTAGAGTATGCGTGCAAGTTTTTATCATAAAACCGAAAAATAAGTTGTAGCAAATCGGGAATATTCTGGTAGCAAATCGGGAATTGGTATTACGCTGGGAAATACTGTCACTTGAGGAGTAAAGTCTCCCTGATTTTATTGATGGCTCCCAAGCAATCCTGGTTTGTCAAATATTTTAAAGAAAGGAATAGGGAATAAGGTATAAGGTATAAGGACTGTCTATACCTACCTTCTATTAACTATTAATCCTACTTTGTCAACTTCCAATTAAGTGCTTTGAGAGAAGTATTCCTCACTTTTGATGCACAATTTG
>JAEZBX010000352.1 GCA_023412765.1 Bacteroidota bacterium
CACAATTTTCTTTGTTTTTAGCTTTTTGGCAACATTCGCAGTACTTGGCCAAAGTACCGGATCCATCGAAGGAACAATCCAGACTTCTGATGGCAATCCTGCTGAATATGTAAATATTCAAGTCGAATCAAGTGCGCGGGGAGCAGTTGCTGACCGCAATGGTCACTTCGAAATAAGAAACTTGAAGCCCGGCACCTACAATCTTGTCGCTTCCTTTGTTGGATTAGAATCGCAAAAGCAGTCCGTTAGTGTAAGAGCTGGCGAGACCACTAATGTTGGCTTCCAATTAAAAGAGAGCTCCCAGGAATTAGAAGAGATCGTTATCTCTGGTGGAAGGCAAAACCTGGAAAGCCCGTACGTTTCTAAAATGCCTTTGAAGTATCTTGAAAATCCTCAGGTCTATAACGCCATTTCATCCGACCTTCTTAAAGAGCAGAACATCACAAATTTCGATGATGCCCTGAAAAATGTGCCCGGTGTCCACAAGTTGTGGGAGTCCACCGGACGCGCATCTGGCGATGGCGCTTCCTATTATGCCCTTCGTGGCTTTGAAGCTCAGGCTACCATGGTTAATGGCTTACCTGGTCTTACCAGTGGAAGTCTTGATCCTGCAAATATCGAAAAGATTGAAGTCATCAAAGGGCCCAGCGGCACCCTTTTCGGAAGCAGCCTGATTTCTTATGGCGGATTGATCAACACCGTCACGAAGAAGCCATACTCAGGCTTTGGTGGTGAAATTTCTTATACAGCCGGAAGCTTCGGCCTAAACAGGGTTACAGCTGACATCAACGCGCCATTACAAAATGACGACATTATCTTAAGAGTAAACACCTCATACCACACAGAAAACAGTTTTCAGGACGCCGGTTTCAGAAACTCGTTTTTTATTAGCCCAACCGTTGCGTTTAAAGCCAATGATAGGCTCTCTTTCCTGGTTGTGACTGAATTTATGCAAGAAGAGAAAACCAACCCGGCGATGTTGTTCCTCGGCCGTAATACACCTCTTCAGTTTGCAAACCTGTCGGAGCTAAACTACAATCCTAAATTATCTCTGACCAGCAACGATCTGTCGATCAAGAATCCGCGGTATAACTTGCAGGGTCAGATGACATACAAGATAAATGATCAATGGACCTCACAAACTGTGATTTCAAGGGGGCAAACAAAAGCTGAAGGATACTATTCTTACTTGTATGACAATGAAAATGGCCTGGGAGAATTTGCATTGTGGATCAGCGATCAACAAGGTCATATCATCACATCCGATATTCAACAAAACTTTATCGGCGACTTCACCCTCGGAAACATGAGAAACAGGGTAGTCGTAGGATTGGATTACTTCAGCAGAAATCTTATCGATAACAGTTCCGGATATGCGTGGGTACACAATGTGAATCCTCAGGGTGACGTCAACTACATTTATCCATATACCGGTGAAGAACAAGCGCCGAATTATCTAACACGGTCGTCCATCGATAACTTGCTTTCCACTACCGGGATAAGCAATAGCAATTCTAAGGATGCTGCATACAGCGCGTATATCTCAGACGTTATCAATCTCACACCTCAACTTCTGGCAATGGCAAGTCTGCGCGTTGATTATTTCGACACTGAGGGAAGTATAACTACTAACGACGATGATTATAATCAGACTGCATTATCACCAAAGTTCGGGTTGATCTACCAACCTATCCAGGATAAACTGTCGGTTTTCGCCAATTATATGAATGGATTTAAAAATGTCGCTCCACGTCAGATATCAGATCAGGACGGCACTAATCCAAGAACCAAAACATTCAAACCAGAGCATGCAGACCAACTGGAATTTGGTATCAAGTCGAATTTATTTTCCGACAAGTTAACTGCCACGGTCAGCTACTATGATATCAAACTTGAAAACGTCGTGACCGGCGATCCAACCAATATTAACAACGCCCTCCAGGGAGGAAAAGTTGAGAGTAAAGGGATTGAAGTTGATCTAATCGCAAGCCCCGTGGAAGGATTACATCTCATTGCCGGATTCAGTCACAACGAAAGCAAAGTACTTGATGGCGATGAAGCTAACGTTTGGCTTGAAACTGGTCGCAGGCCGATCTATGCAGGTCCTTCCGACCTTGTCAACGTTTGGGCTACCTATACGATCAAGTCCGGGTTGCTCACTGGCCTCGGATTCGGCGTAGGCGGAAACTATTCCAGCGAACTGAATATTTTGGATAGCAAGGTTACAGGCACATTCACTCTTCCTAGCTACACGGTCCTGAATTCTACACTATTTTACAATGCACCCAGCTTCCGCATTGCACTCAATGTGAACAACGTAGGCGACAAACAATATTACACCGGTTACTCAACAATTAATCCTCAAAAACCGAGAAACGCGGTCTTAAGCCTGGCTTACAGGTTCTGATTGGATAATGAAACCGTAACGAACAAAAATGACGGCAAAAAAAGTAATTGGAAAAATACACCTCTGGCTCGGAGTAACCTCCGGGCTTTTGGTTTTTGTAATAGCCATTACCGGTTGTATCTATGCGTTTCAGAAAGAAATACAAGATCTGACGCAATCGTTCAGATTTGTCGAAAAGCAGTCAACGGAATTTCTTCCTCCGTCCGTTTTAAAGTCAGCGGCCGAACAACAGTTACCTGACAAACATATTCACGCGGTGCAATATCTTGGACCAGAGCGTTCCGCAATGGTAATCTTTTACAGCCTGGATCCTGAATATTATTACCTGGTATATGTGAATCCATACACTGCGGAAGTGCTTGAGGTCAGGGACATGTCAACCGATTTTTTCAATTTAATTCTCGATGGACATTTTTACTTATGGCTTCCCCCGCAGATTGGTCAACCCATCGCTGCTAGCGCAACGTTGTGCTTTATCGTAATGCTCGTATCCGGATTGGTTCTTTGGTGGCCTAGAAAGAAAAAGGATACGAAACAGCGCGTAACGATCCGGTGGAAAGCAAAATGGAGACGGCTCAACTATGACCTCCACAATGTTCTTGGATTTTATGTTTCTGCTATCGCGCTGATCCTCGCATTTACAGGTCTCGTTTGGGGATTCCAATGGTTTGCCAATGGTTTGTACGCAGCAGTTGGTGGAGAAAAGTCGCTGGTATATTCAGAGCCATTGTCTGACACCACGCAAACATACAAAGGCGATATTCCTGCGATCGACAAAATCTACGCGGATATGAAAGCAAAATATCCCGAGGCTAAAACTATTGAGGTTCATATTCCTGATTCTAAGGCAGCGGTGATCGGCGCAAATGCCAATCCCAATGATGAAACATATTGGAAGCTTGATTATCGTTATTATGATCAATATACAATGGAGGAGGTACCGGTCGATCATATCTATGGAAGATTTCCTGAGGCAAAAGCCGCCGACAAGTTACTGCGCATGAATTATGATATCCACACTGGAGCTATACTCGGCCTTCCCGGAAAATTCATTGCTTTCTTCGCCAGCCTTCTCTGCGCTAGTTTGCCGGTAACCGGGGTATACATTTGGTGGGGTAGAAAAAAGAAAGCGAACAAAAAAGCAAAGGCGAATTCTGAAAAGCCTAAAGCCGTTAAAAAGAAACAGCGCGAGGCAATACTAGAGCCGCAGAATTAATCACCTGATCCATTCTTCATGAAAAGTGCTTCGAAAATGATCGCTTGCTCTTTTGACTATGGTATAACCATTTTGCTAATCACTCAAAAACAAAGAGGCCATCTAAAAGACAGCCTCTAAAACTTAAACCCAAATCTTTATTTATTGCCATGCAGGATTCTGTGTGACGTTCGGATTCCCCTGTATTTCCTTGAGCGGGATAGGGAGAACATAGTCACTTTCCTTAAGCTGGCGCACTACTCCATATTTCTCGATGAAATGTTTGATCTCATCTCCGAGATAATCGGGCGAGCCGTTGAAAGTACTCTTGCGTCTCAACTCCGGATACATCACTTGTTCGAAAGCAAATTCCTGCATTCGTTCTTTAATAATTGCATCTCTCAAATCTGATTGATTTAGGCCAGCTAGCGGCGCCAAGCCCGCGCGATCTCTCACTTCGTTTATGCCCAGGAATGGATCGCCTGTACCACTCTCATTGCAAGCTTCAGAATGTCCTAACAATACATCAGCGAATCGCATATAAATTGTATTTCTTTCCGTGTTCTGATACGCACCGATATTTTCCTCAGTAAGCTTTGCTGACCAACCTTTACCAAAGACCAATTGTGATGGATCATTCGGGTCGGCATTCGGATCGACAATTCCTCCAAACCGCGACAAATTGAACGGTGCAGTTGCACTCCAACGTACAATCGGGTAGTTTCCGTTGCTATCTTTCTTAGTGCGGGCTGTAGGATAAGAATCCATAAAAGTGCCCGGAATACGCTTATCGTTAATGTCATAAGAGCCCCTGAATTCTTGAGTAACGCTAAGCCAGCTCCACCCTGCACCACCAAACTCGGTAGGATAATCTTCAGGATTGAAA
>JAEZBX010000355.1 GCA_023412765.1 Bacteroidota bacterium
ACGATTAATACTATGGATGGTCAATCTCACTTTGGATTTGTAATCGGTGATAGTGAAAAAACCGTAGTTATTAAAGACGTTGGGGGAAACGTTCGAAGCATTGCTACATCAGATATCAAATCGAGACAAAAGGCTGAAAAGAGTTTAATGCCTGATGCATCATCGCTGGGTATGAGTGAACAGGAGCTCGCTGATGTTGTTGCCTATCTGACGAGCCTTTGATGCGTGGAATTGTAGTAAGTGGTAAGTGGTAAGTGGTAAGTAGTAAGTAGTAAGTGGTAAGTGGTAAGTAGTAAGTAGTAAGTAGTAAGTGGTAAGTCTGAATTATTTATTCCGCGTACCAGTTCCGAAGTCTTACATCAATAGATGCCTTCCCTGCATCGACGAGTTTCTTAAATCCTTCGACATCGTTAAGCCCTCCCTGACCGCGGTAGTGATAGGGATACACAATTTTCGGTTTGAACTCGAGAACCGCGCTCGCTGCCTGATCAATATCCATTGTATAAGGGAGGTTCATACAAATAAATGCGATGTCAATATTTTTCAATGCGCGCATTTCTGGGATGTCTTCTGTGTCGCCAGAAATGTAAACCATTTTACCACCGAGATTAAGAACATATCCGTTACCACGTCCTTTCGTATGCCTGGAGTTGGCATCTTCAGGCAAATTGTACATTGGTAGCGCCGAAATAGACACACCTGCTTCCGTGATCTTGTTTCCATTGCTTAATACAACGGCCTTCGACTTCAGGTTCTCGGGCAACTGATCGGCTACTGCCTGCGGCACAACTAATTTAGCTTTCGACGTTTCGATGGCGTTCAACGTTTCGACATTCATATGGTCGCCGTGAATATCTGTAATGAGAATAAGATCAGGAGCCGCTAATCCCGCGTAGCCTTTTGCACCATTATATGGATCGATATAGATAGTCTTATTGTTCCAGGTAAGGACCAGGCTACCGTGGAAAACCGGCTGAATCGTGAGGGGCCCGGCCTTGGTTTCGATTTTATCTGGATTTGGTCGCTGTGCCGCAGCCGTGATAGCCAACAGTAAGGCGAGGGATGGTAGCGTGATTTGTTTCATAGCATTTCTTTATTGTGATCGAATAACATTGAATATATCAAGGTTGTTTGACGCCGCAATTGCCGTCTGTCACTTTATTCAAAATTTTTGACCGAGTATTAAATGATGCCCCGTTTTATATTTGTGATCATCTAATAATGAATGGATAGCTCAAGTGTGCAACGCAAGATCATTCACATCGACATGGATGCGTTTTACGCCTCTATCGAGCAACGCGACAACCCTGAATACCGCCTTAAACCCATTGCCGTTGGTGGATCTCCTGAGGGAAGGGGCGGGGTTGTTGCTACAGCGAGTTACGAAGCTAGAAAATTTGGCATACGCTCGGCGATGTCTTCCAAACAAGCGGTTCAACTTTGTCCGGACGTCATTTTTGTGCGTCCCCGCTTTGAAGTTTATAAACAGGTGTCGCAGCATATCCGCAACATCTTTTGCCGTTATACGGATCTCATAGAGCCTCTGTCTCTCGACGAAGCATTTCTCGACGTGACAACTGATAAGCAAAACATAGGATCGGCAATTGACATAGCCAAGCTGATCAAAAAAGCGATTAAAGAGGAATTGCAGCTGACAGCATCGGCTGGTATTTCGGTAAATAAGTTTGTTGCTAAGATTGCATCTGACATTAACAAACCCGATGGGTTGACTTTTATTGGACCTTCGAAAATTGAAAAATTCATGGAGTCTTTACCGGTTGAAAAATTTTTTGGTGTTGGTAAAGTTACCGCGGAGAAAATGAAGAAGATGGGCCTCCACACGGGTGCTGATCTTAAGAAATTGACCGAGTCTGAGTTGATAAAGCATTTCGGAAAGTCGGGTAGATTTTATTTTAGAATTGTAAGGGGAATTGATGAACGTTCCGTACAGCCCCACCGTGAGTCCAAATCGGTGGGTGCGGAAGATACATTTCCGTACGACCTAAAGAATCCAAAAGATATGTACGAGGAGTTGAGAAAGATCTCGGGAATCGTTCATGATAGATTGGGTAAACATAACCTGAAGGGCAGGACAATTACGTTGAAAATAAAGTATCATAATTTTAAGACGATTACGCGGAGTGTTTCTTTGCCGCACCTGGTGGACGATTTTGAAGCCATCTATGCAACTGCGAAGAAATTGCTGGATGCAACAGACCTGGAAGAAAAACGCATCCGTCTGCTTGGCATCTCCATTTCTAATTTCAAGAATGAAATGAACAATAAGACTTTTGATCAGCTGTCACTCGAATTATAAGTAAGAATGAACGAACTTTTGCCGGCTGACGCAGGTTGTAAACCATCGCTGATCCGCTTGAATTAGCGCCCTCGATCAGGAAATCATGTAAACCTATGCCGCAAAAGTGTAAAACTTAAAGCGCTGTTGTTATGTATAATTGTAAAGTGTTAGATGGTGAACCAAAACGGCTAAAAGAAGGCCAGAGCGATAGGTTCTCACACACATTACGGGAATTATAATTGATAACTAATAAAACAGACGAGAGATGGAGACAAAAAAATTCAAGACAAATATAAAATGCACGGGCTGTATTGCGACGGTTACCCCTTATCTTGATGAGGCCGTTGGAAAGCAAAATTGGGAAGTTGATTTGACTGATCCGTCAAAAATACTTACGGTAAAAACTGAAAGTGATAAGGATGTAGTAATTCAGGCGTTGGAGAAGGCCGGCTACAAGGCTGAACAGGCTTAGACTACTTAAGAATAAACGAAAAGAAATATTATGAACCAGAAATCAATCCTTTCCTCCCTATTTCTTGTGGTGATCGCCGTGATGGCAATTGCTTGTTCGGGCAACAAGAACGGCGATTCGGCCTCGCACGATCACGAACATCAAAGTTCGTCGGACCAGGAGGTTGCTGAATCGAGTGCACCTCAATTCGACGTTTCTAAAGACTTTCAAAATCAGTTGGCGGAAGTGTTCACGAGCTACAACGCATTGAAGGAGGCTTTTGTCGAATCCGATCCTGATAAAGTCAAGTCTGAAGCAGCTTCCACCAGCCAGGCCGTTGCTAGTGTTGATATGAAGTTGCTGGAAGGGCAGGCGCATAATGATTGGATGGCATACCTTACTCCGATCAATAATGCACTAAAGCAGATTGAGGGAAGTTCGGATATTGAAAAGCAACGCGAAGCTTTTAGTACCGTGTCCGATAACCTGTACAAAAGTATCAAGGCTTTTGGCTTGGGAGGCAAAGAGGCATTTTACGAATATTGCCCTATGGCCTTTAACAACGAAGGCGCATACTGGCTCAGTGATAACGAAAAAATTCGCAACCCATATTTTGGCGATAAGATGCTGAATTGCGGGACAGTAAAAGAAAGGCTCCGATAGGTTTTTTACCGCAAAGGCGCTAAGGCGCGTGTGTTTTGGCGAAAGGTGCTTAAAATAAAAATAGGTGGCAATTGCATACATACCCAAGCCAGAAAGTCCGAGAATTGCTATAAATATGGTTAGGTAAGTGAAGATCGTTGTCATCAAAACCTCTTTGCGTTCTTGCGTCCTTGCGGTTATTTGTTGCAATATGACACCTACCAAAAAAACAATAACTTGGCGCAATGAAGTGTTCACCCGTTGTTGTTTGCTGGATATTGTGCCTTGCTGTTCAGGTTAATGGGCAAAATTATCCGGAGAAACGCATTGTTTCCCGGGCCGCCATTGTTACCATCAATGATCGCGTCATTGAGCACAATTTCATGCCCTATCAACTTCAATTTTTTTGCGATACAACCAATTCCTTCCAGTTCGGTAAGATTTCTTCTCCCGAATTTGCTGATCAGTTTTCCATAAACCCCGGATATCAAAACAAAGATTTTAAGACTAACGCATCTTACTGGATCAAGCTTCCTATCCGTCATACACGCGCAACTAAAAAAGTATGGCTGCTTGAATTTTACGATCAAACGATCGACCACATCACAGCCTATATTCCAGGGACTCGAGGTTCGTACGAAAAGGTAACAATGGGTGATGCAATGCAATTTGAGAATCGCATTATCCCTCATAAAAATTTCGAGATACCATTGACCATCAAATCAGATACGGTGATGGTATACTATTTCAAGGTAAGGTCTTCCGAATTTGCAGACATTCGGATTGCGTTGCGTTCGGTGGACAGGTTTATCGACTATGCATTGAATGAGTATTTTTTGTTTGGGACATTCTATGGCATGATCCTCATTATCAGTTTATACAATTTTCTCGTGTTCCTCGCCATTAAGGAAATCAAGAATATATACTATATCATGTATATCCTGAGCGTTGCAGCTTATGCTATGAGCTATGACGGAATTGGTTTTCAATATCTGTGGCCAAATCACCCGGAATGGAACAACTATGCTACAGGTTTTACGCTGTATTCGGTAATTCTGTGGGCTTTAATATTTACGCGAAGATTCCTTCGTACGCAAGCAACTGCACCCAGACTTGACAAGTTGCTAAGATGGACTATTGTAATCCGATCAGTATTTTTTGTTGCTGAAGTATTTTTATTTCCATCCTTGCTCAATATCCGATCTATCGAGATCATCCCGTTAAGCCTTATATTTTTTACCGCGATTTATGTTTGGGATCGCGGATACCGCCCAGCGAGGTTTTTCGTAATCGCTTATGGTTTTCTGTTCATGGGGTTTTTCATTCGAACGCTTGTGTATTTTAATGTGCTTCCGTTTACAACGCCGCTGCACTACAGTCTGCATTTTAGCTTTGTGTTGGAAATGTTGTTTCTCACATTTGCGATGGGCGATCGTATCCGAATTTTGAAAGCTATGCGCGATCGCGCGCTGCGCAGAATTATTCATCAGCATGAACGGAACATGCAGTTGAAGGACCAGGTAAACCGTGAATTGGAACAGAAGGTACTGGACCGGACAACTGAGCTGAACGAAAAGAACCGTCAACTTGAAGAGAGCAATCTGAAGCTGGAAAGACAAGCTATAGAGATAAATCGCATCAACTCAATGCTTGACCTGGACAATTGGAAACTGAAAAGTAGTATTAAGGAAGTTTTGAATGAGCGGCTCATGGAGAAAACCATGGACTACCATCAGTTCCAGACGTTGTATCCCGACAAACTTGCCTGCTACAGGTTCCTTGAAAACTTAAAATGGGAAAAAGGGTATCATTGCCGCAAATGCAGCAACGAAAAGTACTTTGAGGGGACGCACAAATTTTCAAGAAGGTGTACTCGGTGTGGTTATAATGAATCCATTACGGCATTCACAATTTTCCATAGTATAAAATTCCCTATCGAGCGCGCCTTTTACATTACGTATCTTACTGTGGCAGGCAAAAAGGATTATACGCTGGAAAGCCTTGCAGGCCAGCTCGGGTTGCGAGTGAATACCGTTTGGGCGTTTAAGCAAAAAGTATCTGCCCGCATCGTTGAGCTCAACACTCGTGGGCATCATCCACCATTGTCCAAATGGGAAGAGGTTGTGTTGATTACCGAAGGCGAATCGAAGCGTAAGACGGTCAAGGCTGATCGGCCTCTTGTTTCGACTCCCGAGTAGGACAGACGGGAGTTATACCGCCTCAAATTTTCAACGAGCAGGGTTTTAGATATCAGAGGGCTACAATGGATGTCCCGGAGGTTCGGTTGTGCTACAAATAGGAGGCCTAGTGGAGCCGGAGATAAATCCGTTATCGCAAGTGTTAATCATTTAATTGCATCCAGATAATCCGGGTAAGGGGAACGATTACAATCCGTCCAGGTATTTGATGTTTTTTTGCTGGTAAAAATTTTCGCGCACATCAAAACACCAGCCGACATCGTTTGTAATTATTGTTTTTTTTCTGGAAAAAAGGTGTCGTTTTAACAATCTGAAATAAACATTGAAATCGATTGTATTGTTAGTTTTTCTAACGATCAGCTTGACTTTTCATTAAATTTTTCCGCATTCAATCCTAAAACAAACAAAGACGTTATGAAAAGATTTTTACTTATGGCATTGGTCCCGATCCTGCTGAGCATGCCAGCATGGGGCCAAACAGAAAAGGTCATTACGGGAAAAGTCACATCCGCCGAAGATGGCGAGGGACTTCCTGGTGTAAATGTGGTAGTTCAGGGAACATCGAAAGGTAGCACGACCGATGTTAATGGTGATTATTCTATTCAACTCGCACCCGGCGAAAATACTCTGGTGTTCACTTTCGTCGGTTACCAGACCGCTACTGTTGATGTAACAAGCCGAACAACGGCTGATGTCGCGCTTGAATCTGATGTAACGTCGCTGGAAGAAGTTGTTGTCGTCGGATATGGGGTTCAACGAGAAAAGGACCTTACTTCTGCGATATCCACGGTTCGAGGAGAAGATATCGTAAAAACGCCGACCGGCCAGGCAATGCAAGCTCTGCAAGGCAAGGTACCCGGTCTCCAGGTAGTCAGTAGTGGTGCGCCAGGGGCATCGCCAACTATAAGGGTGCGTGGGGTTGGATCTTATCCTAGAGTAGATCCGGATGGAGTACCTCTAAACACTGAGGGTCCACTTTATGTAGTTGACGGAATGTTCTTCGACAACATCGATTTTCTTAATCCTGCTGATATTGAGACAGTCTCCGTATTAAAAGACGCTTCGGCGGCCGCTATTTATGGTGTCCGCGCGGCAAATGGTGTCGTACTAATCGAAACCAAAACTGGGGAAATAAATCAGAAGGCTGAGATCGTATACGATGGATACTACGGAGTCCAGATTGCCCAGAACGTGCTGAAGATGGCTAACGCAGAGCAGTTCACAAACATGGCCCTCGAATCAGGTTCCGCTGCTGACGCAGGTTTTATTCAAAATGCTATGCAGCGGTACGGAAGAAGCCGCGTTAACCCCAATGTTCCGGATGTAAATACTGACTGGTACAAGGAGATCATCAGACCCGCGCCAATCCAGAACCATAGCCTGAGCGTGACTGGCGGCGGAGAGAATACAACGTATTCTATAGGCGGCAGTTATTTCGATCAGGAAGGTATCCTTGACACAGAAAATAGTTTTGAGAGATTTTCATTGCGTTCTCGCCTTGATTACCAGGCAACTGAATGGCTGAAGATCGGTGGTAATTTTAACCTCAGCAATGCGACTACGTATGGGCAAGACGTTGTAGCCCAGAACGGTGAGGCGTGGAAGGTGGCATACTTTGCAGTTCCAGTCATGCCTGTATACGATGAAGCAAATACCGCGGCGTGGCCAACGAAATATGCCAGTGCCCAAACATTAGGGTATAGAGATGGGAAAAATCCTTTTACCGTGATGGATTTTAACAGGAATCAACAAAAGATCAGAAAGTTGCTGGCAAACTTTTACGTCAAGGTTGACCTCATTAAGGATAAATTATCCTTCCAAAGTACATACAACCTCGGTTCTACCTTCCAGAATCAACGCAACGTCGATCTTCCATACTATCTTACCAATGGAGCACAAAATGCGATATCTGCTTTAGTCAAACGCTCAGACAATTATTACAATCAGATCTGGGATAACTACCTGACGTATGACACCAACTTTGGTGACCATTTTGTCACGGTGATGGCAGGAACTTCGTTCAGAGATGAAGCATGGGATATGCTTTCTATGAGAGGTGAAGATCTTGCATCTCCTCATCAGGAAAAAGCCTGGTATATCGATCAGGCAAATACTATCAAGACCGAAGACGTAAAAGACGATGCTCATCGGTTATATGGGATATCGTATTTCGGTCGCTTGTCCTATAACTATGATGACCGGTATCTCCTTTATGCAACGATGCGGGCTGACGGAAGCTCTAAATACCAGGAAAAATGGGGATACTTTCCTTCAGTCGGCGCTGGTTGGGTTATCTCTGAAGAAGCCTTTATGGAAGATGTTGGCATCGATTTCTTGAAACTGCGCGGAGGCTGGGGAAAACTTGGTAATGATAAGATAGAAGGCAGCTCGGGAGCAAATACACTGACTCTTCCCACAACCGCTATTGATGATCAGCTGGTGACGGGATGGGTATCATCCAATACATTCTCGTACTTGTCGTGGGAATTGACAGAAGAATGGAATGTGGGTCTAACGGCAAGGCTATTCAATGAGCGTTTCTCCATCGATGCTGATTACTATTCACGCGACTCGAAAGACGCGGCGATTTCATTACGATCACTCACGGGCGATACGTTCCTGAGATCCAGCGGTGTAATTCGAAATTCCGGTTTTGAATTGGCTTTGAACTGGTCAGAAGGTCTAGCGAATGGTCTAACCTATAGCATAGGCGCGAACATGGCAACGCTCAAGAATGAAGCGCGCGAGTTGTACGGTCAAAAGTATATCGACGGAGGTATGGCGGAATTTCGGCAGAGAAGTATTGTGGGAGAGCCTCTGCTTGCATTCTTTGGATACGAGGTAGCTGGAGTTTATCAGAATACCAGCCAGATAGAAGCAGATCCTATTGCGACGGCGATGAATGCTGCCTCTCCTAATAGTATCGTACCTGGCGATTTTATTTATAAGGATACCAATGCCGATGGTGTCATCAACGATGACGATCGGGTAGTGTTGGGATCCTACTTGCCATCCTTTACATACGGTGTCAACCTTGCTGCTAACTATAAGAATTTCGATCTGTCTGTGAATCTGATGGGGCAGACCGGCAACAAGATTCTGAATCGTAAACGTGGTGAGATTATCTGGACTCCGGATGGAAACATGGACGCGGATCTTGCGAAGAACCGTTGGCACGGAGAAGGTACTTCTAACAAGTATCCATCATCGGCAGGCTTGCGCAAAGGATGGAATCAAAAGATGAGTGATTATTTTGTTGAAGACGGTTCATTCTTCCGCATACAAAACGTGACGCTGGCATACAACATACGCAATAAATCACTGTTTGGAGCATCAATGCCCGACGCACGGATATCGCTAACAGCAGAGCGTCCACTTACGGTATTCCGCTACAATGGATTCAATCCGGAAGTGCCTAACGGAGTAGATACACAGACGTATCCAATCCCGGCTGTTTACACTGTTGGACTGAATGTTAAGTTTTAATTCCTAACGATGATCACTATGAAACTCATATATAATTTTATAAAGGGAATTGCTTTTACAACGGTTATGCTAAGCGTTGTATCATGCCACGAGCTGCTCGATGAGGATCCCGAAAACACCAACTATACCGATGACACCGATTACACCAATACGGCAAACATGATCAACCCATTGATTGGAGCTTATGCTGAGTTCCAGGATCGCGGTTGGGAGGATTTTCCTTTGATCGCGGTGCGCGGTGATGATGTTAATGCCGGGGGACTTGGTGACCAGCAGGATTTTGCGGAGACCGACAGGTACAATTACAATAAAGACTATTGGATGTATAATTCGCTTTGGCAAAATCTCTATCGCGATATCCTGATTTCCACTTCTGCAATTGAGCAGATAACGCTGTTTCGCGAGCATGCGAGCAACCCAGCGCTGGCCGATCAATATATTGCTGAAGCAAAGACGCTGCGCGCATATCTGCTTTTTAGTCTAACTCGTGTTTGGGGTACTATACTCATTCCAGAAACTTCAGATCCCACGGAATTGCTGGTGACTGAGCCATCCTCTAAAGACCAGGTTATGGAGTACATCGTCGCTCAAATGGATGAAGCAATACCTATGCTTTTAAATATGCATCCGAATAAAAGAACTGATATTCGCGGTGGCATAACTCGTTATACTGCACTCGCAGTAAAGGCGTTGGCAGAGCTTGAGTTGAAAGATTATCAAGGTGTGGCGGATGCAACATCTCAAATCATCAGCTCTAATGAATTCCAACTAGCTTCTGACTATTATCAGCTGTTCAAAGTGCCGGGCAAGCTGAACAACGAAAACATTCTTGAATTCCAATATTCAGACTTTGGCCAGGGATCAGGAGACGTGAAGAGTTATCTATTCGCGTTCTTCGGTCCTGAGAACTGGACACCAAAAGTTGATGGTGCAGGTAGCGGTTGGGGATTTTATGAGCCCAGTATGAAATACATCAAATTTATGCTTGACAGAGGTGAGACCACAAGGCTGCAAACTAGTGTACTGTTTACCAACAGAGGGATCAACGAAATCAAAAAGGATCCTAACTACGCAACGCTGCCAGGATGGATTTCGAACACAACGCCATCAGGCGATGTCATCAACGACTTCAACAGAGCAATGTTTGCGAGTGGCAAACACTATCTACCTTCGGATCAATTAACTCCAGGCCGTACAGACTACGGAACAAACAAAAATTTCATAGTCATCAGGTACGCTGAGATTCTACTCATGCATGCCGAAGCGTTAACACAGGGTGCGACCGGAACAGGTATGACTGCAGACCAGGCGGTAAATGCAGTGCGTGCAAGGGCAGGGTTAACACCGCTATCTGGGGTTACACTGGAGCAGGTGATGGATGAAAAATATGCTGAGCTGGCGATGGAATGGGGTACACGTTACTATGATATGGTGAGATTAGGCAGATACGACGATCTCAGTTACGATGGAAGAAACTTTTCAGAAGACAAGATTTTCCTTCCACTGCCGCAGAATCAGGTAGACTTGTTGCCAACCCTAACCGCGGAATAAATTCTTAAACCTTGAAAGTGAATTGATATGAAAATACTAAGATACATTTCAACAGGAGTCTTTGTCATCCTCTTCGCCGTGGGGTGTAATGAGGGAAATGATCCGATCAGTCGCGTTGAACCAGGACCAGACGAAGCGGACCCAACCGTAACAATAAATTACCCAAGTGAAGGAGCCGAGGTTAGGGTAACTGAGGATGTCGCACCCATCAATATCCAATTCGAAGCAACGGATGATATCGAAATACAAAATGTAGTGATCGTCTTGGATGGTAACGAGATCGCAACGCTAAGCGATTTCAAAGATTACAGAAGGGCCATCGCGGATTACACCTATGAGACATTGGAGAACGGTGCTCATGAGCTTACAATAACTGTAACCGATATGGCCGGAAAAAGCACTTCGACTTCGGTGAACTTTGAGAAAGTACCACCTTACCAACCCGTGTTTGATGGTGAAGTATTTTACATGCCGTTCGATGGTGATTATGTTGAGTTGGTTAGTATAACTACTGCCACCAAAGTTGGATCTCCCGGATTTTCTAATGAAAGTGTATATGGAAGATCTTATGCGGGTGCAGGAGAATCATACTTGACCTTACCAACTTCTACCATCACAAACAACGAGTTTAGCGCTGCCTTTTGGTATAACCTGAATGGCACACCCGATCGTTCTGGCATTTTAACTATTGGTCCACCTGACCCGAATCTTCCGGCAACCCCTAACAATAGAAAAAATGGATTCCGTTTTTTCCGTGAAGGTAGCCCCACAAATCAAACATTTAAACTCAATGTTGGAGATGGTGCCGCGGACAGCTGGTTCGACGGTGGCGCTGCAGCATCATTGAATCCAGCCACAACGGACTGGGTACATCTTGCGTTCACGATTTCTGATTCGAAGGTAGTGGTCTATATTGACGGTGAGATTGTTTCTCAAGGTGCATTCAACGGTGTGGATTGGACGGGATGCGATATCCTTTCCATCGCCTCCGGCGCGCCACGATTTACAGAATGGGGGCATATGTCCGATCAGAGCCTTTTTGATGAACTCAGAATTTTTGACAAAGCCCTTACCCAGGAAGAGGTGAAGGCAATAATGGAATATTGACAAGTGATTTAACCTAAACGAATGAGGATCTCAGGACGCGTTCTGGATCCTCATTACTTTTGTAAGTATGCGAACAGCGTCGAAAATTCTGTTTTTGTTTCTTGTAGGTATCGTTGCATGTGACAATGATGAGAATGCACCAGGTCTTTTGGAAGTGGTTCAGGCTTTTGCCGGATCAACCCAGCTCGCGCTTGATGGAACAGTGACTGAGGCTATACCAGCTGATCGTAGCCTTACCGTTGTATTCTCGTTAGCACTCGACCAAACGAGTGCTGCTAGCGCAATAATTCTGAAGAAGGGCAATAGTTCAGTGGCCGATATCGACCTTAGTTTTACCAGTGAAGGTAGAGCAGTCGTTATTCGCCCTGTTGGGTTGCTCGATCCGAACAGCAGCTATGTCATTGAATTATCAAATCAGTTACGCGGAGCGAAAGGAGAAACCTTTGAGGGGCGAAGCATTGAATTTAAAACGGCGCAGGGTCAGATTAATATTGTCTCACTAACCTTCAATGGGCAGGAAATATTGAATGTGCAGACCCCGGTGAACATTCCTGTCATGCCAAAATTTGATATTACATTTTCTTCGGCATTGAATCCAGAGAGTATCGACCCAGGCGATTTTGAACTCTCCGGATTTGGAGATGCAGGTGTGACCGTCACTCTTTCCAATGACAACAAGACTGTATCCTTAACTCCTGACAATAAACTTTCAGATCTTCGCCAATACGAGATTGAAATTTCTGACGAGATCGAAGGCATCAATGCGGAGTCTTTTGTTTCGTACTCTAAGAAATTTTATACTGCACCTGACCCAACTCCAGACTTCCCAGAGATTGCCGATGAAGAATTGCTTACTCTAATTCAGGAACAAACATTCAAATATTTCTGGGATTTTGGTCATCCTGTGAGTGGGATGGCGCGTGAAAGAAACTCGTCCGGAGACATCGTGACCAGCGGAGGCAGCGGCTTTGGAATTATGGCAATTATCGTTGGTATCGAAAGAAATTTTATCAATCGTCAGGAAGGTCTGAACCGATTGGACAAAATACTTTCATTTCTGGAGTCCGCTGATCGTTTCCACGGAGCATGGTCACACTGGATCGACGGCAGCAGTGGTAGCGTTGTACCTTTTAGTGCAAATGATAATGGGGGCGACCTGGTGGAGACGTCTTTCCTAATACAAGGCCTGCTCACCATGCGACAATACCTCGATGGTTCGGTGCCTGCCGAAAGTGATCTTATTTCGAGAATCAATGCGCTCTGGGAATCTGTGGAATGGAGCTGGTACACGAAAGGCGGAGAAGATGTTCTATACTGGCATTGGTCGCCAGATAAAGATTGGATCATGAATCATCAGATCAAAGGGTATAACGAATGCTTAATCACTTATGTCCTGGCGGCATCATCGACTACGTTCCCAATTGAAAGCGATGTATATCATGAGGGTTGGGCGAGCAATGGCGATATAGCTAGCGGGAAAGAATTCTATGGAATCAACTTGCCATTGGGATTTGATTATGGCGGACCTCTTTTCTTTTCGCATTATTCGTTTCTTGGTTTAAACCCTCAAAACCTTTCAGATATGTATGGCGACTATTGGGAACAAAATGTAAACCATACCTTAATCAATCACGCATACGTTGTTGAAAATCCAAAACAATTCGTCGGGTATAGTGCTGAGAACTGGGGATTGACCGCAAGCGATAATCATCAGGGTTATTCCGCTCATTCTCCGACAAATGATCTGGGTGTGATCACACCGACAGCTGCAATTTCTTCATTGCCTTACACGCCGGAAGAATCGATGGATGCCATCCGATTTTTTTATTACACTGTGGGGGATAGGTTGTGGGGACCATACGGGTTCTATGATGCGTTCAATGTCACGGCAAATTGGACCGCGGATTCATACCTTGCTATTGACCAGGGGCCGATCATCATCATGATCGAAAATTACCGTACCGGATTATTATGGGACTTATTCATGTCTGCGCCTGAGGTTCAGTCCGGCTTGGACAAATTGGGTTTTGCCTATTGAACATAGCGGCACAATGATGGGTAAAATACTATTCATTGATAGGTGATAATTCTACATAAATGTTAGCAAATCCCTCTAAAACTCGGTAAAAATTGATTACGCTCATGGCACATTTTTGAAGGAGTGCTAATTAGTTACGCAATTTTTTAATCCGTGTTTTAGCAAATTTTGTTATGCCCTGGACAAATAGAGTCTATCCTGTTTCAATGAAAAACTTGCCAAAAGCAGTAAGAGAAAAAGCTATTGAAATTGCGAATGCGTTATTAGAGGAAAGGAAAATGGATGAAGGGATAGCCATCGCAACCGGTATTAGTCGTGCGAAAGACTGGGCTGCCAATCGCGGCCAGGAGACCGCAAACAAGTTTGGTTCGCGTTCTACCGACGTAAAGAAGCATGGCGAAGATCGCTACGTAATCCCTTATAAGGAGGGCAAATGGGCGGTTAAAAAGGAAGGTGCGTCTCGCGTGGAAAAATCCTTTGATGACAGGCAAGAAGCTATCAGCATCGCCAGAAAAAAAGCCCGTAATGCAAATGGCTCAATAACAATTCAGACAAGATCTGGTAAATTACAAAAGCGCGTGTCATACAACCCGAAAAAGAAATCGCGTAAATCCTTATAATCGATCACATTTATGAAAAAACTTATACCATTGCTGTTAATCTCGGTC
Organism: Bacteroidota bacterium; assembly: GCA_023412765.1. Taxonomy (GTDB): domain Bacteria; phylum Bacteroidota; class Bacteroidia; order Cytophagales; family Cyclobacteriaceae; genus Chryseolinea. Next base: position 14,441 of record JAEZBX010000355.1, read on the forward strand.
ATGTTTGGATCGTGCGCCAAGAAGGTAGCGTTTAATCCTTCGACTGCTGTGCCAGGTGCCAGCGGCGGAGTAAAAATCAAAAAGGATCCAAATGATAACTATGCCATTGAGCTTCACGTAAGGAATTTGCCTGAGGCAAACGATCTTAATCCTCCGAAACGAGGTTACACTGTCTGGATGGAGACGGTTGACAATCGGGCGCTAAACGTCGGCGGTCTGGATATTACGAAAGGACTATTCTCAAAGAAACGTAAAGGTGGGATGGAGACCACGAGCTCATTCAAGCCAGTAAGAATTTTTGTCACACCCGAAGACGAACAAGCTCCTACAGTTCCAACAACAACACCAGTGTTGAGTACGAAGCTTTTTAAGGTGAGATAGATTCTTATTTCACCGCAATGGCGCTAAGGCGCGAAGAAATCGCAATGTTTATTCAAGAACCGGTCACTCAACATCCATACTTTGATTGAGGCATTGGTAAAACACAACGGATCTCCTTCAATTAAATTAATCACAAGCTTTTGCGCCTTGGCGCCTCCTATGCGGTGAAAAAACTTCAACTAGCTTTTTAATTATCAACTGACAAAGGCCGACCCGCCACCGAAGTTCCACGATGCAACCCGGTGACTTCGATAATCTCTTTTTCGCTCAAGGTTTCGTTCTCAAGCAACGCCTTGGCTAGTGCATCCAGCGCATCGCGATGTTCTCGGAGCAGTCGCCGCGCTTCGTCATGACATTCACTTATGATTTTGTGAATCTCTTCATCGATTGCTCTTGCGGTGAACTCGCTGAACGGTTGGTTCGTGCCAGAAACCTGATTCCCGAGAAATTGATTTGTCTTTGGTGCAAGCTGAATCATGCCAAGCGTATCGCTCATACCCCAACGAGTTACCATCCCCCTGCCAATTTGCGTTGCCTGTTCAATATCGTTCTCAGCGCCCGTTGTTCGATTGCCATACACAACCTCTTCGGCTGACCGACCACCAAGAATACCAATTATGCGCGCGCGCAAATATTCTTCAGTATAATTATATCGATCGCTTTCGGGTCGCTGATAAGTAACTCCCAATGCCTGGCCCCGCGGTACAATTGTTACGCGATTAACCGGATCAGCACCCGGAACAACCAGTCCTAGTATAGCATGTCCGGATTCATGGTATGCGATCCGCTCGCGGTCCTCGGCACTAAGTAAGATTGGCCGCTCCGGACCCAGAACAATTTTTTCCAGCGCATCCATAAAATCCTTGAGCGTAACATTTTGTTGATCTCTTCGCGCCGCGAGCAACGCTGCTTCATTTACGAGATTGCGAAGGTCTGCACCGGATAGCCCCGGCGTTGTCGACGCAATGATATGAAGATCGGCATCCGGCGCTAGTGGTACATTCCGTGTATGTACTTTAAGAATTGCTTCCCGGCCGGTCTTGTCAGGTAAGTTTACAACGACCCTCCGATCGAACCTCCCGGGACGAAGAAGAGCCTTGTCGAGCACATCAGGTTGGTTCGTTGCAGCAAGTACGATGACACCTTCCTTGCTGGAGAATCCATCCATTTCCGTGAGAATTTGATTCAGCGTTTGTTCCTGCTCGCTTGAACCACCAATGGCGGTTGTTCCTCTTGCGCGACCGATCGCATCAAGTTCGTCGACAAATATAATTGCGGGCGCGTGTTCACGGGCTTGCTTGAATAGGTCGCGAACGCGTGCTGCTCCAACACCAACGATCATCTCAATAAACTCCGAAGCGCTCATAGAAAAGAAAGGTACGCCGGCTTCACCTGCAACTGCGCGTGCCAATAGCGTCTTGCCGGTACCGGGTGCACCAACGAGCAAAACGCCTTTCGGCGCTGTGCCACCAAGTCGTGTGTATTTCTCCGGATTCTTAAGAAAGTCAACGATCTCCACTAACTCATTCTCTGCTTCATCGATACCCGCGACATCTTCAAAAGTGACTTTTGTTTCCTTTTCCTTGTCAAAACGCTTAGCCTTGCTACTACCCATTCCCATGAAACCACCCATTCCGCCTGGGCCGCCGGCTTGTCTTGCTTTTCGGAATATCCATACATAAAATCCGATGATCAGGATAGCCGGTCCAAATGTGATGAGGAATGATATTATTGGATTTGATTCCTCCTGAATAGGTTCTGCACGAATTACTACATCGTGATCCGATAATAACTTTTCTAGCCCCGGATCAATAAAAGATGGTAATTCAGTGAGGAAGGTTTCTGCTTCAACAGCCTTTTCCATCAGCGCTTCTTGCTCTTCTGTAGTGAGTGTATCCCTTTGTTGTTTGCTCATTGGGGGAACAGTGACAGGTTCTTTGAATGTTCCTGTTATAGACGACCCCTTACTGTAGATCTCCTTCACATTTTTCTTTTTGACTTGTTCCTTGAAGAGCGTATAGGACACTTTTGCCGGAGCCACAGGATCAGGGAAGAAAACTTTTCCCAGGAAATAGTTCAATGCAAGAATTCCAAGTAACACAAACCAGATATTTCCGGTAGGTAAGTTCCATCCGCCCTTCGGTGGGAAACCTTGTTTAGGGCCGGCTGGTTTCCTCGGAGTATTTGCCGGTTGACCAGCGGGTTTGTTTTGGTAATTCATATTGCAGAGAGTTTCGTATTAACAGCCTATGCGCGATCAGTGTTTAACCGACCTAATTTATCATGGAAGTGATCCTCCAATTGTAGATTGTATATAATAAATTTATTGATAGAAAACCCTGATTTTTTCACAGGACGCTTCAATTAATCGAAATAAGAAGATACAACTAGCATATCGCGATGTGTACGCGTCTTTCGAAATGCACGCAGCACACCGGCGGTAAATCGCGGCGAACCTGTTATCTTGAAAAGCGAAGGAAAATTGCATCATATGAAAAATCTTGATTCGTTTAAAATCGACCGAAGAAAATTTCTTCAGTCTTCCGGTGCTGCCGTATTAGGAAGCACTATGATCAATACAGCGTTTGCTAAACCAGCATCTGCAGACGTCCTTAAGGTAGGACTCATCGGATGTGGAGGACGTGGTACTGGAGCTGCAGCGCAGGCACTCAACGCCGATCCAAATGTCGTGTTAACTGCGATGGGCGATGCGTTTGCTGATCGCCTTGAAGAATCATACAAGGCCATTATGGAAGAAGTGCCTCAAAAGGTTAAGGTGAACAAGGCCAATAAATTTGTGGGGTTCGATGCGTATAGAAAAGTTATTGATTCAGGAGTAGATGTAGTGCTGCTTGCGACGCCACCTGCGTTTCGTCCGCATCACTTGATGGCCGCGATAGATGCGGGCAAGCACGTATTCTGTGAAAAACCTGTGGCCGTGGATCCGCCCGGTATTAGGAAAGTGCTTGAGGCGGCCAAGAAGGCAAAAGATAAAAAGTTGTCGTTGGTATCTGGATTTACCTTCCGCTATGACAATTCAAAGCGCGCACTTTTTGAGAGGGTACTGAGAGGTGATATTGGCAATGTTGTGTCGGTATCAACTACAAGAAATGGCGGTGACCTCTGGTATTTCCCGCGTCAACAATCCTGGACCGATATGGAATATCAAATGCGAAACTGGTATTATCAAAACTGGTTGTCCGGTGATTATTTGGTTGAAATGATCGTTCATAGCCATGACCTCATGATGTGGAGCCTTGGCGATAAAGTGCCTGAACGCGCTACTGGTACTGGCGGACGTCAGGTTCGTGTCGATAAAAAATTCGGCAACATTTATGACCATTTCGCGATTGAATACGAATTTGCCAATGGCGTTCGTGGCTTCAGCTTTAGCCGACAACAGCCGGGTTGTTCAAACAGAAATTCCATCGAAATTACGGGTACACTGGGGAATGCATATGCAAATATGGGTGAGTCTGCTCACCAGATCACGGGGAAGAACAAATGGGTTTATGAGGGTGAGAAAAATAATCCGTATCAAACCCAGCACGATGAGCTTTTCGCATCTATAAGAAGTTCCAAACCAATGAATGATGGGGAGATGATGGCGAATAGCACTATGGTTGAAATTCTCGGTCGGATGGTGGCTTATAGTGGTCAGACGCTGACATGGAATGAAGCACTCAACTCGAATCATGCGCTCGGGCCCGCAGCAGAAGAGTATAGTTGGGATTTCAAATACACCCCTCCCGAAATTGCTGTACCAGGAATTACCAAGGTTCTTTAATCCAGGAAACTACATGAGAAAAATTATAGCGCTGATTTTGTTTTCAGCATGTCACACTATTTACGCACAGAAAATACAAGTAGAGTTTGGAACCGAGGTAAGCTCTGACGATTTTTTTTCTGGCAAGCAGAAACAAAACACGATTCGCTGGATCAATGTAAACACCGACCCAGATACCTGGGCCGTCAAGAATAGAGAACTAAGGTCAACTGGAAAACCTATTGGCGTCATGCGAAGTGAAAAGCAGTATGAGAATTTTATACTGCATGTCGAATGGAAACATATGGAAGCGGGTGGTAACTCGGGCGTCTTCGTTTGGAGTAGTGCAATACCGGATGAGAAGAGTCGCCTTCCTGATGGTGTGGAGGTACAGATGCTTGACCTGGAGTGGGTGAAACTTAATACAAAGGATGGAGTGGAACCGCCGATTGCTTATGTTCACGGTGAGCTATTTGGGGTAGGGGGAGTGGAAACGGTGCCGGACAACCCCAGGGGCACACGCAGTAAGTCTGTTGAGAATCGGAGCAAAGGCAAGGGCCAATGGAATACCTACGATGTCGTTTGTATAGACGGCGTCATAAAGCTTTCCGTCAATGGTAAGTTTGTTAACGGGATCAGTAAGTCTACTCAAAAGAAGGGATATCTATGCCTTGAAGCAGAAGGCGCAGAAATACATTTCCGGAATTTCACGCTAGTGGAATTGCCACCTGGAGTTACGTCACCGGAGCAGACCGCCCCTTTTATGGAATAGTTAATCGTTATCCGTTATTAGTTAATCGTTATCCGTTATTAGTTAATAGTGGTGCGTATGTCTTATCGATATCTCTTCGTAGCATTTGGATTCAGAGATCAAAGGAAGAGTTTGAAGATCATTACCCCCAATTGGAGTAGTTAATCGTTATTAGCTAATAGTTAATAGGTAGGGCGCCGCGGCTCATTAAGATCACTTCGTAGGTTAGACGCAAAGACGAATGAACAGTTAGGGGATTCGATCGAGACTGTAAAGTGAACTGTGTCAAAGAAAGAAAATCATCAACTTTGACACAATATGAGTAAAAAGGAAAAACAATTCAATTTAGAAGAGATTAAGAAAAAGGCTCTGGAGCAATTTCGCTCGGGCA